>CAIOVI010000046.1 GCA_903861715.1 uncultured bacterium
TTTCACCCTTGATAGCTGTGAGAGCTACTTGGGCTTTTTCTTGGGGGCTAAAGGTTTTGTGTATTTTGGTCATAAATTTGGGTTAATATTTCCCTCTAAGTTTAGCATATTTCGTGTGCAGATTTATGGGACCATTATACTCCCCTTGTTTTCGAAGTAGGTTTTCCGTATTCTTTTATTTTTTCACTATCTATTTTTACCAGTGGTGCATTTGAAATAACAAGCTTGGGAATTGGAAGTCCAAAAGTTGAATACGCATTCATTTCTTTAAAATAACTTTGAGCAATTGGCTGAACATCGCAAGATGCGCTAGCCATATATGGCATTGCAAATACAACGATAAAAATAAGCCATTTAAATTTCATAAATTTTACGCCTCACCGCTCCAATCCTTACACAAAACCTCCGCCTGTTCCAAAACAGTCTTAGTGGCGAGTTCTTGTTTATCTGGTGGATACTTATATTTATTAAGCAATTTTTTCACATACACACGAAGCTTCGCTCGGACACTTTCCTTAAGCGTCCAGTCAATAGTTGTATTTTTACGAAGCATGGCTACCAATTCCTGGGCAATCTTTTTCAATGTTTCATCTCCAAGCTCCATAATTGCATTATCATTTTCACAAAGGGCATCATAGAAAGCGACTTCATCTTCACTGAGATTTAAATCGCCACCTCTATTTTTTTCTTCTCTTATTTTCTTAGCCAATTCAACCAACTCAGCAATAACCTGTGCCGCTTCAATAGTTTGGTTTTGATATTTTTTGATTGTTTCTTCGAGCATCTTGGCGAATGACCTAGATTTCACCAAGAATTTTTTCTGCATCGTTGTAATTTCATCATTGAGCAGTTTTTTCAAAAGCTCGAGAGCCACATTTTTATGCTCAAGATTTTTCACTTCCTGCAAAAATTCATCGGATAATACTGAAACATTGGGAGTCTTAAGTCCTGCGGCATCAAAAATATTTACCACCTCGTCTGATACCACCGCATTGGAAATAATTTGTTTTATAGCTTGATCATAATCCTCCTCTGTTGGTCCGCCTTGTCCGCCAGTTTGTTCCAGCTTAATAATCACAGCTTTGACTGCTTGAAAAAAAGCAATGTCATCCCTGATTTTTAAAGCCTCGTCACTTGGAACTGAAAGTGAAAAAGCATAGGATAATTCCGTCACGGCTTGAACATATCTTTTTTTACCATCCTCCAATCCTAAAACATAATCGACCGCACCGGAAATAACTCGGGTTTTTTCCGAAGCTTTTTCACTGAAATACAAACTGTAATCGTATTTATGATAAATAGCTTTGACAATCTCATATTTTTCAAGCATTACAGAGATAGCTTCCTCTTGCGGAATGGTTGGTTTTTCTTTTCCATCTTGCGTGTAATGAGATAACGCTTCTTTAAGTGATGGAGCGATACCAAGATAATCAACCACTAAGCCTCCTTGCTTGTCTTTGTAAACACGATTAACGCGAGCAATCGCCTGCATAAGCCCATGCCCTTGCATTGGTTTATCAATATACATCGTGTGCATAGAAGGAGCGTCAAAACCAGTAAGCCACATATCTCTAACAATCACGAATTTCAACTCATCTTTTGGATTTTTCATGCGACTAGCCAATAATTCTCGCTCCTCCTTATTATGAATATGTTTCTGATAATTAGCAGGATCGCTGGCACTACCAGTCATAACCACTTTAATAAATCCTTTGTTGATATCATCATTGTGCCAATTTGGTCGAAGCTTGATAATTTCATCATAAAGTTCCACGGCAATTCTACGGCTCATAGAAACAAACATGCCTTTACCATCTATTGCGTCTAATCGAGCTTCAAAGTGTTCCACAACATCTTTAGCAATAAGGGTAATGCGTTTTTCTGATCCAACCATGGCTTCAAGTCGTGCCCATTTACTTTTGAGTTTTTCTTTTTTCTCAACTTCTTCACCCTCGGTCAATTCTTCAAATTCAGGATCGAGCTTTGGCTTTTCTGATTCAAGAAGTTTTATCTTTGCTAGCCGTGCCTCATAGTAAATTGGAACAGTAGCATGATCTTCAACTGCACGGGAAATATCATACACATCGACATATTCACCAAACACCGCTCTAGTATTTTTATCAGTCAGTTCAATTGGGGTCCCTGTAAATCCAATGAATGAAGCGTTCGGCAATGCGTCATGCATGTGTCTGGCAAAGCCATCAATAAAATCATATTGACTGCGATGGGCTTCATCAGCAATCACCACAATATTTCTTCTATCGGAAAGCAACGGATGCTGTCCATATTTATTTTCTGGAAAGAATTTCTGAATCGTAGTAAATACAACACCACCCGAAGCCACGCTTAACATTTTTTTCAAATCTGAGCGATCCTTGGCCTGCACTGGAGTCTGGCGGAATAATTCATCACAGCCATTAAATACTCCGAAGAGTTGATCATCCAAATCATTGCGATCAGTCAAAATGACCAATGTGGGATTATCCAAAGCTTGAATTATTTTCCCTGCATAAAAAACCATTGTGAGAGATTTTCCCGAGCCTTGCGTATGCCAGACCACTCCACATCTGCGATCACCTTCTTGCTTGGTTGCTTCAAGCGTGCTGATTACCGCCTTCTTGGTTGCATGATATTGATGATAGGCTGCTAATTTTTTAATGGTATTTTTTCCATCATTTTCAAAAACAATAAAGTTTTTAACAATATCCAAAAGTCGCTCTTTCGCAAATACGCCCTTAATCAAAACTTCCATTTCTGGAATCGAAGCTGGAGCAACAGCATCACTATCAATTGTCCGCCATTTCATAAATCGCTCAAGATCAGCAAATAATGTTCCAATGCGAGCATCAATACCATCACTGATTACACAAAGAGCGTTAAATGCAAACAAAGAAGTAATTTGCGCTTTGTATGTTTGGATTTGATTGAAAGCGTTTTTTACGGTGGCATTCGTATCAGCAGGATTTTTTAATTCAAACACAGCCAAAGGCAGACCATTCACAAAAATCACCACATCGGGACGGCGATTGTGATTATTTTCAATCACGGTATATTGATTGACCACTGCCCAATCATTGTTATCAATATTTTTCAAGTCGATAAGATATACCTTATCCCCTGCAATTGTTCCATCCGCTCTTTGGTATTCAACATCAATCCCCTCGACCAGCATTTTGTGAAAACTATGATTAACCTCAAGTAGACTTGAATTTGAGTAGGCCACATTTAAAACTTTTTTGACAGCGTCCTCTTGTGCCTCCTTTGGAATTTTTGAGTTTATTTTTGCAACAGCATTTCGCAGTCGATCTTCAAGCACAATGTCTTGGTAGTTTTTGCGTTCCGGTAATTCTCCATCTTGAGCAATGCTTGGTCCAAAAACAATTGCATAGCCAAGCTCCTCAAACCATTCAAGGGCTGCGTTTTCTAGATCTGATTCGGTGTATTTGTAGTTTGCCATATTATTTTTTCTTATAAAATTTTTCGAATTCCTTATATACTTGTTTACTAAAAAATGGTATTCCTCCCTTTTCTGGCTGGCTTGGATAAGAAAGTCTAAATCTGAATAAATTTGGATCTTTTTCAAAATCTCCTCTTATTTTGTAGTATTTCTTATCAATCTTGCAAATAAAATTTTCTCTCATATATTTAGTCACCAAAGACCTATTTTGGGTAAAAATCGTTTTAAATATATCATCCTCATTATCTATTTTAATTTTTTTTGCATTTGGATCATCTGAAAATTGAAATTTATTTATTTGAATTTTATTTTTTTGCTCATTTTTATTATCAATAGCAGCTATTATGTCTGCATTTTTAACACGATTGATATTTTCAACATTCATCTTATAAGAAACTAAAATGGAATCATCAATGCCTTCTTTTTGGAGCCTATCAACCCTCTCCACTAATTTATTCAAAAATTCCTTCACCTCTTTGTTTGAATTTTTTATATAACTATCATTACTCAAAAAGTCTACGGGGGAAACAATTTTTTTAAAACCAATTGGCAATAAAACCAGGTCTGTTTTATTTGATAAATCAAGTTTAAAGTATTTCTTTAAAAAATTTGATAACAATAGGACATTTTTTTGCAAAAGAGAGAAAGCTACGCTATCCATTTTTTGTCCATAAAAATGTATCACATTATTCCTATAGTCATAGATTGATTCTATGCTTTCAGATGTGAGATAAAACTCTTTTTCCAAATTGCTTTTGACGCATTTTAAACATTCCAGAAAAGGTTTTGTCGTCCCATCTTTAAACACTAAACGCACTTTTTTCTTAAAAAATTTATATATGTAAGCCTTTAGGGCAAGTTCCCACGCATTAACAATAAGCACTATGCAGATTTCATATCTATAAACAAAAATTGGCTTATTATGAATTTCTATGGCAGCAAGTAATGCTGACTCCGAATTTTTCAATAATGATTTAGCAATTGGAGGTTTGCGTTGTTGCATAAATTATTTAATTTTTACTCTTATTTTTCCATTCATTAGTCGAGGCAAAAGCGAGTCCCTTATTTGTGACAAACTATCTATTTCCCTTTTATGAAAATCAATTGTCTGGTTGTTTTCATAGAAGAATGTGGCCATATTTTTTAAAACTAAATCCGAGGGCACTGCAATTTTAAAATCCTCGATCATTCCTTTCGTTATAAATCTAATTACTGACCCCCTGTGTCCAGCTGTAATATCATCAAGGAAGTATTTGATTGCATAGAATAAAAATCCTAGAAACAATTTATTTTTAGGAGTCAAAACATAAGTTCTCTGATATGCGTCAAATTTACCTTCATACCATTTCACATTAAAATCACCATTGCCTGAAAGCAAAATTGATGATGAATCAAATGAATATTCATCTGTATGCAATACCCCCTGAGAACATGAAAAAAATGGATATTGACCATGTTGAGTAGCTACATTGGCATCTTTCTTCCCTGTAATTATTGGAAAAAAATCTTTCAAACTTAAAATACTCCATGAATTAGGAATTTCACCCAATTCAGATATAACCATTTGTCCGCCACTGGTCTTATATGGCTTCCCATCTTTATCAGGAAATTCAAAATCAACAAACCATTTTTTAAATAGCGCACTGGCCATTTTTTCCAAATTAGCATTTATTTTGCGATTGAGCTCTATTTTATCATCAAGAGAGGATAAGATTTCAGCAATTTCTTCTTGCGCTTTAATATCTGGCAATAATATTTCCAAATTTTTCAAAACATTTCCAGAAATTTCCTTGAATGTTGATCCTGAAGCAACACTCTCTATTTTTTCTTTATTGAAAAGCAATGAATAATAAATAAATTTATTATTGGCAATTTTTTCATCACACACTATACTCTTAAAACCCTGATTGGTAGTTACTTCATTTTCAGCTATTGCGACATATCCTATTGGGGCTCGTGATGAAAATAATACCGTTCCTTTTGGCAAAATTCTTGCAGAAGAATTCATTAGGCCTAGCTTTGTTATTCCCCTAGCCCCCTTGCTTATATACATAGACTGATACCCTGATAGATCCCTGGGTGTAATCCACGGAATGTCTTCCCCATAATATAGGTCATTGTTGGTTGATGGTGTACCTCCACCTATCACATCCCCTATTTCTCCAATTTTAATTTGTTTCCAAATACTCATTTTGTCTAATACATATAATAGTTACATCGACCCTCTGCAATAACCCACGCCTCGTTTTCACTACTATTTCTTTTAAAATTATAAGGCTTTACTATATCAGTTATTTCCTTTATCTCTCCTTGGTTATTTTTATAGGCGATTTTCAACCCAATATTTATGTTATATTCATCCTCATTTATCTGATCCAATTCAAAGTCATTAATTCCTGATTTTATTATCTCAAATGAACCCTCACTTGGAATCGCTATGGTTGTCAGTTTTTCTATCTGCTCTTCTATCTTGGGCAGAAATTCATTATTTAAATAATTTTTAAATTCTGGAAATACTGGATACAAGTTGGATATATATCCTTGTATATTTTTATTAAAAACAATCTCCAATTTCTTCCCTGTATTTTTTTCAAAAGTTTTCGTAATAGAAGAATGATTAAACCCTTTGTCCTTTGTGAAAAATGTAAACTTATCAAAGTCAGAATTTCTAGCTAAATCCTCAATTGATTTCAATATAATCGCATCCTTGAATCCATGGTCTGAATCGCCTTGTTTAAACGGAGGTATTTTTAATATAGACATCTCCAAAATTTCTTGAAAAAGCAATCCTTTATCATCAGGCATTTCGATAACTTTTATATTTTTAATCTTTATGTCTGCAACTTCTGAGATGTGTTTTTTACAAGTAAACCCTACTTCGCAATCAAAATTTATATTTATTCCACTCACGCTACCTATATCATGCATTAATTTCTTTGCGGTTGATACCCTAGATTTTAATTTATTCTCCTTATGGTTTAACAGCTCATCTAGAACAATCCTTGGTATAAATATTTCTACATTATCCTGGAGTTCATTTCTCTCAATTAAGTCCACAGTGTCATCATAAATACTCAAACCAAACAGAGACATGTCTTCGTCTTCATTGATAGTTTTTTCTAAAATACATGTATCTAGCACTAATGCAATCTTATTAACTTCCATATCCAATTTTTCGTAAGTTTTCGCTGACCCTTTTTTCTAATTCCCTTGATTCATTGAATTGCTCTTCTAATTCGCTCGTAAGCCGTTTCATCTTTTCTTCAAATATTTCGTCATCTTCTTCAATAAAATCAGTCCCGACATATCTTCCGGGTGTCAAAACAAAACTGTTTTTTTCAACCTCGTCAATTTTTGATGCCCTACAAAATCCTTTTACATCTTCGTATTTTCCATCCTTATTTCTCCAGCTATGATAAACGCCAGTGATTTTTTCGAGATCTTCCTCGGTGAGTTCCCTATTTTTTCTTGTCACCATTGTTCCCATCTTGCGTGCGTCAATAAACAAAATCTCGTCATGACGATCTCTAAATTTGTGATTATATCGATCACGAGAAACAAACCAAAGGCAAGCGGGAATCTGCGTTGTATAAAAAAGCTGTGCGGGCATGGCTACAATACAATCAATCAAACCATTCTGAATAAGACTCTTTCTGATTTCTCCTTCGCCCGAAGTGTTTGATGAAAGTGAGCCATTCGCCAAAACAAAGCCTGCAATTCCAGTTGGTGCAAGATGATGGATCATATGCTGAATCCATGCATAATTTGCATTGCCAGCAGATGGCACGCCATATTTCCATCGAACATCATCCTTAATTCGCTCTCCACCCCAATCACTAATATTAAACGGAGGATTTGCCAGGATAAAATCCGCTTTAAGATCCTTGTGCAAATCATCATGAAATGTATCAGCATTGTGTGCTCCTATATTCCCTTCAATACCACGAATCGCAAGATTCATTTTGCAAAGTTTCCAAGTAGTCGGATTTGATTCTTGACCATAAACTGCAATGTCATGGACACTTCCACCATGCGCCTCAACAAATTTTTCACTTTGCACAAACATCCCACCGCTACCGCAACATGGATCATAAATTCTCCCTTTGTATGGCTCCAACATTCCAACTAAAAGTTTTACCACCGATTGTGGGGTGAAAAATTCTCCGCCACCTTTGCCCTCAGCTCCAGCAAATCTACCAAGGAAATATTCATAAACTCTACCTAAAATATCTTTGCTTCGACTTTCTTTGTCGCCAAGTCCAATCGTGCTAATCATATCGATAAGCTCTCCCAAGCGAACCTTGTCCAAATCTGGACGAGCGTAGTTTTTGGCAAGCACACCTTTCAGGCTTGCATTGTCTTTTTCAATCGCAATCATTGCATCATCAAGCATCTTGCCAATTTCGGGCTTTTTAGCGTTTGATTTTAAATGATCCCAGCGAGCAACTTGCGGAACCCAAAAGACACCTTCGCTAAGATAGGCGTCTCGATCTTCCTCTTGTCCTTCATAGGATTCAGAATCATTTTTAATTTTGTTGTGAATCTCCTCAAAAGAATCTGAAATGTATTTCAAAAAAATCAAGCCTAAAACCACATGCTTATACTCGGCCGGGTCCATGTTGTTTCGCATTTTATCGGCGGCTGCCCAAAGCGTTTCTTCAAATCCGATATTGGTTCCATTGGATTTTTTATTTTCTTTTGCCATAATTTTTTTCATCTTATCAATAACGCTTATTTCTACATAAAATCAACACCTGCCGATTAGGCAGATTTTAACTTGCTGTAAAGTTTTGTACACTCCAATATTACCATTAAGCTGGCAAAAACTCAAGGATTGGCTAAATCTTCTTTACAAGCACTCCAAACACATGTCTACTATGCAAATACGGCCAACTTCGAACTATTCAACCAACAGCAACAAGGACAAAGAATCCTTCACTTTGTCATTTTTTCCACCCAAACTCCACTGCTCGTTTTATTTTGCCATCACAAAAAAACACTCCTTGCGGAGTGTTTTGGAAAATTTAACGTTTCGCCCTCTGAGGAGTCGCTTCGCTCCCTGAAACCCAGCGGTTTCAGTACTTCCGCTACGGGAAAACCCAGTTTTTCCCGACCCCTTTCCTTTCCACATTGGCCAAAAAGATTACTATCTTTTTGCCCACTGTGGAGATTTGCGGGCTTTTTTGAGACCTGGTTTCTTGCGTTCAACTTCGCGAGCATCGCGAGTCATGAAGCCAAGTTCTTTGAGAGTCTTTTTGAAAGTTTCGTCATATTTCACCAAAGCTCTGGAAATGCCAAGGCGCACAGCCTCAACTTGACCAGTCACTCCTCCACCTCGCACCAAAACAGTGGCGCGCATTTTGCCATAAAGTCCCACGGCTTTGAGTGGTGCCAAGAAAGTGTTTTGCAAATTGGCCACTGGGAAATAGTCCTTCAGTTTTTTCTTGTTGATCACAAAATCAGAATCAGTTGCTTTGTCATAGGCATACAAGCGAACTTGGGCCACGGAAGCTTTGCGACGTCCCACGCCATAAAAATAAACCTCGTCAGCTGATTTCTTTTCAACTTTCGGCGCAACTTCCTTCAAGGCCTTTGCGGCAACTGGTTTTTCAACCGTTTTCTTGGGAGCTGTTTTTTTGACTTTGCTAGTCGTCGTTTTTTCTGCTGTCTTTTTTACTGCCATATATTCTAATTTTTTATCCAAATTATATTCGAATTTTATCCGAATTTAAATAAATATTTCACGATTCGAATCACATTCGGATGTTATTCGAATCATCATTTGTAACTAGTGGGTGACTTCGATGTTCTTGTGTTCATGTTGCGCATCGCCATAGACCAGCAGACGAGGCATCATTTTGTCTCGCAATTTGTTTTTTGGGAGCATCCCATAAACTGCATTTTGAATCACTTTGCGAGGATCCTTGGCCAACAAATCTTGAAAAGCAATCGCGGTGATTCCGCCTGGATAGCCACTGAAACTGTGATAAATCTTGTCAGTCAATTTCTTGCCGGTCACTTTGATTTGGCTGGCGTTAATCACCACCACAAAATCACCTCCGTCAATGTGGGGAGTATAGTCAACTTTATTTCGGCCGCTAAGCACTTTTGCAATCTCAGTTGAAAGGCGTCCGAGAACTTTTCCCTGGGCATCAAAGAGATGATATTGTCTTTTCATATATCCTAATTTTTATCCAAATTATAAAACAATTACATCCGAATTGTTCAAAAATATCACCAGCGATTCGAATTACATTCGGATATAATTCGCATCATAATTCGCATCATAATTCGCATGCTATACAAACTCAATTATGGCCATTTTGGCTCCGTCACTTTTGCGAGGGGCGATTTTCAGGATTCTAGTGTAGCCACTAGTACGAGCTGAAAATTTTGAGGCAAACTCACCGGAAAGCTTTTTGACAGCTGCCAGGGGAATTTCTTTGCGCAAATCTCGCACGATGGCAACTCGCTTGGTTTCATCGGCTGAGATTTTTTTCGCTTTAGTGATGATCTTGTCCACCATGGGTTTGATTTCTTTGGCCTTGGCTTCGGTCGTGGTGATTTTTTCTTTCAAGATAAAACTCCCGATCAAAGTTTTGAACAAAGCCGTGCGCACTTTTTTAACTCTGCTGAATTTTCTGCCTTTAACTAAATGTTTCATATACTTTTTACTGTTTTAAGGTAAGGCCCAGCTCACCGATTGACTTTTTAATTTCCTTGATGCCTTTGTCGCCCATGCCTTCCAAACCTTTCAGGCCTTCTTCGGTGTGTTTGACAATATCCTTGACTTTGGCAACTTTATTGGCTTCCAAAACGTTCAAAGTTCGCGTGGAAAGATTTTTCAGTTCTGTGACTTTGGTTTTGAGTGGATCAAATTCTTCTTCTTTGACCTCGGCAACTTCTTCCACCAATTCTGCTTCCTTGACTGGAGCTTCCACTTTTTCTTCCACTACTTCAATTCCACCCAAAACTGAAAATTGTTCAACTAGCAAGGTCACGGCTTTGGAAAAAGCTTCCTGGGGAGTGATGCTGCCATCAGTCACGATTTCAAGGGTGATTTTGTTGTAGTCCGTTCTCTTGCCCACGCGCATATTTTCAACTTCATAGTTCACGCGACGAATTGGAGTGTAAACAGCATCAATGGCAATCACTTCGATTTCTTTTTCGCCTCGCTCCTGTTGATCAATTGGAACATAGCCCAGACCATTGGAAACTTCCAATTCCATTTCCAACTCAACTTTTTTGTCAGTGATGGTGGCAATAGCCTGCTCAGGGTTGACAACTTCAACTTCAGAAGAACCCTTGATAGAAGCAGCCGTCACCTTTCCTTCACCTTTGAATTTCAAACTAACTTTCACTGCTTCATCAGTGTGCAAGCGGAATCTGATTTTTTTCAAATTGAGAATAATCTGAACAGCGTCTTCCAACACTCCATCGAGCGTTGAAAATTCATGTGAAACACCTTTGATTTTGACAGAAGTTACGGCAGCTCCTTTGAGTGAAGAAAGCAAAACGCGTCTAAGCGCATTTCCAAGGGTCATTCCATAGCCTGGGTAGCAACCCAAGATTTCGAATTTTCCGCTTTGGTCATTAATCGGAGTGTATTTTGGCTTCTGAGGAAGTGACACTGTCTGCATATCCTCTTTTGAACGAAAAGCTCATGGAATTTTTTCCACAAACCAACCGTTTTAGTTAATGAAGTTAAGAAAACAAAAAATATAATATAACAATTAGGACTTATGTGTTTGATTGAAAATTACTTACAACTGACTTTTTTAGCAAATATGGCTTGAAGTAGACCAGGGAAAACTTTCTTAGCAGGTTTTTCATGCTCTAGGAATTTGAGAGCAAGCACATAAGTCCTAATTGTAAATGTTAACGAGAATAAGATTCAACCACCATTTGAGGATCAACTTGAATGCCGACGTCCTCTCTGGCTGGCAAAGCAATCACCGTTCCAACAATCGCATTCTGATCAAAGGCAATCCAACGTGGGAAATCTTTCTTGTTCTTCAAAGCTTGAATTTGATTGACAAAATATGGGTTGACTTTCTTCGATTCTTTGATGCTAATCACGTCGCCAATTTTGACTTCATAAGAAGGAATGGTCACGCTCTTGCCGTTGAGCAAAAATGCTCCGTGATTGACCAATTGACGAGCTTGGATTGGGGAAAGTGCAAAACCCATTTTGCGAACCACATTGTCCAAACGCAGTTCCAGTCTGGCCATCAACAAATCTCCCGTCACCCCTTGCTTGTTCTCAATTTCTTCATAGTGCTTGCGGAATTGTCTTTCCAAAATTCCATACATGCGTTTGATGCGTTGCTTCATGGCAAGTTGTTTGCCGAACTCACTGAGTCCTCTGGACATTCTTTTGCCATGCACGCCTGGAGCATAGGGACGTTTAACCATTGCGCACTTGGCAGTGTTGCAACGATCACCTTTGAGAAAAAGTTTTTCTCCCGAGCGGCGACATCTCTTACATTTTGATCCTAATAAATCTCTAGCCATAATATTATTACTTTACAGAATTACACAGAAGTTTACGGAACGACACAGAATTTTTAATTCTCTTTTCCGTGTCTCTGTGTGTTTCTGTTTTATTTCGTGTTTATTCTGTTATATGTTATATTCGTCGTGGTTTCTTTGGTCGGCAACCGTTGTGAGGAATCGGGGTCATGTCTTTAATGGAGGTCAAATTGAAACCTTTGTTGGCCAGTGACCTGATCGATGATTCACGTCCGCTGCCAACCCCTTTAACAAAAACTTCCAATTCTTGCACGCCATATTTTTTGACCTTTTCTGAAACATCATGCACAACTTGCGTGGCAGCATAAGGAGTGGCCTTTTTGGCCCCCTTAAAGCCCAGCAGCCCGGAACTTGCCCAAGCAAGCATGGCACCATTGGAATCCGAAATCATCACCATGGTGTTGTTGTAGGTGCACTTGATGTGCGCTTGTCCTTTCAGAATTTGTCTTTTGAGCTTCTTCTTTTTCTTCTTGGCGTCAGCCTCTGAAACTTCAGCAACTTTTGGAGCTTCAACCCCTTCGGTCTTTTCAGCCGCCACTTCTTCAAAAATGTCCTCGGTTTTTTTGATATCCTCTGTCATATATACTAATTTTTATCCGAATTATAAACAATTTAAATCCGAATTATTTAAAAAATTGCTAGCGATTCGAATTACATTCGGATATAATTCGGATCATCATTCGTATCCTAGGTCTTTGATTCTGTTCGTCTTCCGCTGGCCATTGTTCGGCGGACATTTCCTCGCACAGTTCGGCTGTTGGTCTTGGTTCGTTGGCCGTGCACTGGCAGACCTTTCTGATGACGAGAACCACGATAACTGCCAATTTCTTTCAAGCGCTTCACGTTCATTTTCACTTCGTGTTTGAGTTCACCTTCAACCTTGTGCTTCTTTTCAATTTCATCTCGCAGCTTGTTGGCTTGTTCTGGCGACACAAGTTTGGTTTTGGTCTTGGGGTCAATTTCAAGTTTCTTCAGAAGTTTTTTGCTCGTAGAAGGACCGATGCCATAAACATAAGTCAAAGCAACTTCAATTATTTTTTCATCTGGCAAATTTATTCCGGAAATACGTATCATAATACAGAAAAAATTTCAAATTTAAAATTTAAAATTTAAAATTAAAAATTATTGTTATCCTTGTCGTTGCTTGTGTTTTGGCGTTGAGCAAATCACATAAACGCGTCCTCGGCGTCTGACAACTTTACATTTAGCACATATTTTTTTGACTGATGCTCGTACTTTCATATTGACTTTACAGAATTACACAGAAGTTTACGGAACGACACAAAATTTTTAATTTTTTCTGTGTTTCCGTGTTTTTCTGTTTTCTTCCGTGTTTAATCTGTTATCTTTTTACATACGTTGCACAACTCGTCCCCTGGTCAAATCGTAGGGGCTCATTTCCATCAGCACTCGGTCACCCGGCAGCAATCTGATGTAGTGGACTCGCATTCTGCCAGAAATGTGAGCCAGAACTTCATGACCATTGTCCAGTTTGACTTTGAAAGTTGTGCTGGGCAAAGTTTCGATGATCACGCCTTCGATCTTGATGAGTTCCTTGTCATTATTTACTGTCATATTTTGAGTGATTTTCCAACATAAAAATAGAGGGGAAATACTTTTCCAAAACTATCCTCATTCGTGAAAATAAAGTAGTGAAAACCTCTAATTTAAACTGTCTATTAAGCTGTTCTAAAAACGTATAACTATCTTAACAAGTTATCGAATTGTTGTCAACCCTGACAAATCATTTGTTTTGAGCTTTCTTTTTTTGACTCAAAAAATGCCTATTTTAGGCCAAAAAGCATGTTTTGCGGCCTACTGCCCTTTTTCAATCTCAATCTTGAGTCTTTGAGGAAATTGCGGGGTGCGGTTGATGAAGGTTGGCCAAAAATTGACACTGGCACTTTCGATTTCAGTTTGATTTTTTTTGAGCACCGCCAAAAGTTCCGTTTCATTTTTGCCAAGCAACTGGCTTTTGAAAAATTCAACGTCGATTTTCGGAGTGACTGCAATCTCGCCATGGACTTTCAAGAGCATCGTATTGACATCAAAATTTGGTTCCACGCTGACGTAGTCAATTTTTTTGATTTCTTGGGTGGAATTTTTTGGCAGATCTGCCAGCTCAGGCGATTTGGTGAGAATGTCTCGCACCTCTTGCCCAGAAAAAGCCAAGGCGCTGACACTAGCTGTGACAGTGTATTCAAAAGAACCGACGCCATCGCCGACTTTGGCGCTGGCCAGTGATTTGTCAATTGTGATTTTTTCAGCTTGCGGCAAAGCCAACTCCTCAGGTTTCAGCTGAGCCAAAATGGCAGCGGCAGTTTTTTCCTTCAAGGCAGCTTCAGTTTTTTGCTTGGCGCTATCAAGATCACTTTGACTGACTCCCGCTGAGCCGTTGCCTTCGGTTGTGCCACCACCAAAAGTGGCAGTGGACTTGGCATAAAATTTGTCATATTTTGGCCCACCTTGGAAGCCGGGAATTTTGAAATTACTGGCCTCAAGATTATATTCTGACCCTGACTCATCAGCCACAACCTGCGCTGAAATTGCCCCAGGTTTTGCCTGACCGCCAACATTGCTCAAGCCTGGAACAACAACTGTTTTGAGCAAGCGAAAAACTTTCCCATTATCTGCCTGCAACCTAGTGGTAGCGACCAATGTTTGCGGCTGATTGTCGAATTCGTTATAAATCACCACTGTTCCCTGCGCTTTTTTGCCAGAAGATGAACTTTTGCCAGTGGTATTATATTGCAAGGTTATTTGCTGATCTTCATTGATGACATGAGCAGTGATAGCACTAGCACCTTGTTGCGAGCCAACTTTAATGTCAGTGTCTATTTTAATGGTCTGCACATTCGGTTTAATGATAATGTCCGCACTTGGCACAAAAAGATAGCCCGCTACTCCCGCCAATAAAAACAAGCAAACGATTATAAAAATAAAAAGGAAATTTCTTGTTTTAGGATTTGCGATTTGACGCTCACTAGTTTCACTTTTTTTCGGTTGCGGAAAAAGTTTTTCCGATTTGCGTTCTTTTTCAAAATCAGTCCCAGAAAAATTGCTACTGCTATCAGAAAAAAACTGCTTTTCTGATTCTGAAACTTTATCTTTAGCGGTCACCCTGTTTACGCTTGACTGGGAAGATATACTATCAGCCGCTTTTTTTTGCCCAGCAGACTTGTTCTCCCCAAAAACAGGCGCTTTGCGCTCAGCAAGAAAATTGGTCGCTGGAACACTTTTAGCTGGACTTTTTTTGACTGCCAACACAGGTGTTTGCCTCTCTGGTAAATCCTGACCATCACTAAATTCACTTGAACCAATATTTTTCAATCTGACTGCTTTGTCATTGCTCTGTTTTGCCAAATTTTGGGATTGCGAATCTTTGAAATCATCCTCTTCATTTTTCAATTCAACATTCAAGTTTTCCTCAACTCCCTCAATTGTTTTTTGAACTTCAATTCCGCTTCTGCTCGCCATTGCTGCCACAATTTCTTCCTGAGTCACCAAAATTACTCGCTTTCTCATTTTGTCCGCTTCACGCTTGAGCAGTTTCAAATTCACAATGCTTTGCAGGAAAATTGCTCGCTTGGGTGCCACGAAATAGTTATCAACCGCCATTGATCTTTTGAGCCTGTCTATCACGGATGAAATTTCTTCATCCACATCGATGTAAAATGTGTGGTGCATTATCCTAATTTTTATCCGAATTATATCCTAATTTCCTAATCTTTATCCAAATTATATCCTAATTTCCTAATTTTCTCTAGTAATTTTAAAAAAATCATTCGCGATTATTCGAGATCAAATTCGAGTGGATTCGTGAATTATATTATTAGTCTTGAATCGTCTGCAGCACGCGACGCAAAATTCCAGCCATAACTTTTTCTTCATCCGTCACATCCAAAACTAAATTAGCCAAACCCATCGGGGTGACATCTTGAGGATTTCTCAAAGTTCCGGTTTCATCAATAACTCTGGCAACATCCCTTGGCTGCAAATAACTGACTACTGGCGCTTTGGCAAAAGGCAAATCTTTCAGCCAGTCTTTTGAGTTAAGCGCTTTCTTGATGCCTGGCAAACCAGAACCTCCACCGCAAAGCAAGATTTTCGAAGGTAACACGTCAGAATTGGCAAATTCCGAAAGGGATAGTTCCACCCCACTGAGCCACACATTGCAATCACTTTGCATAATCTGCTGAATTTTGTCACTCACATCGTTGCCAAGCTTACCTTGCGCATAACTTATCTTAAGCTCTTCTGCCTCCTCAAAATTAATTCGCAATTCTTGCGCCAGTTTTTTTGTGAAAGCGCGTCCCCCAAAAGCAAACATCTTGGTGCCTTCCAAACCGCCGTTACGCACCACGGCAATGTCCGTGGTGCCACCTCCAATGTCAATGAAAATAGCACTAAAATCCAAAACATCATCATAGTCAACGCTGCGCGCAACCGCATAGGGCTCGGCTGCGATGCTGAGCAAGTTGATGCGTAATTCATCCGCGATTGTTTGAAGTGCTCCCAAATGAATCATTGGCGCATAGGCATTAAAAATGCTAACCGAAACATCTTTGCCCTGAAAACCAATCGGGTTGGTGACTTGATAACCATCGATCCGCACATCCACAATGGCCGCATTAATCAATTTCACTTCAATATCCTGACCAGTTTCCCATTCGATTTGTTGCTGGATTCGCTCATAAGCCTTGACCTGGACTTTTTGAATGATGTTTTTCAGTTCTGGAAAATCAATGCGCGAATCAGGATTGAGACGCTCGTAGTGCACCGTGGTGGTCGTGCCCTTGACCAGTTCGCCTGCAATTCCAACTACGGCCTTTTTAACATTTTTGAGCTTAGCTTGTCCAAGCGCATCATCAATAGCAAGCTGACAAATTTCAATCACCCCCGCAATATCAGAAACTGCCCCACTTTGCATGTTGCCCTTTTTTTGACGCTGCTTGCCAACTCCCACAACATTGGCAGTTTTTTCTTGCTGATTGATTTGAAAAACCAGCGCCTTGGTGACTTCTGTGCCAATGTCAAGAGCCAGGAAATGTTCCCTGCTTCCACCTGAAAATAAATTAGAAAAAATGGACATAAAACACAATAATTTTAAATTTAAAATTTTAAATTTAAAATTAGCACCAAACTAAAAAACCTAAGACAATTTAGTAACCTCAATTTTATCAATGAAATCAATAATCTCACTTTCATTTAATAGTCCTGCTTGTCCGCCATATTGAGTGACGCAGCTGCTAGAATTGGCAACTCCCCATTTCAAAGCTGCAGCCAGATTTTTTTCTTTGAGATAACCAGCGAGAAATCCACTGGCGAAAGCGTCACCTGCCCCAGTTGTGTCAACCGTGTTTGAGTGCAAGATAGCTTCAACATGCAAAATTTCCTTGCCATCAAAAGCCCAAGCGCCTCGCATGCCATCAGTCAAAGTCACAACTTCAACTCCGTTTTTCTTCAGTTCCCGCAGCAGTTGTGGCTCATCCTCAGTCACCTCTTTTCCATTTGAAGAAAGAAGCTCCAAGGCCTCATCTTTATTGATAAACAAAAATTTGCAAATTGAACTAGCTTCAAATATTTTTTGACTATCTTCTTGAATAGCTTTCTGCCGCGGATTAAAGGCAACCGGAGCATGCTTTTCTTTTGCTTTTGAAGTTATTAGCTCAAGATTTTTTTTCCAATCCCCACTGAGATCGCCAATAAAAACTAAATCAAAATCCTGAATGTTTTCAGTCGAAATTTCAAATTTTTCACTGGCATCGTGTCCAGAAAAAATCACCCTCTCGCCACTATTTTTGTCCACCACAATCGATGAGGCATCACTGAAATGACCGTCTACCACCACCAAGTGCGCTGGGTCAATTCCTTGTCGCTCAAGCTCATTTTTTATCCATTTTCCAGTTTCATCACTGCCTATGGGAGCGTAGCATTGCACCTGGAAACCAAGTTTAACCATTCCAGCCGCCACGTTGATTGGACAACCGCCCAGGGTTTCATGTTTGTCACTGATGTGATATTTGGCTCCTAATTCAAAAGCGATCTTTTTTTGAGACAACAAATCTTCTGGAGTTTCCAGAATGACCCCCTCCGCCGTCGGCAAAAAAGTATCCTTAGTGACTGAACCAATGGTGAGAATTTTAGTCATGATATTTATATGATTTTAAATTTTGTATCTCATAGATCCTACAAATCAACAAATCAACTACAAATCTACAAATTAAAAACTTCCAGAGCCTACGATTTAAGCTCTTGCTCTATTCTCATAAGGCGATTGTATTTGCAAAGTCGCTCGCCCCGGGAAAGCGAACCAGATTTGATAAATTCTGCTGCTGTCCCTACTGCCAAGTCAGCAATGAAATCATCCGTTGTTTCGCCACTGCGATGAGACACCATGATTTTCATTTTATTCTTTTTGGCCAATCTGATGCAATCAAAAGTTTCGGAAAGCGATCCAATTTGATTGACTTTGATGAGCACTGCATTGCAAGCTTTTTCCTTGATGGCCTTCTCAAGTCTTTTTACATTCGTAACCAGCAAATCATCCCCCACCAAAATATGTTCGCTCAAAACATTCCTAGAAACCTCACTGGCCAGCGGTTTGCTCACAATTTTTTCCATCATGATTTTCCAACCCTCCCAATCTTCTTCCGCCAAGCCGTCTTCAATTGAAACCAAATGATATTTATCAATCCATTCCCGATAAATACTAACCAAGCGCTCTTTCTCAAGACTGACATTTTCTGGTTTAAGCGTATACAAATTTTCTTTTTCTTCATAAAAAGAGCTAGCTGCAGCATCAATGCCAAGGTTAATTTGTTTGCCCAATTCATAACCAGCCCCCACAATTGCCTGATTAATAATTTCAAGCGCCTGGGTATTGCTTTCTAGCTTTGGCGCAAAACCACCCTCATCTCCAACGCCCGTGCTCTGCTTGGCTGCTTCTAAAATCTTTTTTAACTTGTGAAAAATTTCGCTTCCCGCCCTCAACTGCTCAGCAAAAGTTTTCACTCCCGTAGGAATTATTTTGAATTCCTGAATGCTCAAACCATTATCACTGTGCTGTCCACCGTTGAGCACATTAAACATCGGCACTGGCAAGGCTGGTTTGACTTTGATTCCGCAAATCTGATTGATATATGCGTAAAGAGGAAGATTCTTCTCTTTGGCCGCCGCTCGGCAAACTGCCAGGGAAACTCCCAAAATTGCATTAGCTCCGAGATGAGTCTTGTTTTCGCTGCCATCAAGCTCCAGCATTATCTCATCAAGTTGTGCTTGCTGACTTGCTTCCTGCCCCAAGAGACTGTTCTTGATCAGTGTGTTCACATTTTTAACTGCCTTCAGCACCCCGAGACCGCCATATCTGGCTGAATCATTGTCTCGCAATTCCAGAGCTTCAAACTTCCCCGTGGAAGCTCCAGAAGGAACTGCAGCGGTGGCGCTAATACCACTTTCCAAAAAAACTTCCACTTCCACGGTGGGGTTACCTCTTGAATCAAGAATCTCTCTCGCGACCAAATCTTTTATTTTTGACATATTTTTTGTTTTTTAATTTTTATCTTTTAAATATGCATTCGCACCCAGACAAACATTAGTTGCAATGGATTAATCAGCAACAACAAAGTCAGGAGCAACAAATAGTAAGCAGTTAAATATTTCAAACTTAGAAAATATTCTCTTTCCATTAAAAAAGCTTCATTGCTGCTTTTCAATAAGAACTCCCAAGACAAACGCAAAAATTTATAGTGAACCACAAAAATCATCAGCACGGAAGCGATCAGCAGCGGCAAGGCTATGAAAATTTTGCTTCCATATAGGAAAAATGTTCCGAAAAAAAAGGAAGGAACTATCAGAAAAGTCTCACTATCCCAATAAGCATTTTCCTGTTTAAAATTCTGAAAACTCGAAAAATACAAATGAGGAATGGCAACAAAATTAATAATCAATCCTATCAAAAAAACCACTGCCGTGACCCAGCTGAAAGTTCCAAAATAGCTTCCCGGAGCAATAAACCCCATATTATTGAGCAAAATCAAAACAAGACCCAGGAAAAGCAAGGCCTTGGAAGCAAGCGCTGCCAAAGAGGCGGTTCTGTCTACTGCCCTGACCTCACTCAAAAGTGTTTCCCTTTCGTTGAAAATTTGAACTCTTTTACCCTTTAAATTCGGAGTGATCATATAAAATTAAGTTTGCTTTTACAATTTAAAACACAATTGCATTTTTTCATTACAACTATTTTTCCCTTCATTCTTTTTTAAGTATACCACATTTAAGCGAAATATCTACTCTCTTAGTTTTGGATTTTCAATGCTTCCAACCCTGGCATCGCATTGCCACTCAAATATTCCAACATAGCGCCACCTCCGGTCGAAACAAAAGAAATTTTGTCCATCAATTTATTCTCCTCCAAAACTTGCACCGACTCTCCGCCCCCAATCAGCGTGTAAGCCCCGCTGCTAATGACCGCTGCCAAAATTTCTCGAGTGCCTTTATCAAAAGGAGGCTGCTCAAATTTTCCTAACGGCCCATTCCAGACAATGACTTTAGACCCAGCAATTATTTCCTTGAAAATTTGAATGGTTTTTTCTCCAATATCCAGTCTGTCTCCTGCAAAGTCAACCGGCAAAATAACCTTGGAAGAAAATTGGATTTTTTCCTCAAACGCCTCGTTGGCAATTTTGCCTCCCACCAAAATGTTAGTGTAAATCGTTTCAAACAAATTTAGCAAAGGCAATTTAGTTTCAATTTTGGCGCCTCCAATAATAGCCGTGGCTGGCAGCTCAGGATTATTGACTACTTTATCCAGATTTTCAAGTTCTTTCTGGAGCCAAAATCCCCCATAACTTGGCAAATACCGAGTAATTCCTGTCACTGAAGCTTGGTTGCGATGGCAAACACTGAAAGCTTCATTAACAAAAACATCAAAATTTTCTGACAATTGCTGCGAAAATTTCTCGCCATTAGTTTCTTCATCGCCATGGAAACGCACATTCTCCAAAAGCAACACTTCATCCTCTTTGACTGTCGCCAGCGCACTGGCAACTTTCTCGCCAATGCAATCAGACACAAAGACAATTTTTTTGTTCAAAATCTTTTCCAGCTCATCAACCAATTGAGCCAAAGAAAACTCCAGATTTTCCTTGCCATCTGGCCGTCCCAAATGAGAAGTCAACGCAATCTTTGTCCCTGCTTGACTTGCAAGATACGCCACTGTTTCTTTGCACGCTTCCAATTTGAATTTTTCTTGAATTTTTCCCTCCACAATTCCCACGTTAAAATCCGCTCGCACCAAAACTTTTTTACCCTCGAAATTTCCGTCTTGAATTTTTTTTATTTGCATAAATTTCACATAGCATGGACCATGGATCATGGAACAATGCTCTAAGATAAATTTTAATTAACTTTATTTTTTTCTATTTTTTAATCCTCACTAAATTACCAATTTCTTGCCCGCCTTGCGACAGACCAGAAAACATACCAATAAAACTCAAGCGTTAAAAAATTAAAATTTGAGACTTAGGGCTTTATTGGAAATTAGGTTTTAGAAATTAGGATTTGCTTGATGTTTATATTTTTGGTTATTGTTTCTTGTTTCTTGAGTATTGTTTTACGGATGTCTTCCCATCCCAAAAATCGTGATGATGACGCCGATCATGGCAGTGACCATCGTGAAAATCCAGGCCCGCATCACAATTTTGCATTCTGGCCAACCGAGCGCCTCAAAATGATGATGAAGCGGCGCCGCCAAAAAAACCTTACGATGAAAAAATTTCTTGCTGGTGAGTTGAATGATCACACTGCCCGACTCCAGAAGATACACAAAAACTATCAAAAAAAGCACCAACGCTGAATTCGTGAGCATGGCCACCACGCCTAAGGTTGTCCCCAGCGCAATAGCCCCTGTGTCGCCCATCATAAAACGCGCTGGCGAAATGTTGAACCACAGAAAAACCAACAACACGCCTGACATGGCGCTGCAAAAAGCAGCCAGGTCGACTTTGTTTTGGAAAAAAGAAATGATTGCAAAAGAAAAGAAGGCCACCAACAAAACTCCCCCATTGAGTCCATCCAAACCATCCGTTTCATTAGAAGAAATCGCTGTAAACAAAATCATGAAGATGAAAAGCGGAATATACCAAAGTCCAATATTAAAATCTCCCGCCGCTGGAATATGCAAAACGTCCCAACCAAGTTTGTAATAAAACCACCAACCGCCTGCTGCTGCAATGGCAATCAACCAACCAAAGCGCATGGCAAATTTGATCCCGCCCCCTTTATTTTTTCCCCAGCCTCGCACGCTCATCACGTCGTCAAAAAGCCCCAGCACCCCAGCTGTAGCCAAGGCAAAAAGCGGGAGCCAGACTTCTTTGCGACTCAAAAAATCAAGCCTTGCCACAAAATTGATGTTGGTGATTTTGGCCAGCCAAGGAAAAACAAAATGTGAAGCAAACGCAAGCACTAAGACCGAAAACCACATAATCACTCCGCCCATCGTCGGCGTGCCAGCTTTGTGCGCATGAAGCTGACTAACAAAAGTCAATTTTTCTCCACTAACATCATTGCTTTTAATTTTAATGCCTATTTTATATTTATAGAGAATATGAGTCCAAAACGGTGTGATCAAAAAAGCAAAAACAAAACCCAGCAGACCAGTCAGCAAAACCTTAAGCAAATTAACGACCTCCGGAATTGTTTGAATTTGAGCAAATTGCATGATCCTAATTATAATCCAAATTTTATTCAAATTTATTCAAATAAAAATTACGATTTTTGATTACTAATTAATTTTAAACTTAATATTTTTAGGTAAATTTATCTTCCATTCGGATTTAATTCGAAATAAAAGGGTATTAATACCCCAGGGCAAGCCCTGGACCCTTCAGGCTCACGAGACAAGCCTCGTAGGCAAAATACCTTTTGTTATCGTCGCTTGCTCGGAAATGAAAGAGTACTTTCATTCCTCTCGCTTCGCTAGATAATAATTTGAATCATAATTCGGATACTTTATTGCCACACATATGAATTAAAAGTCCAACTGGCCATATCTCTGATGTCTTGCCAACGCTTTGGATCATCTAGCACCACTGCAACAATACGATGCTTAGATGCCGGATCAGTCATAATTGTGAGCAAAGAATAACCTGCCATTGGCGTGTAGCCAGTTTTCGTGCCAATCAGCGGAAAGGTTAATTTTTTTTGATCCAGATATTTATCCGTATTAATGATTGTATGTTTAATTTTCCCATCCGCGGAGGTTATAGTCAAATCACTTGGCGTGCGAGCAATTTCCCAAATTGTGTTATAGCGCAAAGAATAAGCCCCAATCCTGGCGATATCATAGGCCGAAGAATAACAGCCAGCTGCCGCATTTTCATCATCCAAATCAAGTCCTGAAGCCGTGCAAAAATTAGTATCCGCAAGCCCGAGTTCCCTAGCCTTACTATTCATAATTTTCACAAAACCCTCTTGGGTTCCGCCGATATGTTTGCCCAAAGCAATAGCTGAATCATTGGCGCTATTCATGAGCATCGCATGCAGCAAATTCCTGACTGAAATTTTTTCTCCAATTTCCAAACGTTTTGAAGTGCAATTCCCACTCACTAAACATCCTACCTTTGTGCCATCCGCATAAACCGACTCCTCATCGATGGTCACTTCTTCATCCAAATTTGGAATTTTTTCCATCACCAAGATTGCTGTCATAAGTTTGGTGAGCGAGGCAATTTGCCTGTGATCACGTCCATTTTCATAGTGCAGAATCGTGCCAGTGTCGGCATCAACAACCACTGAAGCATGGGCTTCTGGCACCACCAAATCCTTCACTCCGTCCTTGCGAACTGGCCAATAGCTTGGATCGTCAACCGCCTGCGCTTTCAAAATTTCAACTTTCTTTTCGGTTTCAGCTCCAGCTACCATGCCACCAGCTAAACTTTTTTGATCAGCAAGCGTCTCATTCTGAACTTTCCCATCATGAAGAAACTCATTTTGCAAGAACAAAAATGAGTTCAGTGGAAAAAAAACCGTCATCAAAATTATTGAAAAAATAGGCATTTTATATTAGAAGATATCGCAATGTAAATTATGTTTGTTAAAAAAGCTAGTGGCGTGATTTAAATTAATTTTACACCCACGAATCTACAAATAAACTACAAATCTACAAATTCTTATTTATTCTATTTGTAGATTTGTAGCAAATTTGTATATTTGTGGGGCTTCAAGTTATTTTATCGAAAAAGACTGACTTTGATACAAAAGTTTTTAAAAATCACTAAACTTCACCAATAACAGAACCAATTCTCTCATCTACTGACAGTGTAGCATAATCTGGCAGTTTTTTCACATCGTCAACCCCCATTTTTTTCAAGAATTCAAAAGAAATTCCATAAACATAACCCCGAGAATCCCGCGGATTGTCACTGCGCTCAATCAGGCCACGAAGGAGTAAATTTCTCAGCGTGTAGTTGCAATTAACTCCCCGAATCGCTTCAATTTCCGGCTTGGAAATTGGGCCACGATAGGCAATGATCGAAACAACTTCCAGTGCTGCGGGCGAAAGCGAATCTTGAAGTTCGCTTTTCATGAGCTGTTCTACGAATGAAGCATTTTCAGCCCTGGAAACTAGTTGAACTTCGTCGCCCTTGCGAATGATGGCCAGCCCGCTTTGAGGACTGGCATATTTTTCTTGCAAACTTTGCAGACCTTTTTCAATTTCCGCCGCTTGCAAAGCCAACACTTTCACCAAACGCGAAAGCTTAATCGGTTCGCCACTGACAAACAAAACGCTTTCAATTGCTGAAATGATTTTTTCTTTATTCATAATAATTAATCATTTTTAAAATATTTTAATTCTTTTTGCTTTTCAATAATTTCCTCTTTTCGCTTTTCAATTCCTTGATATGTTTTTCCGCTTGCAAATTTTCTGGCAAAGTTCCGCCGATGTCTTTGATGGTCTGTCGCACTTTTCCGCCAATCATAAAATGGGTTTGGGTTGCATCTCGATCCCCGCTGATATTATCATTTTTTATTTTTTCATCCGTCTGTGTGATACGAAAAAGATTTGCCGCCAGCTCTGTGGTTCCAGCCCTATCTAATAATTCGCCTTTCTTGATGCCTTTTTTATTTTCAATTTCTCCAAGTGGCATCCCATACAAACCTTTATATCCCGCATCATTAAATGAACCAAATTTAGTCACACCCGCATTTTTCGCCGTGCTAAAAAGTTTTTTATTGTGCTCCGTAACCTGTCCGCGAATGAACTACCTCGGGGCAAGCCCGCGAGGTATCAGTCGAAGATCCTTAGTTGGTCTTGATGCAACTGATTGTATTGTGAATTAGTACCTTGATTTTTAACATATTGTTGTATTATGGTTTCTGTTGCGTTTTTTCCCACCGATGATATGAAATATCCACTTGTCCAGAAATTTCCACCCCAGAGTTGTTTTTTTACTTCTGGCAATCTAGCAAAGATTTCTCGTGCAGTGAGACTTTTCACGATTGTGGTAATCTTTGTTGGAGAATAAGTGGGTACTGATTGAATTAGGAAATGAACATGATCATCATCGGTACCTATTTCTAGAAAGTGTATTTCGTATTTAATTGAGATTTCCAGACATATGTTCTTAAGCTCATGATCAACTCTTTCGTTAAATACCATTTTTCTGTATTTTGCAGGACAAACTAAGTGATAGATTAGCAGATTAACATTATGACTTTTGTGGATGTACGTACTCATCTATCTAGTATAGCACTAACGAGGCAAGCCTCGGGGTATTAACCCACAAAACGAATAAAAAGTCTTTTATCAGTTTCAGAAAATTGTTCAAAAATTTCATGTTTTCGAGTTTGAATTGCAAAATAGGTCTGAGCCATGGCAATTTCCTGCTTTTTGGGGTCGCCATTTTGCGCAATCAAATAACAAGCGTAACGATCTAATTTCCAATCACGTACTTTTCGCACCGTATTTAAGCCAATGTTCACCATTTTACTGAGCGCAGTAAAATGGTTATCCACAGCCTGACCACTATTAAGACATGCCTTGGCAGCTCTAGCAATCACCTCTTCCGCATTTTGCCATTTTTCATATCCCAAAATTGACATCAATTCCCTAGCTTCCCAATATTCAACACTGCCCTCATCAATTTTCTTAATGCTTTCAAAATTTTTATTCAATGAATTGATAATTATTTCTTTTGCCATGTTGATGTTAAAAAATTTTAATATTTCATTGGCTCATTTAGGCTAATTCCTGAGTTTCAGGATTTGGCTTGACTGCTGGATTTTTTCTTTGTATAAGTCTTAATTCTTTTTAAACTATCCGGAATTTCCGGGCAATTCAGGGGGTTTCCCAACAATTCAAGTCTTATTTCGAACTACTAAGAATTATTTAGTAGCTGACCCTATCAATAATTTGATTTTTTCTGGGTTCATTGTGTTATTTTCTTGGAAATTCGATGTCTAATTCTTTGGCAGTTTTTGAATCAGGCCAAACTAAATTGCCCCGCGTATCATAAATGCGCTTCTTCTTTTAATTTATACCTATCTTCCAATTCTAATTTGCTGAATTTTTCCTGATCTTCCTGTTTTGAAAAATCAAATTTAAATTTTTCCATAGCGCATAAAAAATAATGACTTATCTTTATATTTCATTCTTACTAACCTTATAGCTTTATAACTTTTATCTTTCAACTTCCTTATACTTCAACCTAATTTCCGAAAAAAGTTCCCCTTGTTCAACATGGATGAGTTTTTGCTTGACCATTTCCAGCATGGCCAAAAAAGAAACCACCACTTCAACTTTGTCGGTCGCATTGGCAATCAATTCCGCAAAAGAAGTTTGAACTTTTTGGCGCAGCGTTTCCTGCAAATGCACAATTTTTTCTTCCAAGGTCAAAACTTCTTTGATCATTTCCTGCTCCAATTTTTCCACCACTGGAATCTCGCCCAGCACTTTTGAAAAGGCTTTGCGCAAATCCTCACTGGTGATTTTTTCTGGCGGATAAAAAACCACGCCCTGCCCCAAAAAGCTTTCCCGAGCAAAAAAACGCAGCGGATTTTGGAGCAGCAAATTCAAGCCGCCAGCTGCCTCTTTGAACTTTTTATACTCCGCCAGCTGATGTTCCAAGTCTTTGATTTCTTCTTCTTCCTCCGGCGAAAATTCCAGCAGTGGGAGCAGGGCTTTGGATTTGATCAAAATGAGCTTTGAAGCCACCGACAAAAAGTCTGCCAAATTTTGCAAAGTGATGTTTTCTGCTTGGCTGATATATTGCAGATACTGATCAGCAATTTGCGCCAAACTTACCCGGGTGATGTCCAGCTTTTCCTGCTCGGTCAGTTGCAACAGCAAGTCCAACGGTCCTTCAAATTGTTCAATCTTGATGTTATAAACCATAATTTAAAAGACAAAATTCAGTAATCGATAATAAAAACACAATAAAATTATAACTTTCTAATTATAACACCCTTGTAGTATTTCATTATAAATTATTTTTAATAAATTAATTAAGTTTGACTTAATAATCTCGCCACTTCATTTTCTAAATCTTCTTTATTTGGTAAATATAATTGATATTTTGACACAAAAAGTTTATTACTTATGCCACCAAGCGCATATTCCATTTTGATTTTATTTTTTCCAGCACTTAAAATAATGCCTACGGGTTCATTATCCTGGCCTGTATTTTCCTCTGCCTTAAAATAATTAAGATACATATTCATTTGTCCGACATCTGCGTGATCCGCTTCGCCAATTTTAAGATCAATCAATACAAAACATCTCAAGATACGATGATAAAACACTAAATCAATATAATGATGACGACTATCAAAACTAATCCTAAACTGTCTCTTAACAAAAGCAAAGCCTTTGCCGAGCTCAAGAATAAAGGCTTGTAGGTTATCAATGATTTTTTGTTCCAATTCCGCCTCTGAATAAATATTTTGCTCTGGAATATTAAGAAATTCCAAAATATACGGCTCCTTGATAAGATCTTCCGGTTTCATTATTTTTTGACCTTGTTTTGATAATTTCAATATTTCTTGCTTGTTTTTACTTAAGGCCAATCTCTCAAAAAGCATTGAATTTTTCTGTCTTTTAAGTTCACGAACGGACCAGTTTTCAATAACACATTGCTTTTCATAAAAACTACGAGCAAATTTGTCTTCCACTCCCAAGATTTCAATATAATGACTCCATGTTAATTTGCCAGACATGTCTGGCATTTTCGGAAAATACAAATATAAAAGCCTCATATATTGCAAGTTTGTCCTACTGAATCCCTTGCCGTGATGTTTAAGTTCCTTGGAAAGATTTTTTAGAAGTTCTGAGCCATACTCTGCTTTAAGATTACCTTGCTGTTCATACTCTACAATTTTTTGGCCTATTCGCCAATATGTTTGCAACAAAATAGTGCTAACCGAAGAAATGGCCAATTTTTGTCCCTGCTTAAGCAGCTGACCAATATCAGAAGCAAGATTTTGATATTTGGAAATTAAATTATTTTTGTCCTGCATAGAAATAATCTAACCAAAAAATTAAATACGAATCTACGAAATTTCTCCATGCCCAGCAATATAACAATATAACAATGTAACAATTTTATTCCTCTGCTTTCAACTCCTCTTCACTCTTATTATCCACCAACCTAAAAGCAGGATAAACTCCCAACAAAACCAGGCCAGCAATCAACAGAAAAATATATTTCATCGGAGCAATGATGAGCAGCATCGCCGAAAGTCCTGTGGCCAGCAAATAGGCCACCGCCCTGGTCGTGCGGAAAAAGCTGATGAGGTCCACATCACGTCCGTCAATTTTCTTGTAAAAATAAGAATCACGCAAAATCTCCACAGTGGCTGCGCCCACACGTGTGAGCAGCAAAATTGCCGCCCAGACAAAAATGGAGTTTGAGCTGACAAAGAAAATCGCCAGAGAGGAAAAAGCCATGATCAGCAAGCCACCGATAATCATTTCTTTTTCACCAAATTTCTCATCCGCCAAAATGCCAATCGGATATTCCAACAGCACAAAGGGAATGAGCATCACTGTGAAAGCAATTCCGATTTGCTCCCAAGAAAATCCTCGTCCCAGCAAATAAAGCGGAGCATAAATAATCATCAAAGCAAAAAAAACTTCCAAGGCCAAGGAAATCATGTAGATGTTAAGCACATTTTGATTAGTCAGCACTTTCAATCCAATATCTTTCACTGTCAGCTTGCTGTGAAATCTGCCATTAACGCCTCGCAGTCCAAACAGTCCAATCACAAACATCAAACAGTTGATGCTGAGCGTGGCAATGAAAAGACCGTTATAACCAAGCGTAGCCAAAATTTCTGTTGACAAAAAAGGCCCCAGCAACACGCCAGCATTCAGAATCATCAAATGAAAACCGCGAATGCGTCCTGACTTTTTGTCTTCAGAATATTCTTCGATAATAACGTCCAAAATAGTCCAAGCAAAATAGTTGACAATGATATAAAGCATCATCAAAACAGCTCCCCAAATTGGCTGCTTGGTGAAAATAAGCACAAACAAAAGATAAATTTGGAGCAAAAAAAACAAAAAGAAAGCGCCAGACTTGCCCAAAAGCTTGACGAGCTTGTGCATATTAAGCAGACCAAGCAAGGCAATCACATAGGCAATAAAATAAAAAGCACTAACGTTGTGACTGCCCAATTGCTGACTGAAATAATCCGAAGTGACATACAAAAGCAGGGCTTGCGCAAAACCAAACAAAAAAGAAATCACACTCAAGAGTTTTAATTTCTTTTCATCGGCATGTTCGAGATGTTTGTCTTTTTTCTTTATCATTGTTTTTATTTTTCCTTAGAAAAAGTTATTCTTTCCCTGCAATTTTGATCATGTTTTCCACTCTGGTTCTGGCTGAAAGAATCGCCAGCGTTTCAACTTCAATTTCGCAAAGATTTTCCGTGGAACTAAGCGGGCCCTTTTTGGCAACACCAGTCACTTCAATCCAAAAACCTTCTTTCAGATTTTTTGCCATCAAAAAAGCTTTTTCCTTATCAGGAATGATCACCGCATTAGCCAAAAAAGAAAGGTCATTGATTTTCAAAAACAAAATCCCCCCGTGATCTTCTATTTTTTCAACAATTCCTTCAACTCTAACTTGCTGACCAATATATTGCTCCAATTTTTCGATGGAGATGCGCTGCATATTTTTAAATTTGATTTATGATCTTGATGTTAACTTCCTTTAATTGTTTTTCATCAACCTGACTAGGACTGTCCATCATCAAATCTTTGCCTCTGCCATCTTTCGGGAAAGCATAAATATCCCGAATCGAATCCAAATCATGCAGCACCATCAAAATGCGATCGATGCCAGGTGCATTGCCACCATGCGGAGGTGCGCCAAATTTGAAAGCCTTAATCAGAGCTCCAAAACGAGCCTCCACGGCCGCTTTGTCATAGCCAGCAATTTCAAAAGCTTGATACATAAGCTCCGGATCATGATTGCGAATAGCCCCACTGGAAGCTTCAAAGCCGTTGACAATCATATCAAATTGATAAGCCAGAATGTCCAAAGGATTTTTTTCTGCCAATGCTTTTTTTCCGCCTTGAACCATTGAAAAAGGATTATGTTCGAAATCAATTCTGCCATTTTCGATTTCTGAAAAGCCATACATTGGAAAATCGACAATCCAACACCAAGCTGCCTTGGAGTTGTCCTTGAGTCCCAATTTCGAGCCACACTCACTGCGCACAGCGCCCAAACTGGCGCAAACAATTTTCCAGCTGTCGGCACCGAAGAAAATAAGGTCACCCGCTTTCGCCTCCAATGTTTTGACTATTTCTTGAGCCAACTCCTCTCCCAAAAATTTCACGATTGGGGATTGTAATTGTCCATCTTCTTTGCAAATTATATAGGCCAAACCTTTGGCTTCTTTGCTTTTGGCTAATTCTGTAAGTTCGTCAATTTCTTTGCGTGAAAATTTTCCGCCACCTTCGACTTTGAGGGCGTGCACCACGCCGCCATTTTTCACTGTGTCAGCAAAAACTGAAAAACCGCAATCACTGACTATTTCAGTAATTGGTTTAATTTCCATTTCAAAGCGTAAATCTGGCTTATCTGAGCCATATTTTGTCAAAGCCTCTCGCCACGGAATTTGCCTGAAACGGCCATTTGACTCCAGCCCAACCACTTTTTTGTTGGAAAATTTCTCCGTCAATTCCAACATCAAGGGCTCCATGATTGCAAAAATGTCTTCCTGCTGGACAAAACTCATTTCCATGTCCAACTGATAAAATTCTCCATAGTGTCTGTCCATGCGAGGATCTTCATCGCGAAAGCAAGGCGCAATTTGAAAATAGCGATCAAGCCCGCCAACCATCAAAAGTTGCTTGAATTGTTGTGGAGCTTGCGGCAAGGCATAAAATTTTCCTGGATGAAAACGTGAGGGCACCAAAAAATCTCGGGCACCTTCCGGCGATGAATTGGCCAAAATCGGCGTTTGGACTTCAATAAAACTGAGCGCATGAAAATAATCTCGCATGTGCTGAATATATTTGTCTTTTAATTCTAGCAACTTTTGAGCCTCTGGACGCCGCAGATCAATGAAGCGATATTGCAGACGCAAGTTTTCATTTGCCTCAACAGCTTTTTCTTCATCCAATTCAAAAGGTGGGGTCAGAGATTTGTTGAGCACTTCCAATTCAACTGCTTCAATTTCAATTCCTCCAGTTTTGAGTTTTGGATTCAGCATGTTGGCTGGTCTGCCAGCCACTTTGCCTGTCACCTTAATCACCCATTCGCTGCGTAATTTCTCGACCTCCACCATAATTTTGGCGTTGCCAACGGGATCAAATTTGAGCTGGGTAATTCCATAGCGATCTCGCAGATCAATAAAAACGATCCCGCCATGATCTCTGCGCCTGTGCACCCAACCAGTCAAAACAACTTCCTGCCCAATATTTGCTTGATTTAATTCTCCACAAGTGTGCGTTCTCAGCATAATTAGCCTTTCAAGGTTTAAGTTTGAAACAAAAAATTTCAACCCCAACTACCGTGTTTATGTATTATTAAAAAAATTTTTGAAATACTACCCAATCAGATGCTTGACCTTGCGAGCCAGGTCACTTGGCACTACCTTTGTTTTCTCATAATAATCCGAAATGCCCATTGCCCGCACTGCTGCAATATCATCTTCCGCCAAAGAGGCAGACAAGACAATGATCGGCACGTTTTTGGTTTTGTCGTCCATTTTCAATTTTTGAATTATTTCCGCTCCCCCGGCCGCTGGCATAGTCATGTCAGTAATGAAAAGATCATAAACGTTCTCAGCAGCCATTTTTATTCCCCAAACTCCGTTTTGAGCATATTCAACTTCATAGCCCTCATCTTCCAATTTTTTGCCAAACATCTCCAAAAAAATTTCTTCATCTTCAATAAAAAGAATTCTCTTTTTGTTCCCAACTTGGACTTCTTTTTTTCCACTCAAGCGCTCTTTGTTTTTTTTCTGCTCGCCATATTCATTCAGCAGCCGCTCAATTTCAGTCACAAGTTCCGATGGGCTATATTGAGTTTTTCCAATAAACCCATCTGCTCCATTATCCCTCGCTTCTTTTTCGTAATCAGTTTTGTTCAGATTGCTGAGCACCACAACCTTAAGTCCGGCATCATATTCGCCACTTTTCCTTAGCTGCCTCAGAACATCCATCCCGCTCATTTCAGGCAACACCATGTCCAACAAAATTAAGTCAAATTTGCTCTCACTGGCAAACTTCAAAACTTCCTTACCAGTCACCGCATTAACCACCTCAAAGCCAGCCGACTCAAATTTTCTTTTATAAATTTCGGCGATCATCGGATCATCCTCAACCAACATTATTCTTGCCATATGTTTAGTTGTTATTATTAGCTTTTTACTTCCTAAGTATACCCAAAACAAAGGTAAAAGGCAAGCGGGGATGCTTACATTGTTACATTGTTATATTGCTACATTGCTAAATTATCAAGACACAAAGAAAGACAACAAGCGAGAGAGAAAAAGAAAAGACAATGTGTCATCTGGCGTCGGCCGTGGAATTATGACACAAAAATAAAAGGGTATTAATACCCCAGGGCAAGCCCTGGACTCTTCGGGCTCACGAGGCCCGTCTCGACTGAGGCTCGCCGAGGTGGACAAGCTTCGTAGGCAAAAACCTTTTGCTGCGTTGCTTCCTCCAAAGGCGGACAGGCTGCTGTGAAATGAATTCGCCAGCTGGCGAATTCATTTCACTCACTTTGCTAGATAATAAAATAAGGGAGATTATATTTTTACTGAACCCTAAAAAATGTCGCCACTTAAACTAACAACGACTTCATTTATAACCCAATCCGGGGTTGAAGCTCCAGCGGTAATAGCAACGTTTTTTTTATTCTTAAGCCATCTTTTATCTAATTGCGTCGCCGTTTGAATGAAATATGAATTTTCATTAATTCGCTTAGCTACTTCAAAAAGGCGCTTGGAATTTGAACTGGCTGGGTCACCAAGCACAATCACAACGTCGCTGCTTTTTGCCAGTTGGCTGATTTCGCTTTGACGGCTATGCGTCGCCAAGCAAATTGAATCCAAAATTTGAGCCTGGGGATATTTTTTCAAAATTTCCTGACCAGCAAACTGCACAAATCCTTGATCCTGGGTCGTTTGAGACAAAACCGCAATTTCTTTGTCAGGATCCAAACTTAAAGTAGCCAAGTCTTTCATTTTTTCAACAAAAACAGCAACATTGCCGCCCCACTGAAAAATTCCCACCACCTCTTTGTGTGTTTTTTCGCCAATGATGACAATTTGCACTTCTTTTTCAAAAAAGTTTTTCGCCAACCTTTGCACCTTGATCACCCGCGGACAAGTCGTGTCAACCAAATTAATTTGATATTTCTTGGCCAACTCATAAATCCTTGGCCCTGCACCATGAGCCGTGATCACCAAGGTCCCAATTTGATTTTTGTTTTTTTCAAAAAAATCTTCCAAAGTGCCTTCAAGATTTATTTTTTTCACGCCCAAACTTTCAATTTTGGCCACCACTTCGTCATTGTGCACCAAGGAACCCAACACAAAAATCGGCTTTTTCACCTCTGGGTCTCTGGCAATTTTTTCCACCATTTCAAAGGCTCGCTGCACTCCTTCACAGAAGCCAGCGTATTTACTGAGTGTTATTTTCATATAACCGATACGAAACTAAGAATTAAATACGAATCTACAAAAAATCTGTCTTCGCGAGAATTTATGTATTCATAAATTCGTGGCGATCCAGGAAATTATAAAGACGCTCTCCGTCGGTTCAATGTCTCTGACTTGAACCGCACTGTTCTTGTTTAAGGCTAAATTCTAAGAATCTTTTTAATTTCCTACAAAGGCGGACAGGCAGGTTGCAGACATTGAACCGACTTAAATTTTTCGGCAAATACTATCATACTAGATAGTGTGAGAGTATTTGCTTTTTAGGCAAAGTTATTTCTTCAGTAAGATAATCATATCCTCAATCTTCACAATCTTACTTTCTTTTTCATTTCTCTTTTTGAGTTCCACCCCACCTGCCTGTAAAGATTTTTTGCTAACCACCACCCGATATGGGATGCCAATCAAATCGCTATCGGCAAATTTTTCGCCAGCGCTCACATCTCGGTCATCCAACAAGACTTCAACTCCAGCCGTAGTAAGTTCTTGATAGACTTTTTCAGCTTCCTCAGTTTGACCAAGATTTATTAAATGAACCAAAAACGGCGCAATGCTTGCTGGCCAAATAATTCCCCTTTCATCATGAAAAAGCTCCACAGCTACACCCATCAGACGATTAAGCCCGATCCCATAACAACCCATAATCACCTCTTTTTCACTGCCTTCTTGATCCTTAAATTTAAGTTCAAAAGGTTTCGAATATTTCGTCATCAACTTAAAAATATTTCCAGTCTCAACAGCTTTCTCTTTGCGCAGCTTGGCATTTCCACATTGCGGACACTTGCTCTCTAGGTCAGTAATAATTTCTTCATTAATTGCAATTCTACATTTGTCGCAAATATGAATAAGGTCCTCACCAGCCTCACTAACCGTTTGAAATTCATGGGAATATTTTGAAAAAGTTCCACCCGAGGCATAAGTAAAATATGTCTGCTCACCAATTCCCGCTCGTTGGAAAACTTTCTCATAAGTTTTAGCGGCTTTTTCATAATATTCATCAAGATCCTTCTCACTAGTATGAAAGGAGTATAAATCTTTCATAAAAAACTCTCTGCCTCGCAAAATTCCAGACTTAGCTCTTTTTTCATCTCTAAATTTATTTTGAATTTGGAAAGTCGCCGTTGGCAAATCCTTATAAGAAAAAACAAACTTTTTCATCAGTGGCACCACGATTTCTTCATGCGTTGCGCCTAAAGCGTAGTCAATTTTCGAATAGTAACTAGCAAAGCGAAACAAATTATCTAACTGCGTCCATCTGCCAGTTACCTCCCAGTTTTCCTTTGGCTGCAAGGTTGGCATTAAAATTTCACTCGCACCCAAGGCTTCCATCTCTTGCCTGATAATATTTTCAATTTTTTTAAAAACTCGCAGACCTAATGGCAAAAAAGAATAGGTCCCAGCCATCAATTTATCGACAAACCCAGCCCGAATCAAGAGTTGGGCGTTAACACTAACCTCATCTTTTGGCGCTTCTTTTCTGGTTTTAGTGAATAATTGTGATTGTTTCATAGAGATAAATTTATAAAATTGAAAGCTATACGTTTATCATAACCAAATTTTCGCTTTATTGCAAACAAAAACACCTCATTTAAAGGAGGTGTCCACTACAAGAAATTTCAAGAGAGACTATCTTCTAATCCTCTCTGCTAATTTTGCCAACTGCTCATCGTCAGCACGAACATAGTCATGCGAAGAAACATAGCCTTCATATTTTTCAAAATATTTGTCAACATTCGAATTTGTTTGCTGCCAATTTTCCATCTTGGTTCCATGCATCGGAAAAAGCTTGGCATGGACGTGATCAACACCAAAACCTTCAAAAATCATCGCAGTGCGACCAACGTCTTCAAATTTTGCGTCCAAAAGTTTGGCGACTTTTCCAGCCGCTTCAATCAAATCCGTGCGAACTTCCTGAGGTAAATCAAAAACATAACTTGGATAATGTTTTTTCGAAATAACCACTGAAAAACCTTCCGTGTTGGGAAAAATTGAAAGAAAAGCCAAATGCAAATCGTCCTCCCAAATCCTGTGACACGGAATTTCCCCCGCAACAATTTTGCAAAAAATACAATCAGACATAGACACTTAACGTTATAACGTTTACAAATTTTGTAACGCTCACAACGTAAAATTTTATTATTATTTCACTTTTGCATAAACACAGTAAGCAATATATTTTTTGTTTCTTTATGCTTTTTTTAAATACATCTTCATTCCTTCCAAAATTCCTGAGGTGAAATATTCCTCCAAAATAATATCATTTAAATTAATCCATGCATGATTTTCATGCTCATGACTGATGGAAACGTCTCCTGATTTTAGCTGAACCTCAAAAAAAACATAGAAAACATGGATGTCTTTTTCTGTTTTACTGTGTTCCTTTTTAATGCAGTGTCTTCCAGTTGCCACAGGAACTGCGCTGACTGTGATATCAGTAATGCCACTTTCTTCAGATATCTCACGCCTCAAAATTTCTGGCAATGATTTTGAAAACTCATCTTCATCAATTCTGCCACCTGGCAGATCATAAAATCCTGAAAAAGTCCCGGACTGCCTAGCTTTCAAAATAAGAACTTTACTATCCTTATTTTTCAAGATAGCCTTTAATGACACATGATAAAAGTCCCTCTGTTTTAACATAAAATTTTTAACTTTACTTACTAGTTTCGATTGGCAATTCGATGATAAATCTTGAGCCCAATCCTCTGCCATCTGATTCAAGCCAGACTTGTCCATGGTGAGTCTCAGCGATGGCCTTGCCAACATAAAGACCCAAACCTGTGCCACCAACGTGCAAGCGTGAGACATCTTTACCGCGAGAAAACTTTTTGAAAAGAAGGGGAATTTCCTCTTTGGGAACGCCAATCCCCGTGTCTGAAACAGTAATGCGAACCATTTTTCCGAAAGGCGACTTTTTGCCGACAGCCACAAAACCATTTTCATCAATCACGACCCCTTCAGCTCTGAGCTCAGCTTTAATTGTCACGCCCCCTCTTTCAGTATATTTCAAAGCATTATCAATAAAATTAGAAATAAGCTCTCTGATTTTCGAATAGTCCATTTCAATTTCAGGCAGTGCTGTTTCTGGTAATTTGAGGTCCAAATAAAATCTTTTGGTTTTGGCGATCAAAATGAAATTGTCATAAAGTTCCCTCAAAAGTTTTTCCAAACTCGATTTTTCAAAAGCAAAAGACATGCGCCCCGATTCAATGCGTGAGACATTCAAAAGATCTTCAATAAGTTCGACCAGTCTTTCCGTCGAAACATAAACTTTTCCCAGGGCTCCATGAACACCCTCATTAACCTCACCATAAGAACCTTCCAAAATGAGCGAAACAAAACCTTTAATGGCGGTGATTGGAGTGCGCAATTGATGTGATGCGATTGAAATAAACTCCGTCTTAGCATTGTCCAACTTTCTGAGCTGATCATTGGCCACGGCCAGACTGTCCGCCATCATTTGCAGCTGATCCTTTCTTTCAGAAATTTCCCTGTTGGCAAGCTCCAAGACTTCTCGCTGCTTGATTTCCGCACTAATAGATTTTATCAAGGCATAACCAAAACCCAAAGACAAGGTCAAGGTTATTCCAGTCAAAATCATGCCTGCATTACTCTGCACAAAGAAAAATTGAGAACCGACCAAAACAACAAGAGCCACAACTAATGCTTGAACTCCGAGCAACTTTATCCTGAACACGCCAAATTCGACTATCAAATAAGCCAGCATTCCCATGAAAAAGGTCATGCCAAAAAGACCATAAAATTCAAGTCGTGAATCAAATAATATTCCCATATCAGTGAGATATGCGGCTAAAAATGTTACTACGAAAAAGGAAAAGAGAAAAAATTCTATTCCTATTCCCATAATTAATATTTGCTTTTTAAAATCAATTTCTGCTTTTCGATACTTGCGAACAAGCAAGATAAATATCCAAATCATTGCCAACGCTCCAAAAAAAACATTAGAAAAACGAAATAAAAATCCTTCAAACATAAACGCATCACAATTTGTGATATTAAACCCACTTAAGTTTGCGGGAGTCGGAGATAAAATGATAATAGGAGCTATAAGTATTAAAAAAATACTCTTAAGCAACAAAGATACGTCACCTTTTTCCAAAAAAACATAAATAAAATATACACTAAGTATAGATATAATGGATGACAACACCATGAGAAAAGACCAAATAAGCAACATAAAATCGCTATGAATATTTGTCCATAGGATAAGATTCGAAATCACCCAAAGAGAGAAAGAAATCGAAATAGCAAATAATAATCGATTGGCCAAAAGTCGTGTGCCTTTCAAAAAAACAAGAAAACCAATCAGCATTGCAACTATAACTGTTGGGATATGCGAATAATACAAAAGTGCTGGAACATCTTTGGAAAATATAAAATATAGTGGATTTGAGGATAAATAGCAGATCATAAATTAACATTATTTATTAATGTATTATCTTGTGGTAATTCTTCATTGATGCTGTCTTGATTCTTTTGAATATCCGTCTCCGTGGCACAAGTATCCTCTTTAACTTCAGGGTTGCAATATGTCACAGAACACTGACGATCATCAGACAAACACGCATTAGCTGATTCACAACCAGTTATGTCCTCGCCACATTCTCTGCGCAAATCTGGTGCGTATTTTAACATCTTTGAATAGTAGTGCACTTTAGTGCAAGCATCGTCATCACAACCTTGAAAACATTTATTTACATCAGATACGGCAGGATCGCAACTTCCCTCATACCCAACCATGTAATCTCGCCTTATCATAAAACGACCATATGAAAAAACACCAGCCAAAAAAACAGCGCCTACAAGCGTATAGAAAAAAAAGTAATTACGAAAATTTTGTTTAATATTCATAGCTATTTTATTACACCAATAAACAACAATTCTCCAATATTTGACACAATTAAGTTGTTATTGGAATCAGGGATTTTTTAGGGCTATATGCAACAAATGGGTTAATATTCTTAAAAATGTAATCTACGAATCAGCACGATTTAACGAATTTATCTTTTTTATAATTGATTAATTTTTTCTTGTAAGTAGTATTGAAAATATCCTTCATATTTTTTTTGCAATTCTGGAATTTTCCAGTCCTCGTCTGTAATTATGCCACGACAATCAGTAAATCCGCAACGACAAGGCATACTATAGTCAGGGGCATTTTTTGACCTGCAAAGTGTCATAGCATAATCAAAAACTATCTCGTTATCTGTGTTTATATCTTTCATCGCAACTAAAAATATCTGTCCATTTAATCCTGCATTAGGATTGCAGCTATGATTAAAAAAATTTATACCTCCTAAATGATATCTGTCTCTTATGGACAACACCAAATCTTCAGTTATCTGAAGACCATTATCATTAAATTCTTCTGGCAAATTTAGCTCATCCTTAATTTCAGTTATATAACCGCCCATCACCAGCAATCGCTCTCCCTTTTTTATATTCTCTCTTGCAAAAGTTCCCTTACCGCCAATAGTATCTGCCCTAACCTCTAACTTAGGATTCATCCAGAAAAATTTAAATTCATTTTCCATAAATTTTATATTTTAGTAGTATTTATAAATCCCTGAGCGTAATCTCATGAAAGGTTTATAATTTTTTACATCCGCATAAAATACTCTTTTTATTCTAACACATTTTTAAAGTAAAAGGTAATCAGGCCCAATATCTTGTATTAAAATAGTGCCTTTACAAAGAACATTGAGGCTTTTGTGTTTATTGCGTTATTAGGAAAAGCTTCCTAACTTTTCTCGTGTTTTTTTTGCAAATCATGTTCACTAGCATCATTAAGTGAAATTGTATACATTTTGAGAAAATTGACTGGACGATAACCCAGTTTTGTATCCCTCAGGTTTTTAATATTCAAATCCTGTTGCCAATTCCATAGCATAACATCAAGACTTCTCAAATATTTAGCTAATTCCCTATTGAGAAACTCATATATGCCACTAAAGGAATTCACAGCTTTGATGAAATGAGCTATTGCATTTCCATCGGGCAATATTTCATCAATACTAAAACCAATCATTTCGTCATGCAAAAAAACGCAGGATAAAATTAATTTATGCTTCTTTGCGCTTTCCAGCAAACGACAAAGTGCTCTTTCTTCAAAATTTAAATCATAAGTTTTATTTTGTATTTTTTTTTGATGCTCCCATTTCCGTAGCGTGAGATGAATTTGTTTTTGTATCGATAAATCACTCAAATCTCTCAATTGGAAAACGGCCTCCGGATACTTTTCTGAGAATATTCTGGCAAGACGCCTAAGCTCTTTAAATTGATTGCCTTGGAGCTCAGCCAACTCAGATGGAGAAAATAAATAGTCAAAATTGTCGCGATCCTCTTCTATTTTCAAGTTAGTAGCTTGCAAATATTTGATTGACTCTTTTGTTATAAATTGAAGCTTCGGAAATATCTTTGAATTTTTAGCAAAAGATAAAAGCGTGCGCACAGTATCCTCATATTTATTGGTGCCCAAAAAAGAAAGAAACGGTTCCATTGTTTTAAAGTCCGTAGCAAAGCGTATAACCAAATTACCGTTTAATTCTGATACTTCACCCAAATCCCAAGCCCACAAATAAGTGAAATTAAAAGCTGAATATGGTGGAAATTTTGAAACAAATTTTTCAAAATCCTCCCTATCTGACAATTCAAGTTTTTTGAAATTAGGAAATTTCGGTAGCATAAAAGTAAAAGTTTATTTGTAAAAAAGTAAAAGATATGTACCAATTCCCGTTATACTAATTGCAATAATTTTTTGCCAAATATGTTTTTTTTCTATTTTTTCATTTACGACCCTTGGCAAGAAAATGGTCATTATTACACCGATAATTAAAACGAAAAAGGGTTGGAATGATTCTGTGAGCAACACAAGCCCAACAGGAGCAAGGAGATATGCATAGGCAACAGCCACATTTCCTGAGATATAGATAAACTCATTCAAAATATTGAGTGATAAAATATTTTTAGAATTACTTTTTAGCGCTGATATAAAGTTTTCACGATAAGGGCGCATGAAAGTAAATATACCAACGCCTGTCAGTACCATCATCATATGAGACCAAAATAGCGACCTCCATAAATTTTCCTCAAGGGCTACTGCTTTAAAAATAGTTCCGCTAAGCGCCCAAAAAAAAGAAGCCGCCAACATCGGCACAATGGTACTTTTTTTTCGAAGCTTAAAATGATTGTCTAAATCTATTTCAAAAGCAATGATTGTCGTGCCAAAAATAATGATTGCCATGGAAACCAACTGCATACGAGTCAAAACTTCACCAAGTAAAAAATAACTCAATACGCTTCCGAGCACAGGAACAATCTGATAAAAGACTATCACTACAGAAGCTTCTTCCTCCCTAAGGGCTATCAAATAGCACCACAACACCCCGACACCCAACATTCCCTCAACTGCAAGAATAAGAATATTTACAAAACTAACATCCAGCACTGTTCTATCCATTAACAGAAAAAAAGGCAACGCAAATACGGAAATCAAAGAAGAGAAAAGCAGAATGGTGCCAATCCCACTCTTTTTGAAATATTTCTCCAAAAGAATTTTATCTATATAATTTGTCAGGGCATACAAAAACGGCCCAATAAGTGCAATAAAAAACCAATTCATATAATTTTTTATATATAGTAAAAGTTTAGTTTCCGGATAATTAGTTTAAAAAACCCAAATTAATTTATCAACTGTTAATCAAACAGCAATTTTCAGCTTTGCGATAACAACCCAGGATTAAACTAGCCACCCGTCTGAAAATTTTATAATTTGAGCCTCAATGACATAATCACGTTTGACCATGATACGATAATAGGTGGCCCCAATTGAGGCAAAAATTAACAAGAAAAAAACCCCCAAGAATATTTTTGATTTTTTGTCCATAACAAATTTTTTTATTTATATTTTTATTTATTTTTGAAAGAATAAAAGACTATTGATGCTCCGGGGCAAGCCATGGAATCTACGGACTCACACCGACAAAATCGGTGAGCTATTCATAAGATTTGAAATTAGCTTTCTCTGCTTCTAGTATAAATGAGTCAAAAATACTGTCAACAAAAAAACAAGACCGTGTTTGTCAAAATTTCACCTTAACCCACCCCAATTTGCCGATTTTGAAGACTTTGTTGTCGAAAGAAGAATTGATGATTAAATTTGGGTCAAGGATTTTTTCGCCGTCAACACTGACTCCCCCCTGCTCGATTTTGCGACGGGCGTCACCAATGCTGGTGGCATTGCCAGAAGCAACCAAGAGTTCCGAAAGTTTGATTTCCTTGGTTTCGACTTTAAACTCAGCCACTTCGGTCGGGGTTTCCTTGTTGGAAATAGTTTTAACGAAATACTGGCTCGCTTTTTCCGCTTCAGCCTGACTGTGATAAATTTTCACAATCTCACCAGCCAATTGCAACTTCGCATCCCGCGGATTCAAAGTCCCCGCAGCCATGTCAGCTTCGATTTTTCTGATGTCTTCCAACGGCACACGAGTGCAATGAATGAAATATTTAATAATCAACTCATCGCCCGCACTCATAATCTTGCCGAACATCTCACTTGGTGCTTCTGTGAGGTTTATGGTGTTGCCCCAACTTGAACTCATTTTACGTCCATCAAGACCTTCAATCAAATCAACCATTAAAATATCTTGCGCTGGCTGATTCTCATGCCTTTGCAACTCACGTCCAGCCAACAAATTGAAACGCTGATCAGTGCCACCGATTTCAACCTCAGCCTTGACCATCACACTGTCATAGCCCTGCATTAAAGGATACAGCAACTCACGCAAAGAAATTCGAGTTCCCTTCTCTAATCTTTTTTTGATATTTTCACGCGCAATAAATTCAGCCAAGGAAAAAACATTCGCTTGATTGGCAATTTCGCTGTAAGTTAATTTTTCAAGCCAAACAGAGTTTTGATATTTTTCAACCTTTTCCATATCCAAAATTTTTCCCGCTTGCTGGAAATAAGTTTCAAGATTTTTTTCAACAATTTTTTGTTCCAACATTGGTCGTTCACTTTCCTTGTCGGAAGTGTCACCAATCACACCAGTAAAATCACCAATAATAAAAATCACTTGGTGTCCAAGTTCTTGTAAATCACGAAGCTTGAGCAAACTGACAGCTCTTCCTAAATGAATGCTTGGACTTGTTGGGTCAATGCCAAATTTGATGCGCAATTTTTCGCCAGAAAGAAGTTTCTTTCTCAAATTTTCACAATCAATCACCTCGGCAACGCCTCGCGTCAAAATTTCCTCCACAATTTGATCTTTAGTTTTCATTTTTTTAATAGATATAGTTATTTCCTTGTCTAAATAGTATCATTTCGCCATTTCAAGGTCAAACATGATCTATATTGTTATATTGCTATATTGTTACATTGCTAAAGAATTGAAATTTTGCACCCCTGCATTCCTCTCTGCACATTGCGCAGTGCGTAGGTAAGAGACAAGTAAAGAAAAGTTAATTAGGCCTTACATTTTCAAATATCTCAATCGCTTTCCTTCTTCAAACCGCTCGATCGCATAGCGGAGCGTTGTGCGCGACATCAGCTTGGCATATTTTTGCAAAAATTTTTCCTCCGCTTGCTGCGAGCAACGTTTGCCAACTTCACGCAGCATCCAGCCAACCGCCTTGTGCATCAAGTCCTCCTGGTCGAGCAATAATTTTTCGGCAATTGCCAAGGCAATCTCGCTGCGACCATTTTTGATTTCGTGAAAAGTTGCCAACATCGCAATCCGACGCTCCCACAACATTTTTGATTTGGCCAGTTTGAAAAGCAGGTCTTTGGGTTTGTTTGCCAAATAGGCGCCCACAATTCGGTCAGCTGTTAAATCAACCAAATCCCAATTGTTGATCCACTGCGTGTTCTTCAAGTATGCGTCAAAAATTTTCTTTTTTTGTTTTTCATCACCTTGTTGATATTGCAAAACTAGGATCAATAAGGCGGCCAACCTTTCTTCATGAAAAGCTGACTGAAGCAATTGCAAAACTTCTGCCAAAGGCAACTGCGCATGCTTTTTTGCCACCAACCTGGTCTGCGGCACCGTAATACCCAAAAATTTGTCCCCTTCGCCATATTGCCCCTTGCCCGTCTTGAAAAACCCCATCAAAATTTTCGCCTTCTCGGGATTAGCCAAATTTCTAAGTTCTTTTCTGATTTCTTTTAACATAAAAAATAAAACCGGAGTAAACTCCGATTTATTAAGAAATACATCAAAACTTTTTAATGTTTTTGTGAAAAATTTAGCACAAAATTTTCCAATTTTATTAATCTCTTTTCCAATTTCTGAAAGTCTTCTAAATCAACCTTCTGAGAGAGTTTGTGCTTAATATCGGTTACATCTACTTGAAGACTGTCAACTTTTGTTTCAAGACTGTCAACTTTTGTTTCAAGATTATCAAATCTAGCATCCATCTTGTCAAATCTAGCATCCATCTTATCAAATCTGGCATCCATGCCATCCAAGCGACCAATGATTCCACTATGTTGTTCAGAAATAAGCTGAATTCCATCGTTCATGCCTTCTAGCATCGACATCACTTCACCGAAGCCAAAAGTTTTCTCTTTAGTTGTACTTTTTTGCTTTTTCATAGTAATTATATTTTAACACCAGTCAAAAAATAGTCAATCTAAAAAATTACCCATGAATTAACTTATCCATAATCCCATATGCGGCCACGCCAGCAGCAATCGAAACATTGAGCGACCCTTTCACTCCTCGCATCGGAATTGCCACAGCCAAATCGCATTTTTCCAAAATCTCTGCTGAAATCCCGTCCACTTCATTGCCCAAAATCAAAGCCACAGAAGAATTTGGCTCAAATTTTCCAAGCTCAATTGCATCTGGAGTTGTCTCCAGCGCCACCACGGCGCAGTTTTCTTTTTTGAGTTTTTCCAAAAGCTGAAAAATGTCTTCACATTTTTCCCAAGGCACACTTTTTTCACCGCCCAACGCCGTTTTTTCAATCATCTTGTCCGCTTTGCTTTTCAACTCTTGATCTTCTTCAGTGGAAGGCGCGTGAGAATAACCGGTCAAAAAAATTTTGGAAACTCCAGCCCCATCAGCCGTGCGGAAAATCGCCCCCACGTTATAGGCGCTGCGAATGTTGTGCAAAATCAAAAAAAGTTTCTTTTCCATAATTAAAATTTATTCTATCATTTTTCTTCCACTTTGCGCAATTTGACACGTTGAATTTTAACAAAAGATGGGTTATGAGCAATATATGGTGCTAGCCAAAAAGTATCTCTGAATTTTTACGAGCTTGTTTGCTTTTTAGACCATTATGAGCGACAGCGAACTGCGAGCGATTGGCTATAGTTCCTGACCAAAGGAGCGCGCCCCAAAAAGTAAACAAGGGAAGTAAAAATTTCTAACTTAGTTTCCCAAATCCAAAATCTATGCATGACTTCATAAAAATAATTGGCAAAAAAAACTGAAATGATTTATACTAAAAACAAAGAGCCTTCAGAATAGCTCGGCGAAAAATTGAAACCCACCTGGATTATCAGGGAAAAAATATATTTTTTTCCGATACTTTTTTCAAGGGATTCACACGCCCCTTGCTTGCATTGAGGGCTTTTTTGCTACCCCTACGAAAGTACAAAATTATACAAAAGTACAAAAAATAACCTAAAAAATTTGGAAATAAAAAAAATGACCGTCGAGTCTACACTTTAAAAAAAAGCGCAAACTCTAACGGTCAAAAGGCTTTGATGTCAGTGACGGCAGAACTTCACTCTGCTTTCAGGACTATCCCAAGTCAATGTCTGTCCAACAATTGCCTCATAATTATAATGAGGGCGCGGTTGGATATCGGGTTTGCTAGGAACATTCCCACAGCAAGCACCAAGCAAAAGCAGCGCCGGAATACCTAAAACAAAAAACTTTTTCATGGTTATTAGCATTTTGCCGAAAATTTTCAGGGTTGCAAAAAATTTTTGAAAACCACCAGCTCAACCAAAATATTCTGCGTCAGAAGAAAACGCTCCAGCTTGTCTTATCGCTTTTTCCCAGGCTCGCTTATCTTCTTCTTCCTGCAACCAGGAAGGTTCGAAATTTTCTTGAGCCATCTTATTGATAGCATCTGCGACAACTTTTTTGCTGTCGATCTTCCAACTTTTTTTGTTTGACATAATAATAAAGTTCTCATTATTGGAAAATAAAAAAAGAAAAATCTCAACGATTCTGATGAGTGCGAAGCCGAAGAAAAAAAACATTTCTTCCTCGTTGTTTGTTGGTCAAACGAACATATGCATCCTGACTGACCGAATTAAGATCACTATCGGGCGCATTAAGTATACATAATGTTGACCAGCTACCACCCAAGATTGACGAATATACCTCAAAGAATAATTCGCCTTTCAGTTTAAAGGTGCAAATGTAAACCATGGTTATATTTTTTTGAATTTTAGGAGACTATCAATTTACAAAGAGCAAAAATTTCTGGATTCTAATTTTCCACTAACTTCATATTATACTCCCAATCGAGCCGAAAGTCAAGCAGACAGGGGCTTAAATTGTTGCATTGTTGTACTGCTATACTGTTTTTTGGCTCAGCTAAAAGTAAATGCGGCTACCAATATGCCAAATTCCACATATGCCAAAATTAACATATTTTAAAAGCTACCAGCAAGAAAACTATGCCTTCTGGAATTTTAACAATATGACAATACAGTAATGTAACAATTTATTTTCTCCTCTTCGCAATCGCCATCCTGATTTGTTCATAACTAATTTCGGCCGGCAATTCTTTTTTGATCGGACTGAGTTTTTCCAAACTGCCAACTTTTTCAATAGCTTGGGAAATTTGCAATTCTTCCTCGGGGCTCAAAAAGTCTGCTATCTGAAAATCGCCGCCAGCTTCATACCACTGCACCAAGTGATTGAAAATTGTGCTGACTCCGAGACTTCTGATTTTGGCAATTGCCTCAGGAGCATACTTTTGCTTGTATAATTCCACTGTCTCCAAGACTGTGCCAAAAATTTCGCCAGGCGCTCTTGGCACTTTTTGCTTGGCAGACCTTCTTTCCCTATCGCTTTCGGAAACGTTTGACTTGTCCCATTTGTAGTTGAGGCAAACATCGCAGCCACCGCAATTGCCACTATGATTTTTGACTGCTGGGTCGCCAAAATATTCCAGCAGCAAGAGTCGCCGACAAGTTTCGAGTCCGACATATTCTTTCATCTTATTGAGCTTGGCATATTTCACGCTGAGAACTTTTTGCGAGTCTTCCCAGGTTTTTCCTTGCGCTTTCATTTCGCCCTTGCTGGTCAGGATGAAAAAATTGTGCAAACTGGCATCGCTCTTGCTGTGCAGCAAAATGCAAAAAGCCTGCTCGCCGTCGCGACCAGCACGGCCCGCTTCTTGATAGTAACCTTCAGGACTGCCCGGCATGCCGACGTGAATCACAAAGCGAATGTCAGCTTTGTCCACCCCCATTCCAAATGCAATCGTGGCCACAATGACCTTGAATTTGTTTTCCATGAAATCATTTTGAATTTTTTCTCTTTTGTCCCCGGCCATGCCAGCATGATAGGCGGTGGCGCTGATGCCCTGAGCTTTGAAGAATTTGGCCAGCTCCTCAGTTTCCTTGCGCGTGATGGCATAGATAATACCTGAACCCTTGATGGATTTGGCAATTCGCAGCGCTTCGCTTGCTCGCTCTTTTTTCTTGAGATTTGCGCGCACAAAAAATTTCAAATTTGGCCTGTCAAAACCGCGCACAAAAACGTCTGGACTTTGCAGGGCCAAACGCTCAATGATGTCATCTTTGACTTCTGGGGTCGCGGTGGCTGTGAAGGCTGCCACAATTGGCCGCTTGGCAAGCAGTCCAATATATTCCTTGACGTTCAAATAGTCTGGCCGAAAATCATGTCCCCACTGCGACACACAATGCGCTTCATCCACGGCCAACAAAAAAACTTCCAACTCGGCAAACAATTTTTGAAATTGTCGATTGGCAAATCTTTCCGGCGCCACATAGACAATTTTGGTTTTGCCGTTTTTAATCTCAAAAAGTCTTTGATCAATTTCATCAAAAGAAAGTGAGCTGTTGATGAAGGTCGCCGAAATTCCCCGCGCCACCAACCCATCGACTTGATCTTGCATGAGGGCAATCAAAGGCGAGATGACAATTGAAATGCCACCGCTCAAAATCGCAGGAAGCTGAAAACACAAGGACTTGCCTCCCCCGGTTGGCATCAAAGCCACCACATCACGGCCTGCCATGATGCTTTCCACAATTTCTTTTTGCCCAGCTCGAAACTGAGAAAAATTGAAATATTTTTTGAGTTCTGTTTCTAGCATATAAATTTCAGACCGATACGAAACTACGAAATTAACACGAATCTACGAAAATATCCCGCACTGTCTTTGCGATCCGCCCAGGGCGGAGTGGCAATCCAGATCCTATTAAGGCAAAATTCTAACATCCAGCATCTATAATTCAGCATCTATTTTATCATTATCGCATAGTTGAACGCACCTTGCCAGACTGTAAAAATAAGCCTCCATTGAGCCAACAAACAATGTGACAATACAACAATGTGACAATTTCAAGTTCCAATCCTTGACAAAAAGCTGAAAACTGGTAGAATGCGTGATAATCAATCGTGCACATTGACAATGTAATGTTTTTCGAAAACCTCCCAAAAAAATTAAAATGCTAAAAAAAATCATCGTCGTTTTTAACGATATGAAAATTGCTAGAATGATGATGGGCAAGCTCTCATCAGAAATAGTAGGATTTCCAGAAAATGCGTCCAAAGACGATCATATCCTTCTCGTAACAGTTAAGGGAAGCACTCAAGATCCAGATTCTCATTGCTGCCTTGGTTGTCGGACATTAACATCTTTGCAAAGTGGTTGCACTATAACTACTCGTGAATTAGTATCGAGTAAGGATATAGAGGCGCTCCTGCATGAGCTTAAAAAAATCATTAAAGAGTTATAAAGATAACTCACAATCTTGAGCCGTATGGTGGTCCCCTTTGTCAACACAGCTAAATTAGAAAAAGTAGAGGGAAAATTTTTAAAAATTATTAGCTATTGAAAATGCACTTCCCTAGGGGTTGCGTATTCCAAAGATTGATGTCTGCGGGTATTATTGTAGAAAA
>CAIOVI010000047.1 GCA_903861715.1 uncultured bacterium
CCAACCAGGAAATGTAAACCAAAGGAAATTGAGTTGTTAATTCTCCCTTGCTGGTGTAGAAAAAACCTGGAAAATTCAGAGCTCGCCCAGGCCCACGTAGTCCAAAGAAAGCATTGCTGGCAGGGGTTGAAAAAGTGAGGGCGTGATTTTGGGCCAAGCGGATGGCGGCTTGACTGATGGAACCTTGGTCTCGTCCAGAAAAAAGAGTTGGCGTGGTGAAAAAAGAAAGTGCGACCACAAAAATAATTAAACCTAAGCTGACTAGCCAAAGTTCCTTGGAAATTTTGGAAATTGCAAAATTTTTGACAAAATTGCTAGTCACAAAAATTGAGCCAAGCAAAAAAACTGCCCAAACCAGCCAGGCATAAAAAAATCCGACTAAGGTGAGCAGAAAAGCGGTCCAAGCAAAAACCAGCCAAAGCAAAGACTTTAGGGCGAAAATGTGAAAATCTGCGATTGGCAATTTAGAGTCTTTCATTACCTTTAGTATAGCGAATATTTTTCGATTTGCAAAGCATTTTTTATTGGGGTAAAATAAAAGGGTATTGATACCCCAGGGCAAGCCCTGGACCCTTTGGGCTCACGAGGCAAGCCTCGTAGGCAAATCACCTTTTGTTATCGTCGCTCGCTGTGAAATGAATTCGCCAGCTGGCGAATTCATTTCACTCACTTCACTAGATAATAAAAGAAAATAAAGTTTGCGAGGAATTATAGGTAGATTATGGTTTTTAGAAACTAAGTTAGTAATTTTTATGGGCTTGTTTACTTTTTAGGACACGCTCCTTGGCCAGGAACTATAGCCAAGGGCTCAGAGTCGCTGTCGCTCCTATGGTTTAAAAAGCAAACAAGTCCATAAAAATTTAGAGGTAATCCTTAGCTAGAATTATATATTTTTGTGTATCCATTGGTGGTATTTGAAATTATAATCTATAGTTTAGCTTCGATTCATACAAAAAAATTACAAAAACAAAATTATGCGGCGTCCGATTTTTTTTCTTTGGTATTACAACGAAGGCCTCCATCAATTGCTGGAAATTTGCAAAAATTTCTTGGTTTTTGTTTTTTTCTATTTTTCAATTGGACAGCTTTTGCTGACTTTGTTTTCGCCTTGGCATCGAGATGTCCAAATTGCTGGTTGGCGAGGTTTTCATCCAGTCAAATTTTTGGAACTTTTGCTGGAAAATTTTTTTTCCCGTCTGATTGGAGCAGTTGTGCGCCTGGTGGTGATTGCTATTGGGCTGGCTAGCTTTGTGGTTTTTTCAAGTTTGGCGATTGCGGTGGTGGCGCTCTGGATTGGAACTCCTTTCTTGTTGCTTGGCTTTCTGGCACTAAGTTTGCAGGGGCGCATGGTGGGAACTTTCATGGCTTGGCTGATTGCCTGGCTGGCGATTACCCTCATAGCCTACTTGAAAAATATTGAAATTTCACCTGTGGAAATGAGCGTCAGTCAATTGGTGAAAAGCCCAATCTTTGTCAGAATCTGTGGACGGCTGGGAATTTTGCGCAAAAATTTTCCGATTGAAATTTTGGAAAACCAACAACTGTTGGAAGATTTTTTGAAAACGCTTAGACTTTCGCAGGCAGAATATAATCAAATTTTGCTCTGGGAAATTGAAAGGGCACAAAGGAAAAAGGAGCAGGCGAAATTTTGGACTTGGGAGCAGTTGCGAAAAATAACCCCAATTGGCAGACAATGGCGCTATGGCTACACCGTTCATTTGGATCGATATAGCCAAGATTTGTCGGCTTTTGATCAGAGTGAATATGCCAAAGTGGAATTGATCGGCAGAAGTAATGAGGCTGAAATTTTGAAATTGATTTTAGTGCGGCCAGATCAGAACTGCGCCCTTTTGGTTGGCAACGCTGGTATTGGCAAAAAAACGTTGCTCCACTGCTTGGCTCGAGAAATCAGAACCGGACAAGCGGAGCGGTCTTTTCGTGATGCCAGGATTGTGCTGCTGGATTTGAGTCAGGCAATTTCTGATGCCATCAGTCGCGGTCAGGAAGTGGAAAATCAAATTCGTATTATTTTTCTTGAAGCAGCTTTTGCGGGCAATGTTATTTTGGTCATTGAACATCTGGAACATTATTTGAAAGGCGAGAGTAATGCGCTGCATTTTGACGTTTCTGGAATTTTGGCTGATTTTTTGTCCAAGCCATCTTTCCGTTTGATTGCAACTGGCGCCACCAACGAATATCATCAGTTGATTGAAAAACAAGAGCAGTTGGTCAAATATCTCGAAACAATTGAAATGAGCGAGCCAACGGAGTCTGAAACCATGGAAATCATGTTGGCACAACTTGAAAAATATGAGCGCAAGAGCGTGTTAGTCACTTATGGCGGTTTGCGGGAAATGGTGACCAGCTCGTCGCGGCATAATTGGAATGTGCCTTTGCCGGAGCGAGCGCTTGATTTGATGATGGATGTTTGGATGTTTTGGAACAAAAAAAGTCAAGCTGATTTTGTGACTGAAAAAACCGTGGCTGAATATCTCTCTCTCAAGACCGGAGTTGCTCAAGGAGAAATTGACACCAGCGAGCGCAAAAAACTTTTGAGTTTGGAAAGCGTGCTTCATCGACAAGTGATTGGACAAAAAGAAGCGGTCACGCAAGTGGCTGAGGCGCTGCGCAGAGCCCGCAGTGGGGTGAGTGATCAACAAAAACCAGTGGGCAGTTTTCTTTTTCTGGGTCCGACTGGTGTTGGCAAAACTGAAACGGCCAAAGCTTTGGCTAAAGTTTATTTTGGCGATGAAAAGCATGTGATTCGTTTGGACATGAGTGAATTTCAAACCCCGAGTTCCATTGACAGACTCTTGGGCTCCAGTCAGTTGGGTCAAGAGGGCAGACTGGTCAGTCAAATCAAAGACAATCCTTATTCTTTGCTGCTGCTGGATGAAATTGAAAAAGCCTATCCAGACATTTTGGACATTTTCTTGCAAATTTTGGATGAAGGTTTCGTGACTGATGCCTTTGGCGAAAAAATAAATTTTCGTAATTGCCTCATTATTGCAACTTCAAATGCGGGCGCAGCCTTGATCAAAAAAATGGTGGAAAACCAGGCGCCAGCTGAAGAAATCAAAAAAGCGGTGGTGGATTGGGCAGTGGAGAACAACATCTTTAAGGTGGAGTTTATGAATCGTTTTGACGGAGTGATTTTTTTCAGACCGCTCAATCAAAAAGAACTTTTGGACGTTGTTTGGCTCAAGCTGCGAAATTTTGCCACTCGCTTGGACAAAGAAAAAAACATTCAAATTGATTTTGAAGAGAACCTGGCTGAGGAAATCATCAAGAGAGGTTACGACCCAATTTTTGGAGCCAGATCACTTAATCGCTATATTGAAGATACGGTGGAAAATTTGGTGGCCAAAAAAATCATTGCCGGCGAGGCGCAGAATGGAGAAAAGATCACGATAGGACTTTAAATGCAAGAAAGTCCAGGCTACGGCTCAAACTACGGCTCAAACCTTGTTTTTTTGCAGATATTTTGTTAGAATAAACAAGTAATTTTGGCAGCAAAAACGATGGTGAAAATTCAAAAAACACTATCGCTTTTTAAATTTTTAAGCTGATATTTTTAACGCAGTGCAAGATGAATTCAGGCTGGCTCGTAAGGGACTAATAGTCCCTTCTAAACAGGGCTTGCCTTGGGGTATTGATACCCTTTTATTTAATAAAAATTTTTTTAATTATAACTTTTCAATAAACAATGAAAACAGAAAAATCAGGAGGTTTATTTTCGCAAAAAAAAATTATAGCCTCAGTGGCTGTCGCGCTGATAGTGACGGGCGGTTATTTTACGTTTTCATATTTAATGAAAAACAAACAAATAGTTCTCAAAACTTCGCTTTCTGCTCTTGGCAGCGTCTCAAAATTCCTGCCAATTCCGGCCGATGAAAAAAAAGAAATTGAAGTTCTCAACAATATTGTGGCAACGTTCACTGCCAATGATGACAAAGAAAAAACTTTCTTGATTCTGCTGCAAAACAACGCTGAACTGCGTCCAGGCGGAGGATTTTTGGGGCAATATGCGATTGTGCAAATCAAAAATGGCACCGTGGTCTCAACAAAAGTCGAAGACGCAAATTTGCTCGATCAGAGAATTAGCGCCAAAGTTCAAACCCCTTTTCCTTTCGAAAAAATGATGTCTTTGCGAAATTGGAAATTTCGGGATTCAAATTTTTCGCCAGATTTTCCGACCAATGTGGAAAAGGCCAAATATTTTTTCCGTTTGGCTGGTGGAAACAGCCAACAATTTGACGGAGTGGTAGCAGTCAATTCACAAGTTTTTGATGATTTGTTTGCTTTGACTGGACCAATCACAGTGCCTGGTCAAAGCGGTGAGTTTAACAGCGAGAACGCTTCCAGAAAACTGGAAGAAATTGTGGAAAAGGCCTACATCATGAATCCAGCCCTGGACACTCAAAATCGCAAAGCCATTTTGAAAACCATGGCGCCTATGATCATGCAAAAATTGCTCACGCTTGGCAATGTCACCAAGATTGCGGATTTGTTTCACAATGAGATGAAAAATCGCAACGTAATGCTCAATTTCAATGACCAGAATCTTCAGCAGGCAGTGGCGGGGGTGCATTGGGATGGCACAGTGCCAAAAGATTGGAATGATGACTATCTGATGGCGGTGGATGCAAACATGGGCGCTCTCAAAACGGACTTTTTTATGCGCCGCGAAATGAATTATGACCTTGATTTTACGCAAGAAAAACCGACGGTGACTTTGAATATCAAATACAAAAATACTGCTCCCTACGGAGATTGGCGCACGAGCGATTATCATGCTTATTTGCGAGTCTATGTTCCAAAGGGCTCAACTTTTGTTTCCAATCATATGGTTAGTCACATCAACACGGCCGATGAATTTGGCAAGACTTATTTTGGTTTCAAAGTTGACGTGGTGATGGGCACTGAGGTAGATGGTCAAATCGTCTATACCTTGCCAGACACCATCAATTCAGACAACTATAAATTGCTCATTCAAAAACAATCTGGTGCTGGTAATGTGCCGGTGAATGTCCACGTCAAAATGAAAGACGGAAAGGAATATTCTCAGCAGCAAACTCTGCTGAATGATCTGAATTTTCAATATAATAAGTAAATCATAAAGTCTAAGGTTCTTAATGTTATAACGCTTTAACGTTGAACGGTTCCCATTCATATGAAAGCTACACTGACTCGCTATGGTGGCAAGGTTTTGAGCGTCTTTAAACAAGATGGGTTTTGGGGTGGCACAAAAAAAATCTTTCAGGCTATTTTGACAATGCTTAGACCAATTGGGCAGGGCGACGTGCTTTTTATTGCCAGTGGAACCATTGGCAACAGCTGGCGTTTTCGGGTTCAAAATGTGGCCGAAGAATTGGAACTCAATGGTTTCAAAACCAGCTTTGTCATTCAAGAGCATCCATTATTATTAAGTTATGTGGACAAATTTAGTGTTTTTGTTTTTCATTTGACAAATTATACTCCGCAGATCAAAGCCTTAATTGAAAAGATAAAATTTGCTGGCAAAGAAATTATTTTTGAAACCGATGATTTGCTTTTTGATGCTGAACTGGTCAAGCAACAAGATTTTTTCAAAAACAGCAACGCTTTGCAAAAGCAATTTTATGCAAAAGGGATTGGCAGTGAAATTCTGAGTGATCCTTATGTGAAAGTCGCCACCACCACGACCACTTTTTTGGCTGAAAAACTTGCCGCCCACGGCAAAAAAGTTTTCTTGGTCCCGAATAAATTATCAAAGAAGGATCTTGAAATAGCAGAAGGGATCATGGAACACAAAACATGGAACAAAGAACATGAAATGCAAAACAAAGAACATAAAATGCAAAACATAGAAAATGAAACATGTAACACGGAGCATGAAACAGATCATGTTGAAAATAAAACAGTCAAAATGAAGCAAGATTGCTCCATGCTCCATGCTCCATGCTCCACGATTCGAATCGGTTATTTCTCTGGCAACCTCTCTCACAATCAAGACTTCTCTTCCATCACTGAAACGTTGGTTTCAATCATGGAAAAACATTCCGAGGTTGAGTTGATTTTGGCTGGCCCCTTGAGCATCAAAAGCACACTCAACAAATTCGCTGACCGCATCAAGCAACTTCCTTATGTTGATCGCAAAAAACATTTTGCCAATTTGGCCAGTGTTGACATCAATTTGGCGCCACTGGAAATTGACAATCCTTTTTGCATTGCCAAATCGGAGTTGAAATTTTTTGAAGCCGGCATTGTCCAGGTGCCAACGGTGGCAACTGCCAACCAAACTTTTTGTCAGGCCATTGAGGATGGAGTGGATGGCTTTGTGGCCAAAGACACTCAGGAGTGGCTTGAAAAATTGGAGAGACTTATTGTCGATGAAAATTTGCGCAAAGCAATGGGCACCAAAGCCCGCGAAAAAGCCCTGGCAAACTACACCACAAGCAACGCCAAAAATGAAGAATATTACGATTACTTAAAAACTAAGTTAAAAAAATAAGCAAGCATATGTCCTATGTGACTCATGTGTCCTATGGAACGTATTTCTAAAACAATGAAAATTTTAATCACCGGTGGGGCAGGCTTTATTGGATCTAATTTGGCCAGAAAACTTTTTGAGCGCGGAGATGAAGTGGTGCTGTTGGACAATTTCAACGACTACTATGACCCCAAACTCAAAGAAGATCGCATCAAGAAATTTTTAAAAGGGATTAAATTTAAATTGTATCGCGGAGACATTCGGGATGAAAAGTTTTTGGAAAAACTTTTCAAAAAAGAAAAAATCGACAAAATTGTGCATTTGGCAGCCATGGCCGGCGTGCGATATTCTTTGCAAAATCCCAACCTCTACTATGAAGTTAATGTGTTGGGCACTCAGAACATGCTCAATTTTGCGGTGAAACACAAAATCAAGAATTTTGTCTATGCTTCGTCTTCTTCAGTTTATGGCAACAACAAAAAATTGCCTTTTTCAGAAGCAGACAATGTGGACACCCCGATTTCGCCCTATGCGGCTTCCAAAAAGGCCAATGAGCTCCAGGCTCATGTCTTTAGCCACATTTATAAGCTTCCGACCACTGGACTGCGATTTTTCACGGTTTATGGCCCTTGGGGCAGGCCCGACATGGCCTTGTTTGGGTTTACCAAAAACATCTTGGAGGGCAAAACCATCCAAGTTTTCAATCGAGGGAAAATGAGCAGAAATTTCACTTATGTGGATGACATTGTCTCTGGCATCATCACTGTGTTGGACAAAAATCTGGCTTATGATGTGGTGAACATCGGAGGCGACAGAGAAGAAAAACTCACTCGCTTTGTTGAGGTTATTGAAGAAAATGTGGGCAAAAAAGCCAAACGAAAACTGATGCCAATGCAACCTGGCGATGTGCCTTCAACCGTGGCCGACATTCGCAAGCTCAGAAAAATGGGCTGGAAGCCAACCACTCGGATCGAGCAGGGCATCAAAAATTTCATCGCTTGGTATCAAGAATATTATTGCAACTAATCTTGCAATCTTTCCACAAAAACAAAAAAATCGGAGCATATCACTCCGATTTTTGTTAGGCAAATTTTTTTTCAAGTTTTTCAATGCGATATTTCAAAGTATTATTATCAATTTTGTTTACTTTTTTGTTCAGTTCAGCCTCAACGTTGTCAAGCTTATTTTCCACAATAATCACTCTCTTTTCCACTTTAGCAACCTTTTCTCCTAGCTCCAAAAATTGCTTCTGGGTCATTGTCGCCAATTCCTCGCTTGATGATTCAATTTTAGCCTCTAAAGTTTTAATTATTTCATTTCCTGATGACTCAATCTTAGCATCAAGCGTTTTTGTGGTTGATTCAAGCTTAGCATCAAGTGCTTTCGTGGTTGATTCAAGCTTAGCATCAAGTGCTTGAATTAAGCCCGCAATTTCTCCAAGGGTTATTTCTTTTTTATTTTCCATATTTTTTCTATTCCTTATTTTTTAATACCATTTTATTTTTCAAAATTTTTACTATCGGCTCACTGCATTTTGAACAAAATTCAAAAGAATCAAAGCTTTCTTTGCTGTTGTATCCAAGGCTAAGCTTTTCAGCTTTTGGGGCTATTTTTTTTGCAGATGTCGCATTTCAGGATATTCATATTTGTCATTATAATACTTTGTCATTCAGACGTCAATTTAAGCTTATAAAACAATCAAAAGCGCAACCAATCCAATCGACAAAAAGATGAAAAGGGTCGCGAGGCCTTCGAGGAAATAGTGTTTCAGAAACCAGGGCTTGTATTGTGAGATGCGTTGGCTCAATTCTCGCAGGTTTTGACCAAGGTTGTCGTTGACATAGACTCCTCGAATTGAAAGCGTTTTGCCTTCAAAATTTTCGCCCGTGGTGACATTTTTCAAACCAAATTGTTGCTCGCTCTCTGGCATGGAAAAGAGTCGCAAATTTTTGGCTGAGGTTGTGACGAGCAGGCAATATCGTTTGCCAAGTGAGTCGGGAATTTTGGCAAAAGAAAATTCGAAAAGATTGCCAGAGTTGAGAAAGGGGGTGGACAGGGTCCCACTGCGAAGGATTTTGGTGCAGGATTCATCCGCAATTTCAACGGAAACCGTGTTGGCTGGTTTGGGGCCGGGCGTGCGGAAAAGAAATTGAATGGTCTCCAAATTATTGCGGTTAGCCACAAAGCTCTGCGTCAGGGTTGTTTTGGCCGGCAAGGGAATCAAATCACCTTTTTCCAAAACCACCGCGGAGTCGGGGAAGGAAAGCAGGCTCAAAAACTTGGCAAAGATAAGAATGGTTATCACAGCCAAGGCAAGCAAGAAGATGTTTTTTGATGTAAGGTATTTTTTCATAAAAAAATGCTTAAAAGATAATTTTTTACCCCTTCTCCAGCGGGAGAAGGTGCCCGTAGGCAGTGTGATAGCTTAATTTCTTTTCTCCTTCTCCAGAGGGAGAAGGTGCCCGTAGGGCGGATGAGGGGCCCTCTCAAATAAACTCACTAATTCTCAAAAACACAGCATTCAAGTCATTATTAATTTCATTATTCCAAAATCTTAGAATTTTGAATCCTCTTTTCATCAGAAACTCAGTTCTACTCAAATCATATCGTTGCTGATTTTCTTCTTTGTGCTGCCAGCCATCCAGTTCAATTATTATTTTCTTTTCAATACATATAAAGTCTACTATATATTTTCCCATTGGGTGCTGTCTTCTGAACTTCAAATTTTCAAAATTCCTGTTTTTCAGTCTTGACCAAACTATGATTTCTTGAGGTGTGGAATTTTTTCTTAAGCTCCTGCTACTTTGTTTCGTGGGTTTGTTTTCCATGTTGTTGGCCCTCATCTGTCTTGAGTACAAGACATCTTCTCCCAGGGGGGGGCGAAGAAGCTATTGTGTAAAACTAATAATAACTCAAATCATTTCCCCTTCTCCAGCGGGAGAAGTTGCCCGTAGGTAGTGTGATAGCTTAATTTCTTTTCTCCTTCTCCGGAGGGAGAAGGTGCCCGTAGGGCGGATGAGGGGCCCTCTTAAATATTGTGTAAAACTATTATAAATAGAATCTATAAATAATCACATCAAAAATCAAATACATCACAAAAGCAAACATCCCGAGCAGGCCAGCGAGCAGGACGTGATTGAAAAATCTTTCTTTCTTGAAGTGGCTGAGCAATGCGCCGAGGCCGGTGAAAACCAAAATGAGATGAGAGGCCAAGTTGGGCAGAAAATAGCGACCAGGCGTGCCGAGGTCAAGGCTGCCAGTGTTGGAAAAAATTGACCAATCAGCGGCGCGAATGCCAAGTTGCAAAGCCACAATGAGTCCGATCAAAAAGACCACAAATTTTTTGGCAGGCAAAAATTCTGAGGGCTTATCTTTGGAAAAAAAGAAAAAGCCAAGACCGAGGAATGCAAAAAATTGAATGATCCAAATGAAATTAGTGATGTTGCTCAAGAGCCAAGTGTTGGTCCAATCGAGGGTGCCCCAATAAGTTCGCGAAGAAAGGCCAAAGCGTCCAATGGTCAGACTTTTGACCAGATAGCGGTCGACGGAAGACAGGGTTTGAGCAAAAGAAGCGTGGCTGTTGTTTGGCAAATGAGTTTTCAAAAGAAAGGCCAGCACTGCGAAAGCAATCAGACCAAATGCAACTGCAAGTCGCTGGGTTTTTTGGTCACGAATTTTGATTTTTTCAAACGCCAGCCAAGCCAGCAAAAACGCCAGTGGGACAAAAAGAATGAATCCGGTTGGCTTGGTCAAAACTGCAACCACGATGGAAAACGCAAACAAGGAAACATTTTTCCAATCCAGACCTTTTTTCAAAGCCAAAGTCCCAGCCCAAGTAAAAAGAAAAAACATTGGAATCAGCAGCACGTCATAGTTGATGTTGGTGAAATACATCGAAAATTTCGGTTGAAAAGAAAGAATGGTAGCCAAGATCAGAGCGTGCTTGGTTGAAAAGCCAATGGTTTTGGCAATCAAATAGGTCAGCAGAACTGCCAAGGTTCCCAGCAATACCGAAAAGATTCTGATCAGGAAAAATCTGACCAAAATGTTTTGACTGGCAAAAGATTTTTCGATTTTGGCGGTGAGAGAATGATAAAAACTCCCATAAACAATGTCAGGCGGATCAAAATAATTGATGGGTTTCCAGTCTTGAGAATTTAGCTGAGTTTCATTTTTTCCATTGTATGAGCTTGAATAGTCAGTGGTGTTGAAGCTGTCACTGCGCAGAGCGTCGATTCCAGCCAAAGTTCCGGCATTCAAAATCTCCTCGGAAAAATTGTAGTCCAAAAAAGAAAGTTTTTTGTTGTCGGTTCGTCTTTTTTCCATGGAACTGTCTATGTTTGATTGGTGGGCGCTATATTGGATAGAATTGTAGTGCCTGGCCTCATCCTGGCCGTCGAAAATTGGTTCGACGGTCGCCAAAAAAACACCTTTCAAAAAAAAGACCGACAAAACAAGAACCAAAAGCACTTTTGGGTTTCTGATAAAAGCTAGCAACGAAGTATTTTTCATGTTTTAATTATAATATATTGAGGAAGGGATGTCGAGTGAGTGCTCCAATAATTTGATACGAGATAAAAATGCTGCCACTTGGTTTACAGTTGATTGGAAACTGTAAACATTGTCCCAAAGTGACTGGCGAGGTTTGAAAATTGTCAGAGTCCAGATGTTCACTCTGCTCGATTCTTGGATGGGGGTGTTGTCGTTTGTATGGTGGTCCCCTTTGTCAACACAGCTAAATTAGAAAAAGTAGAGGGAAAATTTTTAAAAATTATTAGCTATTGAAAATGCACTTCCCTAGGGGTTGCGTATTCCAAAGATTGATGTCTGCGGGTATTATTGTAGAAAA
>CAIOVI010000048.1 GCA_903861715.1 uncultured bacterium
GGTATTAGCAAAACCTTTGCCAACTGTGCCAGCAATTGATCATCCTTGGAGAAAGTTTCAAATAGCTAAAAATTAACAAAAATGTCCAAAGCGGACATTTTCATTTCCCTGAAATGCGGACATTTCTATTTCCTCTTTACATTTTATGAAAATTCGTTTGACTGGCTTGGAATTTTCTGATATTCTTAAATCTACGTCCTTAGCGCTCAAATCAGCCAGGACGGTTAATTTTTTTTAGAAATACTCTATGTGTGATCCCTTACTATTTAGGGGGAAAAAACTGCTCAAATCAGCCAAGAAGCAATTGAGCAGCGCAGCGAAATTAATCAAAAATCACAACCTTCTTTTTGTGGCTATCGGCATGATGTCCATTGGCGGACTAGCAACTGGCTGGAATTTTCAGTCGACCTCAGTTGCCCAAGCGGCCAGCTTAAGTCAAGAAACAGCCCTTGAACAATTGGATTCACCACTGTTTGAGAAAAAAGCCATTTTTCCAGACGTGGTTGAAAAAACAACAACACTGAGGGAGGTTTCCACGGTCCAGCCTCAAGTCAGTGAGTTTGAAAAAAGTTTACTTAGCATTGTTGGCGACACCCCGATTGCTGAAATGGTGCCGTTCATTGCCAAGCGTGACAATAAAGTGGCTGCCTTCTTGGTCGGCATCGCCAAAAAAGAAAGTAGTTTTGGCCTGGCTTCACCTTCCAAGAATGGTAATGATTGCCACAATTATTGGGGCTATAAAGGAGTCGGCTCAAGGGGAGAAGTTGAGGGATATAGCTGTTTTGCCAGCGCGCAAGAAGCGATTGAAACGGTGGGCGATCGCATTGAAACTTTGGTTGGCAACGATCGCAACACTCCAGCCAAAATGGTTGACACTTGGAAATGCGGTCGCAGTTGCGCTGGTGATCCTGGAGCGCCAAGTTGGGTTTCAACTGTTGCGCTCTACTTTGATGAAATTGTGAAAAATGAAGGCTAAACGCCGATGCGAAACTACAAATGGTATTCGAATCTACGAACAGAATGTGCATATAAAAAAATCCGCCGAGTTGGCGGATTTTTTTTGATGCTTTATATCTGTCACTGCAAGAATTGACGGTCTAGGGCTAAACATGGCTCTGGATTGCCACGCCTGATTACAGGCTCGCAAAGACGAGATATGCCGAAGAACAATTCTAATTCGTTAATCCGTTAATAAATATCTTATAATTTTTTAGCTATTGGATTTTTAGCTTCTCAACTTTCCCCAGAATCTCCTTAATCATTTTTGGAATATCAAGCGCTTTTTCGGCTTCGAGAACGTTGAGAAGTTTGGCCCTGGTTTCGGGTTTTTTGGGCATCAGACGAGTGCAACAATCATCGTGAGGAAGTTTTGAAAGGTCATAAGTCCCAATGGCTTTGGCGATGTTCATGATTTCTTCTTTGTCAGTGCCGATCAGCGGTCTGAAAATTGGCATGTCGCAGGCTTGGCTGACGGCAAAAATATTTTCCAAAGTTTGGGAGGCCACTTGGCCGATTGAATCGCCAGTCACCAAGGCCAGCGCTCTTTCTCGACTAGCTATTTCCTGGGCAACTTTCAGCATCAAGCGGCGATAAAGTATGATGCGCAGCGACTCTGGGCAGCTGAGCATGATTTCTTTCTGAGCGTCGGCAAAGGGGACGGAATATAAAATTCCTGAAGATTGATATTTTTTCAAAACTTTGATCAGGTCAGTGACTTTTTCCAAACTTGCCTTTGAAGTGTAGGGCATGGAGTGAAAATGCACGAAGCGAGTGGTTACACCTCGGCGCAACACACTGAAAGCGGCCACAGGAGAATCAAAACCCCCGGACATCAAAACCAAAGCTCGGCCGCCCGTGCCAACTGGCAAGCCTCCCAAGCCCTTCTTTTTGTCCAGGGAAACGAGGGCGTAGTCATTAATGATGGCCACAAAGCATTCGCAGTCAGGATTTTTGAGGTTGACTGCTTTTTGGCCAGCGAATTTTTCAAAAAGGTGTCCGCCGATTTCCCGCTCAATTTCTCCTGAATGCAAGGGAAATTCCTTTTTGGAACGCTGACAAGTGACGCGGAAAGTTTGAAACTCTTTATCTTTGATCAAATCCCAGCAAAAGGCTTTGATTTTTTCCAGGTCTTGCTCGAGACTGGTGGCAAAGGAATAATTCACGATTCCAAAAGTATGCAGGATGGCTTGCTCGACTTCTTCAATGTTTGCCAGGCCGTTCTTGTTGAGCTTGACCAAAATAGCGCCAGAAATTTTTTTCACAAATTCAAAACTGCTCGGCGCAAAAGCGTTGAGCTGACTTTTGATATTTTTGATGAGTTGCGCTTCAAAATAGTTGCGATTTTTCCCCTTGAGGGAAATTTCGCCATAGTGAATCAGGATGTGATCTGGCTGCATAAAAAATTTGACGTTAAAATGGGGTCATGTGTAAGTTAGGATTTTAGGAAACTAAGTAAAAAATTTTTACTTCGCTTGTTTACTTTTTAGGACACGCTCTTGGCCGAAAACAATGGCCAATCGCTCAGAATTCGCTGTCGCGCATAAGGCCCCCAAAGTAAACAAGCTCGTAAAAATTTAGTGGTAGTTTTTGGTTTGAATTATGAGTCGTGTAAAATCCTTGAAATATTAAAACCTTGTATGTTCGTAACGTATTGATAACACAAATGAAGTTAAAAGGAAAGAGCAAAGGGCTAAGTTTCGAAGCTACTTTCTCCTAACCTAAAAATCCCAGGGCAGAGCCTTGGGATTTTTAGAAAAATTGAAGTTCTTTGATAAGAAGCAATTCAAAAGTTGGGATGAAAGAGGTCAGTTGTTGCTGATTGAAATTGGAAAGTCGCCAGCGGCTGCAATTTCACGAGGAAATTGTCCGAAGACAACTTGTTGCTTTTCAACATTTCAAACTTCATTCCAAAGCGCCAATGGGTTTGCTGCGCCTAGTTACCCAAATAGACCCAGCTCAGCTTTTTGAATTTTGCTTATAAATATCCAGAACTTAGATCAAAAAAGAACAATTCACCCCGCTTAAAAGCTTGATGATAAGTCAGTTTAACATGCGCTGACACTAAGGTCAAGAAGTGCGAATATCCAAGATAGCAAATTATGCCTTAATGAAGCTATAAAACACTAAAAAAGAATTATTCGTCAAAAATGTTGACCATTTTGTTATTTCGTGCTATCCTGAAATATATGGAACGAATCAAAGCCCTCAAAAATCTTGGCCTTAACGACAAAGAAGCGCGTTGCTATCTGGCCCTGCTGCCGCTCAATCAGGCGACGGCCTATATGGTGGCCTTGCGAGCTGGCATCAAAAAACCCACGGCCTATGTGGTGCTGGAAACTTTGGTGAGCAAGGGTTTCGTTTTGAAGATGCCTAGCCAGGACAAAATCAAATATCTGGCCAAGTCGCCGAAAGAATGTTTGGCAACCGCCCACGAAAAAATCAAAGCCGCTCAGGAAGCTTTGCCAGAATTGATGGCTATGCAAAACAGTATTCTCGACAAACCCAAAATCTATTTTTTTGAAGGTCGGGCAGGCTTGCATTTGATCGATGAAGACATTTTAAAAACGGCGGATGAAGTCATTTCTTTCACCACTCCGCGTTTTGTGATGACTGAGAATGAAAAAATGAGCAAAGAATACATCAAAAAAAGAGTCAAAGCTGGAGTCCGGGCCCGTGTCATTGGGCAAGCTTCACCCGAGGTGTTGGGCCTCAAAAGAAAGGACCAGGCTGAACTCAGGGAAACCAGAATCTTGCCAGCGGAACTTTTTTCTTCCGAAGTCGAAATGGGAGTTTGCGGCAACAAAGTTTTTGCTTCCAACTACAAAAAAGAATTCGGACTTATTATTGAAGACAAAGACATCAGTTCTAGTCTGCGAAAAATTTTTGAACTGATTTGGAACGGGGAAAAGATAGTGGAATAATTTTCTATGGTGGCCTTTTTAACGTTTCTGCTATATAATGCTTTTACCCTCACAGCCACTGAGCTGTGATTTGAAATTTTGGACTTTAACAAAAAAACAGAGGTATAAATTGAAACAACAAAAGCTTTTATATATCCAGCCGCTTAATAGGCCTTGGGATGAATCCGAGACTAAAATTTTGCAAATTCCCAGAGCGATGTTTGAGGTGGGGTATCATATTCCTGCTCAGCATGAGATTTCTTTTCTCGACCTCAATCTGAGGACTAGGCAGAGACCTAATTGGTCTGTTGAACAAATTTTGGCAGAAGTGCTGGAAAATTTTCAGCCGGACTTAATCCTGTTGTCTTTTCCAACCTATGCCCAAGGAGGGCAAGTTAAAAAAATTCTTCTTGCTGTCAAAGAGCTTAAGCCAAGGGTGAAAGTAATTTTGGGTGGCGGGGTTTTGAATTTGATTGGTGACGCTCCTCAAAAGCTTTGGTGCTGGCCAGTCGACGCTTGTTATTGGGGGAACGGTTTGCAACTTGCAGAGCTTGTGGAAGCTGTTTTAACAACCGAGTCAAGTTGTTTTCTGTTTCAGCCAGACCTGGAGAAAGAATTGAAAACAAAACTCTTGGATGGCTATAAGGCTGAAGATTTTTACACCAGCAAAGGACGTTTTGATTTCGATGGCTATTTGAAAGAAGCTCGCGAAGTTGAGCTGACTCCGATTGCTTTTGTGGAAATGGCTAGAAGTTGTGACAGTTTTTGCAACTATTGTGCTTTTGGGATTGAAGCTTCGCTTCGTCGCTGTCGAAAACCCGGCACAGTTTTGAAGGAAATTCGCTATTTGGCTGAGAAGGGAATTGATTATATCCTGATCATTGATCCAACTTTTGGCATGGCCAAAGGTGCAGCAGACTTCCTGTTGCGAGAATTAGCCGCTTTTCACCTGGAACATCCAGACGTGAAATTTGATGTCATCACTCGACCCGAGTATGTGACGGAAGATTTTGTCAGAAATTTGAAAGCTGCTGGAATTGTGCGTTGCGGAGTTGGGATGGAAAGCATGAGTCAAGAAAGTCTTGATTCATTGGCGAAAACTTCAAAGCCACAAATGGTCAGAAAGGCCGTCAGAAATTTGGCAGCGGTGGGGATTGAAACTAGGCTGTTTCACATGTTGCTACCAGGAAAATTCTCGCAAGAAACACTGGAGTTTTTGCTCCAACTTGCGCATGAAAATATTTCTTTCGTGGTGCAGAGTTCTTTTCTGCGCCCATTGCCGAATTCAAAATCGCAAGATCAGTTTTACACTCAAGATCGAACGGTTTTTGATCGCCAGCAGGACACACTGGAGCAATTGCTGGAATATCTGCTGATTAATTTGGCATTTTCTTCGATGGATCTGGATTTTGAAGATAGTGAGTTGCGAGCTCTTATTGAGAAAACTTTCAAGGAGGGAAAAAATTTGAAAACACTTTTCTCTCAAAGCAGAGAAGGTGGAAAACTTGTGCTTAAAATCGGTGGATACGCATTCACCGAATCAGAAACGCACGCTCCCATGGAGCAGTGCATAACTAAAAAACAGAGGGGGTGATTGAGTTGAAAGGAACAAGGCAGGAATAGCTCCAATGTGAGTTGCGGCCTTAGTCCCCAGTAAGGTTTATGGAGGGAGGCGCGGTTTTGCCTCTCTCCATTTTTTATTGCCTAAAAACTTGAATTTGACACTCTCCAGAGTTTAAGGTATACTTTAAAAAGTTAAGGATAATACATAAAGTTTAAGGTATGCTTGAAATTTATAAAAAACTGAAAAAATACAATTATTGGGCTGGAACTGGCGTTAAAACTGGTTTTTTGAGGGTGGATTATCAGAAAAAAATTGAGCCCTATCTTGGAAATTCTTTGATTAAAGTGCTAGTAGGTCAGCGGCGGGCCGGGAAGAGTTATGTGTTGCGTCAGCTGATCCATAGATTAATTCAGGATGGGGTAAAACCTGGGAATATTTTTTATCTCAACAAAGAATTAGTGGAGTTTGATGAGATTTCAAATTATAAGCAGCTTGCCAAGCTCATTGAATTTTACAGGCAAGAAATGAAGGTAAAAGGAAAAATCTTTATTTTGCTAGATGAAATTCAGGAAATTCAAGGTTGGGAGAAAATTGTCAATTCGCTTTCACAAAATCACAAGCAGCAGTCTGAGGTTTTTATTACAGGTTCAAATTCAACGATGCTTTCTTCGGAGTTGGCAACTTATTTGAGCGGGCGCTATGTTTCTTTCGAGGTGTTGCCATTTTCGTTCTCAGAATATCTGGCTTGCAAAAAACTTGCCAGAAACAAAGAGAACTTTTTGGCTTATTTGAAAAGTGGCGGTTTGCCAGAATTGTTTCAACTTACTGGAGAAGAAACGAAAATTCACTACGTTTCTTCCCTGAAGGACACGGTGATGCTCAAGGATATTGTGGGTAAATACAAGATTAAAGATTCGCAGCTTTTGGATAACGTTTTTAAATTTGTGACGGATAATATTGGCAATCTATTTTCTACTAATTCCATAGTCAGCTACCTCACGAGTCATAAAATTAAAACAAATCATGAAACTATTTCGAACTATGTTTCATATCTAACGCAAACGTATTTGATTCATTGCGTGGAGCGATATGATATCAAGGGTAAGGAGATTTTCTCAGCAAACAAGAAATATTATTTAAATGACTTGGCTTTTCGAAACTTTCTTTCTTCAGATTTTGATTATGGTCTGGGGAAACATTTGGAAAATGTGATCTATCTTCATTTTAGGCGACTTGGCTATAAGATTTATGTGGGTTCTATTGCGGGAGAGGAAATAGATTTCGTGGTGGAAAAAGACGGAGACAGAAAATATCTTCAAGTCGCTTATTCTTTGGCTGAGAAAAAAGTTGCCGACCGGGAATTTCGCGGACTGGAAAAAATTGGAGATTCATATGAAAAGCTGGTTGTCAGCCTGGACGATGTTTCCTTTGGCAATAAAAATGGCATTCGCCATGTGAGTGCGTGGAATTTTGTCTGATTCAAAAAAAATGTCCCAGCTTGAAATATGCTAATTCCCGCATATGCCAGGATTAGCATATTGTTTTTTAAAGCCCATATTTGATGGGCTTTTTGTTATAAAACCGAATTAACTTAATTACTGCTATATTTTTCTCGTGTCATACTGAACTTGTTTCAGTATCTACTCACTTTATTTCAGTCAGTTTGGTGCGTTAGAGATCCTGAAACAAGTTCAGGATGACATTTTATGATAGTATAGATTTAGTTAAGTTGTTATAAAACGTTACAATTATATGCATATGCATATAATTGTAACGCTTTTATTTTTTCATCGTTGCTTTTGGTGAATTTCAAACCCATTTAATTTTTGTCCAGACCCATATATTAATATATAGGTTTGAGCTGGATTATATTTTTGAAAATAAAAAAGCCAGAAACGTTTTAAGTTTCTGGCTAGAAATAAAAATAAAATACGACTTACTTAGTTGCTACCAGAATTATTCCAGGGAATTGATATTCCACAGTTTCATCTGGTTGCAATTTGATTCCCATTTTGTTTCGGATTGGCTTAGGGATATCAAGAACATGCCTCTTCCATTTTTCCGAAGCTGTCTTGTTCATTTCCCCAGTTTTTTCATAGCGAAGGGTGCCAGAAAATCTCAGCTTCCTTTTGATATTCTTAAAGCCAGCCTTAGAAAGTTTTTCGCGGAGTTCTTTTTCGGTTGCAAAATGGCGTTCAGCTCGACCATCGTTCCAACCAGCCAACTGATCTTTGAAGTTTACAATCCCATTGTAGTAGGGTTGTAAACGCTTGATGGGGCAGTAAGAAATGAGAACAAAAAGACCGTCTTCTTTAAGCACCTTGTAGATTTGCCGCAGAGCTGGTAGTTGAGAACTTTCTTCGAGATCGTAAAGTCCATTGCGGAGAACTATCCGATCAAAAGAATTATTAAACGGCATCATAGTGATGTCCTCGCACACCTTGATTTCAGCCTCGTCATCTTGAATTTGATCTAACATAGCTTGGGAAAAATCAAGAAAGCTCACTTTACTGTTGATGCCTTTTTCTTGTAGGTACTTTTTAATGGCTAGGCCGACGATGCCAGTGCCACACATTAAGTCAAGAATACTTGGATTTTTTGGTAGTTTATCTAGTTTTGTAAGTCTTAGAATTTCAAGAAGAAGATCATCTCTCCTGAGTCCTGCGTATGCCTCGCTATTCCAAAACGGGGCAATTTTGTCGTAACGTTCCTTGAGGCGTGAGTTTGACATAGTGGTGTTGGTTTTTATTTTAAGGGTTTAAAATTTCTGAAAACATTTTCTTGCAACCATCGTTTTGGACACTCAGGCAAGGTGAATGGATTCCAAACGTAAGAGTTGTTTTTTACTTCATCCAGGTGTGGCACCACAATCCTGTGCCCAAGATTAACAATTTCACTTAGCGGATAACAATTATTGCGATCACTGCTACGCGTGTCACAGAGTTCAGCTGGAAGCTCTTTAATTTCAGTGCATCCTTTTGGCATAAAACCAATTACCAACTCGAAGTCTCTTAGCGGATCATAACCTATCGCAAAGAAGGACCCAAGATAGTTTATTTCTGTGCCATCCCCTTGTTTGATTAGAAAGGCTGGATATTTTTCAACAAATTCCTTGATCTCAGTTTTTGAGAGTACAAGTTTTTTTATTCTTTCTTTGAAATCATCCGCATAGGCTATGGGTGACCCAAATAAATATGACAATGTATGCGACTCTAATATTTGATATACGTCCACCGTTCTTTTTCCCAGTGGCAGGGGTCGCTCGTTTAGCAACCTTATAGCTATAAACTTACTGTATGTAGCAGTCATGTCAGCCTCCGTTTGTGATTTTTGGGTTTACTATTCTGTTGTTAAAGGAGTTGTATGCCATTGTTGACATAACGAGCAAGCATACACCTAAAAGAAAAACAGGCCAACAGTGGTGGACAAAGTAAAAATTATATGCTAGAATATGTTTATAGTAGGCTAAAAAACAACTAAAAAGGACGACCAAAAGCGTCGACAAAATGTAAAAAATATGGAAAAAATAACCAAAAATTTGGAAAAATTGGGCCTGGCAGGCAAGGAAATTGACGCCTATTTAGCCTTGCTAAAATTAAAGTCCGCCAGTGTGATTCAGCTGGCCAAGGCAACGAGTTTGAAAAGAACCACCGTGTATCACTGTTTGGAAAGTTTGATTGGCAAAAATCTGGCCACCACGGTCGTCAAAAATGACAAAAAACTTTATGTGGCCGAAGACCCCAAGGAAGCGCTGGGCAATTTGTTGAAAGAAAAACAAGACACAGTGCAGGAAGTTGTGCCGGAGCTTAAAAATATTTTTGGGATTGGACTTTCTCAACCGGAAATAAAAATCTATCGCAACGTGGCGGGCTTGCGAAAACTGTTTGAAGATTTGCTCAAAAGCCAGGAAAAGATTGATCGCTACTATTTGTCGGGAACATTGTTGGAGGAGTTGCTGGGGGTTGAGTTCGTGGAAAACTTTGTCAAAAAGCGCATCAAGCTTGGCATCACCAGTTTGTCGTTGCGGGCTTTTGAAAAATATCATCCAGAGTGGGAGCAAGGCGAAACGCATTCTCAGCAAAATCGCAAAGTCAAGTTTTTGCCTGAAAAATATGTGGTGAGTCCCTATTTGGCGATTTATGATGACAAGGTGGTAGTGATTTCTGGTCAAGAAAAAATGGGCTTCATCATCCAGTCGCCAGAATTTGCCCAAGCCCAGAAAACTATTTTTGACCTGCTTTGGGAAACGGTGGCGATGTAATTTTCCTAGTGGCAGTTACTGAATGTATTCAGGAGCTTAGTTTCTTTTTATATTTTTTCAAAGTTTATCAATATGCTAATTCCCGCATATGCCAGGATTAGCATATTGTTTTTTTAAAGCCCATATTTGCTGGGCTTTATTGCTGTCGAATGTTGCAAAGTTTAAGTGTTGCAAAAAAATGCATATGCATATAATTGTAACGCTTTTATTTTTTCATCATTGCTTTTGGTGAATTTAAAACCCATTTAAATTTTTGTCCAAACCCATATATTAATATATAGGTTTGGGTTGGATTATATTTTTGAAAAATAAAAAAAAGAAAGCAGGACGACGATTATTTGTCGACCTGCTTTACTGCTTTTTCGGTTGTTAACCAGTGAGTTGGAGTTTCCCAGTAGAAGTAGTGAAATAAACATCATAGGTTTCGGATAATGCTGAATCAGGAAATCCAACTGAATCAGGAACTATCCTTCCCATTGCTTCAAGGAAGGGTAAATGTTGAGGCACTATGTCGGTTTTATTGTAACTCCCATCTTTTAGATATTGAACATAGGGTTTTCTTTTTTGGTCATGCGGCCTCACTAGAACTATTTCAGTGCCAATTGGAAGTCTGAGCCGGAGGGTTGGAATTTTTCTATCCTCGAACTCTTGTTCATTAAGCAATGCTACTCCTGGAAGACTAACTTTGTTGATAGCTCTTGCTGCACTGCGAGGACTCATGAATCCTGTTGTCGTTATCAAAGCGAGAAGCCAGTTGTCGTAGTTCGGAGCGGGATAATTGCGATAGGTTGTTCCATGATACAAGCCAGTTTTTCTAGCTGAAACAACTATTCTGCATACATTCGTTCTTGGCATTGTATTTTGCATTGTCATCTCCGTTATTTAGTTGGCAAGAGTGCTATAAACATTTACTTTCATTTAATAGGAGGCTGATTCACTTGTCAATTGTTTCCATTGCTTAAAAACTTTATTTGCGGTATCTTATACGAGTTACATAATACCTAATATTAAAACAATGAGTTTACAAATAGGAATCGTGGGATTGCCAAACGTGGGGAAAAGCACCCTTTTTAAAGCGCTGACCAAAAATCCAGTGGAAATTAGCAATTATCCGTTTTGCACTATTGAACCAAATGTGGGGGTGGTGAAGGTGCCGGATGAGCGACTTTTGAAACTCTCAGAAATGTCGCAGACCGAAAAAATTGTGCCGGCGGTGGTGGAATTTGTGGATATTGCCGGGATTGTGAAAGGCGCTTCGGAAGGCGAAGGTCTGGGCAACAAATTTTTGGCCAACATTCGAGAGGTTGATGCGATTGCGCAAGTGGTGCGGGTTTTTGAAAATTCCAACATTACGCATGTGCACAACGCTATCAACCCAGTTGGTGACATTGAAGTCATCAATTTGGAGCTGATTTTGGCCGATTTGGAAACTGCGACCAAAACGCAGTTTCGGATTGAAAAAGAAGCCAAAGGCAACAAAAAAGGTGCGGACAAGCAAATGGAAGTCATTGGGAAAATCAAAGCGACTTTGGAAGCTGGCAAATTGGCCAACGAAACGCCAGGTTTGGCAGAAATTTTGAAAGAAGAATATGGCAAGTTGATTGTTAGGGAAATGTCGCTGCTGACCATGAAACCATTTTTGTATATTTTTAATGTGGCGGACGTGACTGAAAAATTACTCCCCGAATTGGAAAGCAGAAAACACATCAAGCTCGATATTAAAATCGAAGAAGAGCTGATTGAAATGACGCAGGAGGAGAAAGTTGAAATGGGTTTGGTTTCACATATTGATGACTTGACCCAAGCGGCCTATGATTTGTTGGGTCTGCAAACTTTTTTGACGACGGGCAAAATTGAAACTCGCGCTTGGACCATCAAGAAAGGGGCGACGGCTCCGGAAGCTGGCGCAGCCATCCACACTGATTTTCAAGAAAAATTCATCCGCGCTGATGTCATTGCGTGGGACAAACTTTTGGAAATTGGATCTTGGGGCAAAGCCAAAGAACTGGGTGCCGTCAAAACCGTCGGCAGGGATTATGTGATGACTGACGGCGAAGTGGTCGAATTTAAGGTTTAAATCATCTAAACATATAATCATTTAAACATATAATCATGTAAGCATTCAAACAAAAATACAAAATACAAAATACAAAATACAAGATACCTGCTTATCGGACAGGTAGGCAAGATACAAGTAGCCCTTCGGGGTGCTTTTTTCTTTGGAAAAGGGTGCTTGACAGGATTGGGAAGGCTTAATATACTTAGAACATCTAACAATTAAGAAAACTAACTATGTCTGATCGCCTTGAACAAATTATTTCGCTTATCTTCACGACTCGTCGGTTGCTGCATGAGCAAAAAACGCTGAAAGGCAAAAATTGTTCTGCTTTGCATTTGATCACTCTGAGCCTTGTAAAAGCCAAAAAACCGCTCATGAAAGAGTTGGCTGATCAACTTGGAATCACTCCGCCTTCAGCCACTTCCATCATCAACAAATTGACGCAAGATGAGTTGGTTTATCGACAGGTTGAGAAAACTGATCGCCGGATTGTGCGAATTTTGATTTCCAAGAAGGGTGAGCATTTTTTGCAGACGCACAAAAATTTGATGGCCGAAAAAATGCGGGCAAATTTGAAAAGACTTTCAATCGCTGAGCAGAAACAATTGGAGAAAATTTTGCAAAAAATTTCAGTTGAAAATTAAGATTTGAATTTATATATATAAATAACGGGGTATTAAAACTAATCAATTTATTGCAATAAGTAGTTTCTCAAGAGGAGATTCAAATCTTATTTAACAGGGTAAATGAACAAGAATACACGAAACATTAGTTTGGCGGTCATCTGCTTGGCTGGCGTAATCAGTCTCGGTTACATTTGGAGTGTTTTTGGTTTGGAGCCGAAGGCACAAGATGCACCAACACTTTCAGCCAATGCTAATGGAAAAATTTTATTAGAGGGAAAAGTTGTGCCAGAAAAAATTGCTGATTTGGGTTTTTTGTTGCCAGCTGATCTCAAAACAATCAACAAGCAAGTTGGCGACCAAGTGAAGGCTGGCGAAGTTTTGGCCACCCAAGAAAGCGCTGATTTGCAAGCACAAGTAAGTTCTGCTCAGGCCAATTTAGCTGGGGCGCAGGCCGAACTGAACAAAACCAATCATGATTTGAAACAAGAAAAACTGAAGGTGCATGGCCTTTCTGGTTATGCTCGCAAAGAGCAACAGGCGCAAGTTTCCAGTAATGAGGATAGTGTCCTGGTGCAAGAAAATGCGGTGGTGGCTGCTCAAAATAGTTTGTTGAGCGCCAAGGTGCAACTAGCAAAGACCATCTTGAAAGCACCTTTCGACGGCACCATCACTCGTCAGACGGGTGAAGTTGGGGAAATTGGTGGAGCTTCAGCTCCTGCGTTTTTAACAATTATTTCCAATGAACCACTGCAAAAAATCGAAGCTTTGGCCAGTGATTTGGATGTGTCTAAACTTAAAATCAGTGATAGCGCTCAAGTTATTTTTGATGTATTGGGAACTCAAAAGACGATGGCAGCGAAAATTAGCGCCATTGATCCTGGCGCAACTGACAGTCAAGGAAAGTCAACCTACAAAGTGACACTGCGGTTGGATGAGACTGATCCAGTAATCAAAACTGGCATGCATGCTAGCGTTGTGCTCGCTCAATAATTCAAAATAAATTTAATTTTTAGTAACTATATTAAGTTTTATGGAAGACGAAAAAAATTCACTAGCGCAAAATAAAAGCACCAAATCAGCTGCCATTGTCGGAGGCGGATTATTGCTGGTTATTGTGATTATTGGGGGTTTTTACCTGCTGGTCACGCGTAATCAAATTTACACTGACAAGGCTGATATTGAAGCCCCGCTGATTGCAATTGCGCCGAGTCAAGGTGGAACTTTGCAAAAAATGCTGGTGACAAATGGTCAGCAGTTGGAAGCTAGCACGCCAGTGGCACAAGTGGCTGATCAAATTTTGCGCAGTGATGACCAGCCAGCCTTGGTGGTTGAAGCTCAAAGCTTGGCAGGCAAAAGTGTTGGAGCTGGTGAAGCGGTTGTGAGCGTTATTCATTCCAATGATTTGCGAGTGGTGGCGCATATTGATGAAGACAAGGGCCTCAGTGGCATCAGAGTCGGGCAATTGGTGACTTTCACGGTGGACACTTTTGCTGGCAAAAAATATACTGGCATCGTGGCTGAAATTAGTCAGACTTCTCGTCAATCAGGAGTGGTGTTTAACATTTCTGACCAGCGTGAAATTCGTCAGTTTGATGTGAAAATAAAATTTGATGTTCAAAAATACAGCGAACTCAAAAATGGCATGTCAGCGAAAGTAACAATCTTTAAAAACTAAAAAGCAAGGCTTCTGAGGACACAAGAAGCAAGGCGTAATAACCAAGAAACAAGGAACAATAATCAAACAAATCTCAAATTCCAAGATCCGAAAATACAAACTGTTTTAATATTTGAAAATTGATTATTGAATTTTGTTTGCCTGCCTGCCGGTAGGTAGGATGTTTGTCTCTTGGTTATTGTATCTTGGATGCTATCTTTTGTTTAGTGCTTTTATCTCAGTGCTCATATCTTTTTTGTTCCGTTTTCTTGTTTATTGATTATTTTTTTATGTTAAAAAAGTTTGTCACGGACGACAATTTGAAATGGTGGGTGCTTTTCACAGTGATTGTGGGAACTTTTTTGGGTCGGCTTGATCAGACGATTGTGAATTTAGCGCTGCCAAAAATCATCAGTGATTTTGGCATCACGGTTTCTTCAGCGGGCTGGATTGCCACCGCCTATATTTTGGCGAACGCCGTTTTTGTCCCAGTCTGGGGAAAATTGGGGGATGTTTATGGGCAGAAAAAAATCTATATCATTGGTTTCAGTTTGTTTATTTTCGGTTCGATTTTGGCTGGCGTTGCTTGGAATTTGAGCTCCATGATTGGTTTTCGGGTGATTCAAGCTATTGCGGGCAGCGCTGATTATCCAACGGCGATGGCGATCATTGCTTATACATTTAAACCAGGAAAAGAACGGGCGCAAGCGCTTGGGCTTTGGTCTTCTTCTTTTGCAGCCGCTTCGGTTTTTGGGCCACTTCTCGGAGGACCGCTGATTGATAATTTTGGTTGGCGCAGTGTTTTCCTGATCAATTTGCCGATTGGAATTTTGGGATTGTTGCTGGCGATGATTTTTGTCAGTGAAGGTGGCAGGCGTTTCAAAGAACACTCCTTCGATTGGTGGGGGGCTATTGCTCTTGGTGTGGCCTTGAGTTCTTTTGTGTTAGTGCTTGACAAAGGTTTGGAGTGGGGTTGGTTTTCTGCTAATAGTATGCTAGCTTATGCTGCGACACTAATCTTTGGTTTAATTTTCATCAAAATTGAACAAGGGCATCATGATGCAATTGTGGATTTGAAATTTTTCAAAAACAAAATTTTCGTTAACGTGCTGGCAAACAACTTTTTGGTTTTTATGACCATGATGGGCAGTGTTTTCCTCATTCCAATTTTTGCGCAAACTTATCTTGGTTATGACGCAACGCAAACCGGGCTTTTATTTATCCCGATGGCCTTCATGATTGTGCTGGCTGCTCCAATTGGAGGAAGTTTCTCTGGAAACATCCAACCGCGTTGGATAATTATGGCTAGCACGTTGGTTGCAGGTATTGGGCTTTTGATGTTTTCTTCTTTGGATCCACGTTCTTCTGCACTGGCAATTATTATTCCACTTGGGGTGATGGCTTTTGGCATGGGTTTTGGCATGGCGCAGCGCACCAACATCATCGCTTCGGCGGTGCCGCAAAATGAAATTGGAGCCGCTTCTTCAGTGCTGGCCTTGGCGCGCAATATTGCTGGTGCTTTTGGGATTGCTTTTTTTGGCACCATCTTGCAAAATGAAACCAAGAGCAAAGTTTTGGAAATCGGCAGAAATAGTTTGATCAATTCCCATAAATTAGTTGATTTTCAAATCGGAACTTCTTTGGTGATTTTGAAAGCTCAAATAGCTGCCTATGATCGAGTTTTTATGATTGCTGGCATCATTGCCATCATTGGCGCTTTTGGCGCTTATTGGATAAAAGTGGAAAAGGTTTCCACGGAGACGGTGCATGTGGAATAGTGGCCAATGAGAATCTACGAATTTTTGTATCCCGCAGTCCCCGCTAAAATACCAATCTTATACGAATATACTAATAAATTCATTTTTTCTGAAAAACTCATTCGTATATTAGTAAGGGCTTAGTAGTTTAGTGGGGAGTAAAATATATTTGCACACTTAGCGTATTAAAAGCTATGACTATCTCAGATGAAAAATTGGTGGCAAATTTTTGTGGCGGTGACGAAAAAGCTTTGGAGAAGCTGATTGACCGCTATTTGAAACCACTTTACAATTTCACGTTCCAGCTTGTCAGGGACGAAAATGTTGCGCAAGACCTGGTGCAGGAAGTTTTTGTGAAAGCTTGGAAACATTTGGATTCTTTTGATCAAAAAAGGAAATTTTCAACTTGGCTTTATGCGATTGCCAAAAACGCAGCTTATGACAACTTGAAAAAGAAAAAAGCTTTGCCATTTTCAACTTTTGAAAAGGCCGATGGCAGCAATTTTTTGGAAATTCTTGAAGATCAAAACTTTTCAAACTCAACGCAGCTTTGGCAACAGATGGACAACGCCCAAGATGCGGAGAAATTTTTGAACTCGCTTTCACCTGAAATGAAAACTATTTTTCTCTTGCACTTTCAGCAAGGTTTTTCCTTGGTCGAAATCGCCGAAATTCTCGGCGCCCCGACCAACACCCTCAAAAGTCAATTTCGTCGCACCCTTCTTTCTTTGCGAAATTTATCTTTTTTAAAAAATAAAACTTTAGCGAAAAATGTTTTGGAATAGAAATAAAAAAGAGTGTTATAAAAATCAAGGCATAAAAAAACCGCACAAGCATGACCACCATGATTGTGCGGGGGAAGTATTACCATTTTCTTATCGAATTCGGCGAACGGCTAGTAAGCTGTACCCGTAGCCAGCATTCCAACCGCCTCTCCAACGACGCAGTTCGAGAATGCGTTGTTTTTCAGACCACCATTTGTTATTGAATTTGAAGACTGGCGCATAACAACCTTCTTCAGGAAATTCGCACGAGGAGCCGAGAGCGACAATTTGAAACTCTCTCGGCTCAGAGTTAGCAGCTATTGCTGTGCTATAGGCAAGGAGTTGCTCCAGCGTCGCTGGTGACCAGCCAGTTTGTCTCATTTTTCTGATTGCCGATTCCGAGCATATGTTGTAATTGAAGTGAAACACCCGCACTTCATATTTTTCAACATCCTTTTTGCTTCTCTTTACCTTCCTGGAAGCAATAAATTCATTCGAATTAATACTCGGGGCGACCCAGTCATAGTCGCCTTTTTTAATTAATTCCTCAATCGACCGACTATGGTCGATTGTGATTCCCTTAGGCAGGCGGCTACGTAATCCGTAAAGAACTGTGCTTGTTAACATAGTCACAAGCGCAACCAGAATAACCACAAGTATGAAAATATACATCGTTGCTCCTTTTTTGTGTCCCATAACTACGACAAGTTAGTTATAGGGCGATTGATTGTAAAAGATCTTTTTGTTAAGATAGGTTTATTTATCAATCTTTATCTATCTTAACAGTTGACTGTATCATAAAAAGGCGCTATAGTAAATAGTGTCGACGAAGTTCGTCAAAAGAATTATTAAAGAAAAAATATGCTAGACACTACTTTTGAAAAATTAGGCTTAAAAAGGGAACATTCGGACGTTTACTTGGCTCTTTTGCAGGGCGGAATTATGCCTGTGGGAAAATTAGCCAAGGGACTAAAATTCCCTCGAACCACAATTTATGGCTTGCTTGATGATCTGGCAAAAACGGGTTTGGTGCTTCAAAATGAGCAAAATAATGTGAAACTTTGGCAAGCAATTGCGCCAGAAGGAATAAAAACGATTATTAATGAGCGTATCAATGAATTGGAGAGCACTCGCAGTGGCTTTGAATCAATGCTTGAATCACTCAAGAAGAGTCAAAAAACAGATTTTGTGAGTCCAAAATTTCACTACTTTGAGGGAGCAGACGAAATGCAAATCATGTTTAGAGATGTGCTTTTGTATAATGATTTGCAAACTGAAGCTTGCTGGCCAATTCAAGATATGCTCAAGGTGATGGGAGAGGAATTTCTGAATGAATTTAATAAAAAAAGAATCAAGAGCAACATTGCGCTACGCGTTGTTTGGCCAAGAGACAAAACCGTGGATGTGGCAGAAGATGTTTTTCTAGCACCCGGAAAAGAAGTTTTACGTCAAACTCGGCTGGCTCCAAAGGAAATGGATTTTTCGATGGGTTATTGGGCATATGCTGACAAGGTGATGTTTCTGTCATCGCGCGCAGAAAATTTTGGTTTTATTGTGGAATCGCGAGAACTGCGGCAGCTCATTAAAACCCAATTTGAAATTTTGTGGAATGTTTCTGAAGAATTGCAAGCTGATCCGCAACTAGCCAGAAGTTTCGCCGAGGAAGCTGGGAAAAGATATAGCGAAGAATAAAAATTGAATCTGCACCCAGACCCTTTTCTGTCTCGTAATACAAGCATATGGACAGAAATTTTGATGAAATTATAAACAAGTTTTCCGAAATTGAACCGCCAAAAGGTCTGAAAGAGGCGATTTTTCAGCGAATTGAAAAAGAGCAGGTCAGGACTGCTCTTCGCAAGCAAAGATTTTTTCAATTTGGTTTGGCAATTTGTGGAATTTTCAGTTTTGCTGCATTGGCAATTTTCGGACGAGCAATTTTGGCTTCAGAATTTTTCAGTTTGGCGATGCTGGCTTTTTCAGATCTCAAAACCGTGCTGGCAATGTGGCAAGATTATGGATTTTCTTTACTGGAAACCTTGCCGACTGTTTCGATCGCTGCCACATTGCTACCGATTTTCACCTTTTTGTTGCTGCTCAGGCAATATGCGAAATTTCAGGAAGAAGGTTATGTCGGTTCAGTGTCTCTGACCTGAAACGGAAGGGTGCTGGGATTTTAGTTTTTGTAATCAAGAACAAAATAGTTCAAGTCAGAGACATTGAACTAACAGATAATTATAACTATAGGACTTAGGCATTTTATGTCGGTTCAGTGTCTCTGACCTGAAACGAAAGGGCTCTGGAATTTTAGTTTTTGCAATCAAGAACAGAGTAGTTCAAGTCAGAGACATTGAACTAATATATGATAGTGACGGTGATAGTAATTTCTTAGAAATCAAAAAACATATGACAGACATTCAAAAAATAACGCAGTCAACAATTTTCAAAACAATTGTAACTACTTTGGCAATTTTAATTGCCGGAGCAGTTATTTTTGCAATGGGCGTGCACGTGGGGGAGCGTCGCGCCAGATATTCTTATCAATGGGGCGCCAACTACGAAAGAAATTTTGTGGGCGGCCCTGATAGGATTATGAATGGAGGTCCCGAGAGATTTGATTCTCAATTAGGTGGGCCTACTGGGCCAATGGGCATGGGTCGCAATTTCGCAGGTCAGGATTTCCGCAATGGGCATGGGCTTGCAGGCACAATCGTTTCGATTGCTGATGGTAATATCATTATCAAGGATCCAAGTGGCAAAGAAAACACCGTGGCAGTTGGCGACAAGACTTTGATTAAAAATGGTCAGGCTGATTTGAAAATAACGGATCTCAAAAATGACGAAAGACTTGTGGTGATTGGCAAACCAGGCGATAATGGATTGGTGAGTGCTGATTTTATTCGAGTTTTTAACGTAAAATAATCTAAGATATAAATAATATAACAAGCTGATATCCTACAAATTTACAAATCTTTTACAAATCTACAAATTCCGCTTGCTCCTCTCTTTAGAAAAGATAGTGAACGCGAGCAAACGCAGCGTTTACGAGAGATTTGAAAAACTTTCTTTATTTAGTTAGTCTTTCAAATCCCCCTAAATCCCCCTTTTCTAAAGGGGGAAAAGATGGCATTTGTAGATTTGTAGTAAATTCGTATATTTGTGGGGAGATATTATGAAAAACTATTGGAAAAAACACAAAATTAAAATCGTAGTTGTGACCTTGATTGCGGCTGCTGGCGGTTATTATTGGTATCAAAAAACTCATCAAACAAGCACCGCTGTGCAATATAAAACGGCAGTGGCTGCCAAGGGTTCTTTGGTTACTTCCGTTTCTGGCTCTGGCAACATGGTGGTTGATCAATTGGCAACTGTTGACCCGACCATCACTGGCACGGTTGCAAACTTGGCCGTCAACGTGGGGGACAAAGTTAAAAAGGGTGACACGCTCTTTACGATTGTCAATGATGCTCTTTCAGTCAGCAATGATCAATCAACCGCTTCACTGCAACAATCGAGAAACTCTGTTGATTCAGCCACGCTAAGCATCAAGCAAGCCAAAGCTGACTATGACGCAGCCAAAAAAGATGACACTTCGACTTCAGATCAAAAAAAGATTTTGAAAGCCAAAATTGACATTGCCAAAAGTGGTTTGGTAGCTGCCCAAAAAAGTTACACAGCCACGCTGGCCAGCTATAATAACACCTTGGCTAACGGGGCTAAAAGAGCGGTGACAGCTCCAATCGATGGCACGGTCAGTGCAATTAATATCAAAAATGGAGATGACTTGAGCAGACTTTCTTCCAACAGCTCTAGTAGCGCTCCAATTATCATTGGCGATCTTGGCACGCTTCAGGCGCAAGTTTCAGTCAACGAGGTGGATATTCCAAATGTGGCGATTGGTCAAAAAGTGATGATGACTTTTTCAGCTATAAGTGGCTTGACTATCTCTGGCAAGATTGAAAAAATGGATGCGCTTGGCACACTGGCTCAGGGAGTGGTGACTTATAACGTGAAGGTTGGTTTGGATACGCTTGATTCTCGTATCAAGCCTAACATGAGTGTTTCTGCCAAGATTATCACGCAGGTCAAGCAAGATGTGATCACGGTGCCAAACAGCGCCCTCAAAACGCAAGGCAACGCTACAGTGGTGCAAGTTCTCCCTAGCGGAGCCAAAACTCCAGAAAGTCGCACGGTTGAACTTGGCTCAGCCAACAACACGGAAACTGAAATTGTCAGTGGCATCAATGTGGGTGACAATGTCGTCACTCAAACCATTGACCCAACTGCCAAAGCAACCACGACCACAACTTCAACCAACAGAGGTGGTGGCATGGGAATTTTGGGCGGCGGCAGGGGATAGTTTTGTAGTTGTGAAATTTCGCTCACATATGTTTTTCTTTTTATCCCAGTGAAAGTGTTTTCCAACTTTTGGACTTTTTGACACCAAGGTAAACCACTTTCAAGCGAAAAAAGAAAAAATATGTTCACTCAATTTTAAATAATTTTAGTAAAATTTATCTCGCCAGGAATTTATTTGTAGATTTGCCTGCCTGTCCGGTAGGCAGGTAATTAATTTGTATATTTGCAGGGTTTTATGATTGAATGCAAAGATTTGAAAAAAATTTATGTCAGTGGCGACGTGGAAACGGAGGCTCTGAAGGGAGTGACTTTCAGCATTGCTAAGGGCGAATTTGTGGCCATCATTGGGCCTTCTGGCAGCGGAAAATCGACGCTCATGCATATTTTGGGCGCCTTAGACACTCCAACTAGTGGCACTTATTTTCTGGATGGCAGAGAAGTTTCCAAATTGGATGACGACCAACTTTCGGATTTGCGCCGCGAAAAAATTGGTTTTGTTTTTCAAGCTTTCAATTTGCTCCCGCGCACAACGGTGCTGCGCAATGTGATGTTGCCTTTGCTTTATTCCGAAACGAGCCAGCAAGAGCGAGAAGAAAGAGCCAGGCAGTGCTTGAAATATGCCGGGATGGAAGAAAGCAAATTTTACAATCTTTCCAATCAACTTTCAGGTGGGCAGATGCAGCGAGTGGCGATTGCCAGGTCGCTGATCAACAATCCAGCCATCATTTTTGCTGATGAACCAACTGGCAATTTGGACACCAAAACCAGTCACGTGGTGATGGAAGCTTTTCAGGAGTTGCACAAAAAAGGGCACACGATTATTTTGATTACACACGAGCCTGAAATCGCCGAATTTGCCCAGCGAGTTATCACCATTAGGGACGGCGTGATTGAAAGCGATTTGAGGAAGTAAAGATAGTTTTATAAAGATTTATTGTTGATGACCTGCAAATATACAAATCAAATACAAATCTACAAATAAATTTTCTTTAAATAATATTTGTAGATTTGTAGCAAATTTGTAGATTCGTGGGTGATTAAATTGATAAGAAAAATATGTTTAAAGATTTACTTCAGGAAACTTTTTGGTCACTTTCTTCTAATAAAGTTAGATCGGGTTTGACGATGCTCGGGATTGTGATTGGGATTGCTTCAGTCATCACGATGGTTTCAATTGGTCAGGGAGCGCAAGCCTCGATTGCTAGCAGCATTCAGTCGATTGGTTCGAATTTGATCATTGTCAGACCAGGCGCTCAACGAACGGCTGGAGTTAGCGGTGGGGCTGGCAGCAGCGCCACGCTCACGCTTGAAGATGCCAATGCGGTTAAAAGTGAAATTCAAAATGTGCAAGCTGTGGCGCCAGAAGATTCCAAACGCTCTCAGGTCACAGCCAAAGGCACCAACACCAACACTCAAATTGTGGGCACGCTGCCTGATTATGCGGTTGTCAGGAGTATTGCCATGGAAGCTGGCAGTTTCATCACTGATCAAGCCGTCAAAAGTTCAGCCAAAGTGGCAGTGCTTGGCTCAACGGCGCGGGATGATCTTTTCGGGGCGGGAGTTGATCCAACTGGTCAAACCATACGTATTAAAAATGTTGATTTTGATGTGATCGGGGTGACTGTGGCCAAGGGTGGCAGCGGCTTTACCAATCCTGATGACAGCATCTACATTCCAATTTCCAGCGCTCAACATTACATCACCGGTGACACGTTCATTTCCACCATGAGTGTGCAGGCGGCGGATCAAAATTCAATGGTGGCGGTGCAGAATCAAATTTCTGATTTGTTGCTCAAGCGTCACAGCATCACCGATCCTTTGCAAGCCGATTTTAGCCTCACTAATCAAGCGGACATCATTGCCACTGCCTCGAGTGTAACCGGCACTTTCACTATGCTGCTGGCTTCCATTGCTGGGATTTCTCTTTTGGTTGGTGGCATTGGCATTATGAACATGATGCTGACAACGGTCACGGAAAGAACCAGAGAAATTGGCCTGCGCAAAGCAGTGGGAATCAAAAAGCTCTACATCAATTTGCAATTTCTGGCAGAAGCGGTGGCGCTGACTTTTTTGGGCGGTCTGGTTGGGGTATTGTTGGGCTGGGGAGCCTCTTGGGCGGTGACAAAATTTGCTTCTATGGCGACTCAAATTTCAACTTCTTCAATTTTGCTGGCTTTTGGCGTTTCAGCCGGAGTGGGAATTTTGTTTGGTTTTTATCCAGCCCGTCGAGCCGCCAATTTGAGTCCGATGGAAGCGCTGAGATACGAGTAGCGATTCGAATTTTACGAATGAACACTCGAATGTTACGAATGGAAATCCAAATGTTAAAAATATTTTTCCTCCCTTTGGAAAAGGGAGGTTAGGAGGGATTCGAAAAGTTTTCTTTGTCTAATTTGGTCTTTCAAGTCCACCTCGCGAATGCTGCACGCGCTTGCATTCGCTACTTTTCTAAAGGAGGAAGAAAATTTCCTTTGTATGATTTGGAACTTTATTGGAAATTGGAAATTTGACATTGAGATTTAAAATTTTAATTTTATAAACAAAACATTATGAAAAAACAAAATGTATTAATCGCAGTAGTTGTAGGTCTAGTTTTGTTGGGTGGAGCCTTTTATGGCGGCATGCAATATGGCGCAAAAAATGTTGCTAGTAAGATCCAAGCGGGCGGCAGAGGTTTTGCCGGCGCGATTGGTGGAGCTCAGCGGGCAGCTGGTCAAGGCGGACAACGAGGTGTTGGCATGCAAGGTGGTGCAGGTGCTAATGGCGGCGCAGGTGATTTTACAGCCGGGGAAATAATTTCCAAAGATGACACTAGCGTCACAATTAAAACCAGAGATGGCGGCTCAAAAATAGTTTTCTTCTCCGACAAAACTTTGATTGACAAATCAGTGACTGGCGCAATTGCAGACCTGAGTGTTGGTCAGCAAATCACAGCCAATGGCAAGGCCAATCCTGATGGAAGTGTGATGGCGCAAAACCTTCAAATCAGACCAACTCAACCAACAATTCAACCAGTTCAATAACGAAAGATTAAAACCGCTGAAAATTTTCAGTGGTTTTTATTAGGTAAAAGATAATTTCTGAATGCAAAAATAGCTTTTAGCGGAAAGTTGTGCTGCTTACGAATTGGCAATATAATAAACAAATGGGCATAGATTTTAACAATTTTCAACAAGTCTTGAACTGGACAATCGCTAATGGCTATTGGTTGATGCTTTTGGCTATGTGCATTGAAGGTCCAACCATCACCACGGCAGGTGCCTTCGGGTCGGCGTTGGGTTATTTTAATCCCTGGATCATTTTTGCCCTTTCAATTTTGGGTGATGTCATCCCTGATTCGCTTTATTATTGGTTGGGGCGTTGGGGACGCTTGTCTTTGGCGACCAAAATCAGCAAAAGATTTGGCTTTACTCAGCAAAGAATTGAGGAACTGGAAAAACAAATTGAAATGCACGGAGGAAAAACGGTGGCGGTTTTAAAGTATACTCCAGTTTTAGCCACGCCAGGTTTAATGTTGGTTGGCGCCATGCGAATGAATTGGTGGAAATACATCAAAACGGTTTTGATTGTCACTTTTCAAAGAACGGCAGTCTTGATGATTCTGGGTTATTTTTTTGGTCGCACCTTTGACATTGGGAAATATCTCAAATACGGAGCAATTGTCCCAATTGTAATTTTGCTAGCCTATGTTATGCTAATGTGGCTATACGGAAAATATTCAAAACTCATAGCAACCAAATTAAGCAGGTTATAATTTAAAATAATTTTAATAAGCTAACTTTCTTATGAAACTAAGCATTGTCATTCCAGCTTATAACGAAGAAAAATACATTGCGCGTTGTTTGCAATCAGTGATCACGCAGATTGAAGCGCTGGCAAGCAGGCGTGATATTGAAATTATCGTGGTTAATAATGCCAGTGTTGACAGGACAGCGGAAATTGTCGGTCAGTTTGCGGGTGTATCGCTTGTAGCTGAGAGTCAGAGAGGGCTTGTGAGAGCTCGCCAAGCAGGCTTTGCAGCTTCGACAGGTGATTTGATTGCCAATGTGGATGCTGACACCAAACTGCCGGCTGGTTGGGTCGAGAAAGTTTTTGTGGAATTTGAAAACAATGAAAAATTGGTAGCGCTCAGCGGACCATTTATTTATACTCATTCTTCAAAATGGTCAGCTGCGCTGGTTTGGTTTTGGTATCGAGTTGGGCAATTGACGCATTTTCTCAATCAATATATTTTAAAAAGAGGCGCCATGCTGCAAGGTGGAAATTTCATTTTGCGTCGCAGCGCTTTGGAAAAAATTGGTGGCTATGATACCTCGATTGATTTTTGGGGAGAAGACACCGACATTGCCACCAGAATCAGCAAGGTCGGAAGAGTCAAATTCACTTTCGATTTTCCAATCTACACTTCTGCCAGACGTTTCAAAAAAGATGGATTTCTGGTGGCGGCTTGGAAATATTTCATCAACTATGTCTGGGTGCTCCTTTTCAGAAAACCCTTTTTGAAAGAATACGAAGAAATTGAGGAAGACGTTTAAAACTTTTTAGCCTAAAATAATATGGTTCCAAAATGGTTTCTTTGGTTTTTCATTTTTTTGGGTTCCTCTGTGGGTTCGTGCGTCCCATTGCTTTGGGGCGACAATCTCCTCTCATTTTCTTCAGTCATTTTCAGTGGAATTGGCGGCTTGCTTGGCATTTGGTTGGCCCTTAAAATTGGAAACTCGATGTAATTCCGAGCTTATATTGGCTTATGTGTTTGATTGAAAAATTACTTACAGTTGGCTTGCTTAGCAAGAAAGGCTTGGAGTAGACCAGGAAAAATTTTCTTAGCAAAGTGCTCATGCTCTAGGAATTTTTTTGAGCAAGCACATAGGCCCTCATAAAAATATGTTAACAGTGGAAAATCAACCAGGCAAAAATCAAGCAGCTCCTCTGGCTGATCGCATGCGTCCTCAAACTTTGGAGGACTTTTTTGGCCAGCAAGAGCTGGTGGGTGAAAATTCTTTTCTGCGCAAAGCGATTTTGGCTGATCAAGTTCCGTCTATGATCTTGTGGGGGCCGCCCGGCTCTGGCAAAACGACTCTGGCAGCTGTGATTGCCAAAGTGACCAAGGCTGACTTCATCAAAATCAGCGCAGTGACCAGTGGCATCAAAGAACTTCGCAAAACAATTTCCAAAGCTGAGGAAAATCAATGGCAGAAAAAGAAGACCATTTTGTTCGTGGATGAAATCCATCGTTGGAACAAAGCTCAACAAGATGCTTTGCTACCTCATGTGGAACGTGGGCTGATGACGCTCATTGGTGCGACCACTGAAAATCCCAGCTTTGAAGTCAACTCAGCGCTCGTTTCGCGCTCTCGAGTTTTTGTTTTGAGTAAATTGGAAACACCTGACTTGGAAAAAATTATCGAGAAAGCTTTGAGTGACAAGGAGAAAGGCTTGGGAGATGAAAAGATTGAAATTACTCCTGAAATTATTAAAGAAGTTGCCTTGCTGTCCAATGGCGATGCTCGCATGGCGCTGAACACCTTGGAAGCAGCGACGAATCAAAGCAAAACAATCACCAGGGAGTTGCTCAAGCAAATTATTCAAAAATCGCATCTTTATTATGACAAAGGCGGGGAAGAGCACTACAATATTATTTCCGCCTTGCACAAATCGATGCGCGGCGGTGATAGCGATGCCAGTGTTTATTGGCTAGCCAGAATGATTGAAGGTGGGGAGCAGCCAACCTATATCGCTCGCAGACTTTTGCGTTTTGCTAGTGAGGATGTCGGCTTGGCGGACAATTTTGCGTTGGTGCTAGCAAACAATGTTTTTGATGCTTGTCATAAATTGGGCTATCCAGAATGCTCCGTGCACCTGGCGCAATTGGTAGTTTATTTGGCCAAAGCGCCCAAAAGTGTGAGCAGCTATTTTGCCTACAACAAAGCCAAAAAAGACGTGGAAGAATTTGGCAATCTTCCAGTGCCGATGCATATTCGCAATGCTCCAACCAAGCTCATGGAAAAACTTGGCTACGGCAAAGGCTACAAATACACCCCCGTTGAAGACAGCTCGGGGCAGGAATATTTACCCTCCAGTCTTCGAAATAAAAAATATCTTTAAATCTTGTTAGGCGATGATATTTTTTTGATAAATTTATCTTTTTTAAAAAAGAAGCAGAGGGTTTACCCTCCAAATTGAAAAACAAAAAATATTTATAAACTATACTCCTTGAAGACTTTAATAACATTCTCACATTCTTGAGAATGTGAGAATGTTATTTATTATAGAATTGAAAATTTTAGCTATCGCAATAATTTTCAACTCTTGCTCTTTAGATTTCTTGGTTATTCTACCATTCGACCATATATGGTAGAGGAGTTTTTTGGGGAGGCAGTCTTGGCGAAAATGGCAGAGTGGCTTGAGTTTGACTAAAATAGCTAGAGTGATATAATAGCACTAGGAAATAATAAAAATATTTAAAGTGCTAAAATTATGAAACAGGAAGAGGAAAAATCACAAATTATTATTTATAAAACAGATGATGGAACGATTACTGTCGATACACTTATGAAAGATGAAAGTCTTTGGCTTTCGCAAAAATCTATGGCACAGCTTTTCGATTGCAGTACCGATAATATTGGTCTTCATCTTAAAAACATCTTTAAGCAAAAGGAATTGAAGGAAAAAGCAGTTACCGAGGATTTCTCGGTAACTGCCAGTGACGGAAAAATTTTCCAAAGACTGTCCTTGGAAAATTTTTCTCTAGAATTCGATTGATTTTGCTGGCTTTTGGTGGTATTTTTAGGGGAGGAAATATTTGTAACTAAAGATAAACTATGAAACTACTATTAACATCAGCTGGACTTTCAAATGAGTTAATTTCAAGTTCATTGCTGAAGTTGGCTGAAAAATCCTTTTCTGGCTTAAGGGTTGCTTTCATTGCGAATGCCGCAGATAATTATGCCGATAAATGGTTTGTTGAAAATTTTTGACTGATACTTAATTGGTAGATAAACTTAATAAAAGAAATATTGGAGTTGAGTTGTCCTAAAAAGTCGGACAACTGGAAGTTTGCTTAATACAAGAAAACTATGAAAATTCTTAAGGAAATAATTGAAATATTATCAGAATTAAAAAGTCTCCAAAATGTTCAAGTCGACAAATTTTTGTTTCAAGAAAATTCTGATTCTTTTGGGCTTTCGATTGCGAATGAAACGTTAGTTGAAATAAAAGAAAAATCTATCTTAGTTGTTGGTAATGACGTTACGAAAAAAGTTTTTTCAATTCTTAGTTCAAATTCCTCAGATGTTATTGAAAATAATCAAATAAAAATCTTTTTTGCTGATTTAAAAGACTCCTTAATTAGAATAAATCATCTTGGCATCAGCTATTCTTGTGTCAATATTGAAAAAGAAATAGTCGAAATAAAAAAGTCATTATTTGGAACGAGTTTTAAATTATACGAAGAACCCAATGATTCTACCAATCAAAGATGGTTTTTTGTTGGAAACTTAGAAAATTGGGAAAACCCTCTTTTCGAAATCGTCCTAACTGAAAGCGAAGCCAAATTTTGCACAAAGTGGATTCCTCATTTTCAAATTGATTTAGACACCAACTTGAGTATTAAAGAGTTAGAATCTTTGACGGATAAATATTTTAAAAATAATTTTTTTGATTGGAAACTTGATATTCCAAATTATGGTGTTGTTATGGCTATGGGTGAGTTATCAAATATCAATGGGACAAAAATTTTTCTCGGACTCGGAACTAATATACGCGGCACAAAAAAACACAGAGAGGAAATATTGAAATTAGTGTAAAGCTTTTTAAACAGCAGTAATATAAACTAATGAAAGGTGTTAATTTTTTACAAAAAACTATGAACAAAATCAAGGCAATTTTATTGGATGCGGATGGTTTGGTTTTCAAAAAGCAGCGCTATTTTAGTGAGATTTTTGCTGAGCAGTATGGCGTTTCGAAAGATTTGATTTTGCCATTTTTCAAAAACAATTTTAGGCAGTGCCAAGAAGGCACAGTTGATCTGAAAGAAGAATTGAAGCCATTTTTGCAGCAGTGGAATTGGGAAGGAACCGTTGAAAGTTTTCTTGAATTTTGGTTTTCATTTTGCGTGGTTGATAAAGATGTTTTGAAAGTCGTGCGGGAATTGAGAGAAAAAGGCTATAAATGCTATTTGGTGACCGATCAAGAAAAATATCGCGGAGAGTATATCAAAAAGAATTTGAAACTCGAAAATGAACTGGATGGATTTTTTTATTCTTTCGAGCTTAAGTCTTCAAAATCAGAAAAAGAATTTTATGAGAAAATTTTGAAAGAGCTTAACCTCGCGCCGGAAGAAGTGATGTTTTTTGATGATGAAGATGAGAATGTCGAAATTGCCAGTGAGCTTGGAATTCAATCAATTCTCGTGAGCGGGGCAGAGGATTTTGAGAAAGCTGTTCAAGAAATTTTTTATAAGGATTAAAGTATTGATTTGATTGAGATTGATTTGTATAAAAATTAGCAATAAAAATATGATTATAGGTATAATTGGAACTGGTTTTGGAAAAACAATTGCACAAACCTTTCGAGCTGTCGACAAGAATTGCGGTATATTTTTGTGTGGCTCAAATAAAGATAAAACAAAGAAGATTGCTGCTGAAATCGGCGTTCAAGTCATTGAAAAATGGCAGGATTTAATTCTGCGACCAGAGATTGATCTTGCGGTAATAGCTACTCCAAGCAGTTTACATAAAAAGATGTTTGAAGCAATCATTAAGCAAAACAAGCATATTTTACTTGAAAAGCCAGCAGCCACTACGGCTCAAGACATAAGAGATATGATTGCCTTAAGTAAAAATTATTCAAAAAATATTATTGTCAACCATGAGGTAAGATTTAATCCTGTCGTTAGCTATATAAAAAATTGTATTGAAAATAATCTTCTTGGAGACATTATGACATTAAGGATTGGTGCTTATCTCAATTTGTTTTCAAATGAAAGTTATACCGGCACTTGGTATAATCGAAAAGAATCAGGGGGGGGTCAGCTTCTCGCCATTGGTGTTCATCAAATTGATTTGGCGAGGTTTTTGCTTAATATGCCAAAAATAGAGAAAGGTGCTATTTTCACTTCGGTCTACGATGATCCTCGCTTTACAGAGTCTACTAATGCCGAATCTCAATTTTCAGGCAATTTAATAACAGAGAAGGGAACCTGTGTTGAATTATTTAATGATTCTTATTGTTTTGGTGGTAAGGATTTTATTATCGAGGTCATAGGTAGTAGGGGAATTATAAAATATAGCGACACACAAGGGTTGAGGGTGAGTTTTGCAAATGATCAACCGCTAGAAGAAATTCAATTGGAAGATTCCATGCCTGATATTAAGATTGGAAATTCAATTTTAACAAAATCTTTAAAGTTTTTTGTAAAAGAATTAATTGAAATGATTGAAAAAAATAAAGCTAATGATAGATTTTGCAGTCTTCAAGTTGCCGCTGATAACCTTGAAATTATTGAGAAGTATAAAGATTGAAGATCAAGGCTAAAACTGAAAATCCTCAGATGACCACTCCTAGAAAAGTTTTTAAGGCTTGTAAGCTCCCATTACAATATTTCAGTATCTTGTAATTTTTTCCATTCAACCATATAAGGTAGATTTGAAATTTTTAGCTATCGCCCGCCTGTCGCGATATGACATTTCGGGCAGGCAATAATTTTCAACTCTTTTAATTTTTTCACAGTAATCCAGCTAAAAACTTCATGAAAAAAGTATTGCAAATTCTTGCATATGCGACTTTTTGCAATACTTTTCATCGAACGCTCTCGGTCGGTTCAGTGTCTCTGACTCGCCGGTCCGCCCTTGGAGGAAAATGAAACAGTTCTAAATTTACAAGAATAATCAAGTTCAAGTCGGAGACCTTGAACTGACAACTAACAAAAACCAACATTACATTCAAACGCATATGACTCAAATTGCAATGTTTTCTGATGTTTAGTGAAAGGGAAATGAAATGAAATGAAATGAAATGAAATAAGTCCATGGGAGCCACATAAGGACTTTTTTTATTTTCTCTACTATTTTTGCCCATAATGCTGCGTAAAAATATTTAGGGTGGTAGACATAGCGTTGCAGGCGGGCGACCATATGATGTAGAGTTGAAAATTTTAGCTATCGCCCGCCTGCTTCGATAGGCGAAGCATTTCGGGCAGGCCCACATGTCACGATATGACATTTCGGGCAGGTAATAATCTTCAACTCTTTTAATTTTTTCACAGTAATCCAGCTAAAAACTTCATGAAAAAAGTATTGCAAATTCTTGCATATGCGACTTTTTGCAATACTTTTTAAGGTTGGGAAGATTGCCACTCTTAGCCAAATTTGACGTCTGTTTATGATAGTGATAGAATATCAGTATAAAAACTAAAAACAAGAATATGAACAAGGAAAAAACGAAAATAATTTCAAGCAAAAAAGATTATCATAATCTAGTTGTTGGGATTGGTGAAATTTTGGCACAAGGTAAGAAATTTGCTTTTCAAAAAGTAAACAGCGTTTTGACGGCAACTTATTGGCAAATTGGCAAGCAGATTGTGGAATTTCAACAAGGTGGGAAAAGACGGGCTGAATATGGCGAGGAAATTATCAAACAACTTTCGACCGATTTGACCAAGCAATTTGGCTAAGGTTTTTCTTATAGAAATTTACAGCAAATAAAGAAATTTTATCTTACTTTCTCAAAAGTGCAGACACTGTCTGCACAATCTTTTCCACTTTCTTGGTCACACTATGTTCGTTTGATGAGTATTCCCAATATTGCTGAAAGAAAATTTTATGAAATCGAATGTGAAAAGAACAGTTGGTCACTGCGAGAACTTTGTCGTCAGTTTGACAGCGCTCTTTTCGAAAGGCTGGCTTTAAGCAGGGATAAGCAAGAGGTAAAGAAACTTTCAGAAAAAGGACAGCTTGTTGAAAAGCCTCAGGATATTTTCAAAGAGCCATACGTTTTGGAATTTCTGGGTTTGGACGAAAATCAGCATTACTCAGAAAGTGAATTAGAGTCAGCCCTGATTAGCAATTTGGAGAAGTTTTTATTATCTAGCGAAGCGAGAGGAATGAAAGTACTCTTTCATTTCCGAGCGAGCGACGATAACAAAAGGTATTTTGCCTACGAGGCTTGCCTCGTGAGCCTGAAGGGTCCAGGGCTTGCCCTGGGGTATTAATACCCTTTTATTAGAGCTTGGAAAAGGTTTTACCTTTGTGGCAAGACAAAGGCGAATCACTAGCGGAGTGAAACATTTTTACATCGATTTGGTTTTTTATAACCGACTTTTGCAATGCTTTGTTTTGATTGATTTGAAAATTGGCGAGCTGAAACATCAGGATCTTGGGCAAATGCAGATGTATGTGAATTATTTTGATCGTGAAGTAAAAGAAAAAAATGAAAACAGCACGATCGGAATTGTTTTGTGCAAGGAAAATGACAAGTTTGTGGTGGAATATACTTTGCCTGAAAAAAGTAGCCAAATTTTCGCCAAACAATATCAACTCTATTTACCCAAAAAGGAAGAACTGCTGGCCCAAATCAAAAAAATGGCCGGTTGATTTTGCGTAATTTTGGTTGACTTTTTCGTTTTTTGGGTGTATACTGGTAACATAGTCAAATAGATAGAGTAAAAACGGGTGAAAGCCCGTTTTTGCTTTTTTTGACCAAAATATGCGTAAATTCATCAAAAAACTGAATAAAAAATTCCTTAGATGGAATAAAAAAGCTAAAATCGGGGTTTTTACTTATGGTGACATTGACCCTGCCAAAGGCAAACAACTTTTGCTTGTTTTGGCCATAGTTTTTGCCGGCACCCTGGCTGTCTTTTCAACGTCGGGCTATTTTGATGATTCGAATGATAAAATAGTTCAAGTTTCAATTCCTCCTGTTCGCAGTCAATCCTCTTTTGAAAAACAAGCCAACAAGTTGGTGGCTGGCTATCCAATTGCTCAAATGACTCCCTACATCTTTTCCAAAGATCCCAAGGTGGCCGCTTTTATGATTGCGATTGCCAAGAAAGAAAGTGCTTGGGGCAAAAGGCATCCAGTTTTGGCTGGCAAAGATTGTTACAACTATTGGGGCTTCCGACTCAAGACGGATTCGATGGGCTCTGGTGGCCACACTTGTTTTGATTCTCCGCAGCAAGCTGTTGACGTGGTGGCAAGTCGCATTGATGAGTTGGTCAATCAGGAAAACATTGATTCACCAACCGAAATGATTGTTTGGAAGTGTGGTTATGGTTGTCAGGATGGGGCCAAAACGGCCGAAGAAAAAAAATGGGTTAGTGATGTGAATATTTATTACAGTAAGCTCGAGAATTATTTGTAAAAATAGGATAGTTTAAATAGAAAAACCTGCCTCCTGGGAGGTGAGTAAAAACAAAAACAAAAAGATGGTGCGCGCCAAAATTAGGCGGCGCCTTTTTTGTTGGTTTTTTGGAATTACACGCAATGATTCTGACCTTGACAGGAAAACATTTATCCTTTATGATGCCCAGTCAACTTCTAAAGACTAATAATCATAAAATTATGAAGAAATTTTTGTTCGGGGTGCTTTTGGTGGTTTTACTAGCTAGTGCTGGCTTGGCTTTGGCTAGTGACAACACAAGTCAGACTCCTTTGGAGGAATTGATGTTGGCGGTGGCTGATTTGAAAAGCCAAGTGGCTGTTTTGCGGGCCGAACTTAAGGCTGAAAAGGCCAAAGAAGTGCCACCTCAGCAAGCAGTGGTGACTAATTTTGCAGCCAAGGAAAATGTGGGAGTTTCGCACTCGGAACGCTACGCCATCAGCAATATCAATTTTTGAAAAATTTGAAAATCTTGAAATTCGAAAATCTCCCGCCTGGGAGATTTTTGCTTTCTTTATTTTTAAAGCTGACTTATAATTTGAAATATGGCAGAGCAAGCACTTCGAATTACTTTTGATTTTCTCAGGCATTATGGCTATTTTGCGATGTTGCCATTGATGATTGTGGAAGGAGCGGTGGCAACCGTGGGGGCGGCAGCCTTGGCGTCTTTGGGAATTTTTTCTTGGCCGATAGTTTTGTTTTTTTCAATCTTGGGTGATTTGATTGGCAATGTTATCTTATACGCAATCGGCTATCATTGGGGCATGGGCTTCGCGAGCGGATGGGGAAGGCATTTTGGTTTGAGTGAAAAACGGATAATCAAAATGGAAAAATATTTCCAGAAAAATGGAGGCAAAACTCTTTTCGTGGTCAAATCGATGGCTGGGATTTATGTGTTGGCCTTCATCACGGCTGGCATTGTGAAAATGGATTTCAAAAAATTTTTCAAATATGCTTTATTGGGGGCGATTGTTTGGAGCAGTTTTTTGGTGGCGATGGGTTATTTTTATGGCCAGCTTTGGCAGAACATTCAAAATTATGTTAGCTGGACTGGTTTTGGCATTTTGCTTGTTATGCTTGGAGCTTTTGCGGGGCTTAGGTTTTTTGGCAAAAAGCAGTCTGAGGAATTGCCGCAATAGTTTTCGCTTTCAAGATTCACTAACTAGGTTTATAATTTAAAGATGGAATCCAGTAGTGAGAATTCAAAGATTATATTTCGTAGCTGGTTTGTCATTATTGGATAAGTTTAAAAATAGTTTGCATTAATTTTTTTTAGATTTCTTTCGGGCATAGCCCATTTGAATTTCTGCTGCTGGATGGAACACACAGGACAAATCATTTTTCAATTTCTCAAACACTACGGCTATTTTGCGATGTTGCCGTTGATGATTGTGGAAGGGCCGGTCGTGACCATTATTGCCGCCATGCTAGCTTCGCTGGGGGCTTTTGCGTGGCCGGTGGTGCTGTTTTTTTCGGTTCTGGGCGACCTGCTTGGCGACGTTCTGCTTTATGGTGCAGGACGCAAATGGGGCATGGGATTTGTGCACGGCCCGGGAAAATATTTGGGCATTAGTGAGGAATTGGTTTTGAAAATGGAAAAGTATTTTCAAAAACATGGCGGCAAAACAATTTTTGCGGTCAAATCGACCACTGGTCTTTGCTGGGCCACCTTTGCCACAGCTGGGATTGTGAAGATGGATTTCAGAAAGTTTCTGCAATATTCTTTGCTCGGCGGAATTGTTTGGAGCGGCTTTTTGGTGGCGATGGGCTATTTTTATGGCTATCTTTGGCGATCCATCAAGCAATATCTCAGTTGGATTGGAGTGATCATTTTTGTGGTCGCCGCCCTTTCTTTTGTCGGCATCACGCTTTACAAGAAAAAACAAGCAAAAGAATTTTTGAAGTAAAAATGCTTCTTGGATATTTTTTAGGCCATCCTTTGTGGGGATGGCCTTTTTCGGAGTTGATTTTCGCGTAAAGTAATCAAGAAAGGCTTTCAATGAAAGTGCTAATGTGTTCCGCTGTAAGATCGCTTTTGAGCATTGTAGCATTGTGAAATACTCCGCGAAGATGATACCAGGAAGTATTTTTATGCGCCATTTTAAATCTCTCGCTATTACAAGGCTCCACAAAATCCCACTCGGCAGTTAGATAAGCAAGTTCAACGTCGAAGTGAATCTTAGAGAGATATTCCAAGGCGGAACCTTCGCAAAGCAAGTTAAGTTCACTTACTCTCTGCGGAAGCCTTTCTTTCGTGAATGGGCTTTTTTGCGCTGGCAGATATTTTTTTAGTTCCGCCCAAACAGGGTCTCCATGAAATGCAAGGCTATGAAGCAGGCCGTTGAACAAAAACTTAGCTGAGAGTTCAAAAGGCTTTCTTGCTTTGAAACCAACTGGGTTCAGAAACATCAAGCTTTTGACAAGTTCATCATGATTTTTGGCAAATTTTGCCAAAATAGCTGCGCCCATTGAATGACCAATCCAGTGAAGTTCTTTTCCTGGAAAAACTTGCTTGGCAAAAGCTGCTAACGTTTCACCGTGCCAGAAAAACTTCCATACGGAAGAATAGTAATAGATCTCAGGGTTTGGCGAATTCCCATAGCCTGGCAAAGAAAGCATGCAGACTTTGTAGCCAAGCTCAGCCAGATAATAAGCCAGCATTGAAACGCCAGTCCAACCCGAGCCGAAACCTGCCAGCAGGACAATAATTTCTTTGTCATAATCGTCGGTTGGGTTGTCGCTAATTATGCAGTATTTAACAGTAGCTCTTTCGTCCAAATTGCCGATCTGTAGTTCGATTGTCAGCTCCTTTTCCAGTTGAGGCCCAAAGATAGAAATGATGAAAGCCTTTTCACGAGTAGAAAGAATGTTTTTTTTCATTGCAAGCCCCTTTTTGTTTAGTTGACGTGAATTGAAAGCTTTTTTTATTCGGTTATTAAAGAATAAGGTAGTATATCGCAGGGAAAGAAAATGTCAACAGGAATGGACTCTTTGGGTTGCAAAAAGAAACTAAAAAAGCTATAGTTGGGAGTATAAACTATGGTTCAAGGAATTATAAAATTGGCGGAAAAGGCCATGGGAAAGGAAAAGGGAGTTCTCTCGGCTGACCCAAGGGTACTGTATAAACAAGAACGACAACTGATCAATCAGTCGTTTTTTTTCGCTGGCCCGTCTGCCGCCGAGGCAGGCCCGTCTGCCGCCGAGGCAGGCTCAAATGGGAAAGGAGTTTTGTTGGTGCATGGTTGGTCATCCACAGCTTATGAAGTTCGGCGGTTGGGAAAATATCTGAATGAAAATGGTTACACGGTTTATGGTTTGATGCTTGCTGGTCACGGCACCGTGCCAAGGGATTTGGAAAATGTGAAAGCTGAGGATTGGATTGCTGATGTGGAGAAGGGTTATGCAAAACTGAAAACAACTTGCGACAAGGTGTATGTGGCAGGCACTTCCATTGGGGCAAGCATCGCATTGATTTTGGCGGAGCAAGAAAAAGAAATGGCTGGGCTGGTGCTGATGGCTACTCCGCACAAACTGCGCTTTGAAAAAATCGGCGTGGCTTTGGTGAAGCTAGTTCTGCTTTTTAATTCCAAACAATATCGCACCAAATTTTATCCACCGACTTTCGGAGCCTCTGACAGCATCACGCGCATGATTTCCTATCAGAGCTATCCAGTAGCTAGCGTGCTGGAAGTTTTCGAGTTGGTCAGGAGAGCGCGCAAAAATCTTGGCAGCATTTCGCAGCCATGTTTGCTGATGCAATCGACGCATGATCATATGGTGGCCAAGGATAGTATGGAAAAAATTTATGCCAAAATAAATTCCAAGCAAAAAAAGAAAATCTACATTCAGAAGGCTTATCACACTTTCATTCCTGACATCAAAAACGAGCACGTGTTTCGGGATATCTTGGAATTTCTTGATAGTAACTAGGAACCGATGCGAAACTACGAAACGTATACGAATCTACGAAATTAAAAAATAAGAATGAAGGGACAAACAAAAAAGGATTTGATTAACCGAAACGTAAAGTCCTAATGTTTAATTTCTGATGCCTAATGAAATCGATAGAAAAATTTATTTTATTTGTAGCTTTGCCTGCCTCGACGGTAGGCGGGTAGCTAATTTGTATATTTGTAGGTTCGTAGATTCGTTTTAATTTCGTAGTTTCGTATCGGCCTTATGAATGTAGCAATCTTCACTAACAACTATCTGCCAAATCCCTACGGTGTCAGCGGGTCGATTGAAAGTTTTCGCAAGCAGCTGGAAGCATTGGGACACACGGTTTATGTTTTTGCGCCGAGTTTTAAAGGCTATGTGGATGAAAATAAGCGAGTTTTTAGATATCCGGCAATTGATTTGAAATTTAAAAACATCAGATTTCCAATCGCCATTTCTAATTCCTGCCTCGGCGGCAGACGGGCCTACCGTATTGGTAGGCTTTTGGAAAAATTGGAAATTGAGGTGATTCATGCGCAGCATCCAAACCTGCTGGGTTGGGAAGCTCGGCGTTGGGCCAAACGAAAAAACGTGCCCTTGATTTTCACTTGGCACACACTCTATGATCAATATGCTCATTTCGCGCCCATTATTCCTAGCAAATTAGCTGCTTGGTGGGCCATCGGCAATGCCAGAAAATATGCCAATCGAGCTGACCAAGTGATTGTGCCAACTGCTTCAGTGCAAAAAATCATCAGAGCCTGGGGAGTTTCTAACGAAAATCTGACGGTTGTTCCAACTGGCATCAATGAGAAACAATTTGAAAATTTTCACGGGTCGGAAATTCGTCAAAAATATGCAGTGGGTGAGGCTGAAATTTTGTTGGTGGTGATCACTCGATTTACAAAAGAAAAAAATTCCCAGTTTCTTTTTGAGGCAGTGGCAAAGGTGCTACAAAAAAACAAGCAAGTGAAATTTTTGGCAGGGGGCGACGGCGATTTGCTGGAAACGCTAAAGGATATCGCGGCCGAGAAAAATATTGCTGGGCAAGTTATTTTTGCCGGTTTTGTGCCCAATGAAATCAAAAAGGATTATTATGCGGCGGGAGACATTTTTGTTTTTGCTTCCAAATCTGAAACGCAAGGCATGATTATTTCCGAAGCGATGTATGCAGGCTTGCCAGTGGTGGCAGTAGACGGCCCAGGAGTTCGGGATATGGTGACCAACCAAGTCACGGGCCTGCTGACTGAGGAAAATGAAGCAGAATTTGCCGCTGCTGTTGAAAGATTGATCAAAGACAAGCAGCTCAGGCAGAAATTTGCTGAAAATGCTGGCAAAATTGCCAGACAATTTTACACCGCCACCGTTTGCGCCCAAAAATTGCTGGCAGTCTATGAACAGGCTATAATGAGGAAGAAAGAAAAAGAAAGGCAATAGGGTAGTAATGGATAGTGAGCATGTTGAAAAATTTCTGGTAATCTATGTGCGTTTTTTAATAATAATATTTTATTTTTTGTGTATCCTTAGTGTGAATTTTTGTTTTATGCTATGTGGTATATGTTACGCTTTTTATGTATGAAGTAAAAAAGTTTGAGCATTTGTTGGGCTTGGAAGGTTTTTCGGATGAACTCTTGAAAAATCATTTCACGCTTTATGAAGGTTATGTTAAAAATGTTAATGGTTTAGTTGATTTGCTTACCACAAAAGAAGCAGGAACAGTTGAATATAGCGAACTTCAACGTCGGCTAGGTTGGGAATTTGATGGCATGAGACTCCATGAACTTTATTTTGAAAATCTAATGAAGGGTGGCAGTGAGCTCGATGTGAATTCAGATTTGGGAAAATTGATGATAAAACTGTATGGAAGTTTTGAGAATTGGAAAAAGAATTTTGTTTCCGTTGGGATGATGCGAGGAATTGGCTGGGTGGTTCTGTATTATGACCCTAATGCTAATGAACTATTTAATGTTTGGATTAATGAGCATGACACAGGACACCTAGTTGGATGCACTCCAATCTTAGTGCTGGACGTTTTCGAACACGCCTACATGCTTCAATATGGTCTCAAAAAAGCTGACTACCTCGAAGCCTTCATGAAAAACATTTGCTTCCACGTCGCCAACGCCCGCTTTACTGCGGCGCAATAAGATTTTTGCGAAAATAAAAAGAATAAAGGCTCATCACAAGAGATGAGCCTTTTTGATTAAGGAATACAGAAGATTGCTAATTTTTAACTCTCCAGGCAGTTTCACCACCACCCAGGAAGACGGGAATTCCAGCAATCAGCTTTGGATTTTTTTCCGCTTCCTTGACGAGTGTGATTTTTTCTTTGCTTGGATCAAGGCCATAAAACTCAGGACCAAAAATTGAAGCAAAATTTTCAAAATACTTCCGTTTGCCATGAGCATCGAAAAGTTCCGCATACTTTTGAAGTGAAATCGGATCCGAAAAAATGCCAGCGGCTGGTTTTTCTTTCCGAATCTTTGCTTCCAAAAGATGAGGTGCGCTGTCAGTGCCGAGGAAGAATCTTGGATCCCCACTAAACATGGCCTCAATCACTGCTTCCCGATCTTTTGGATATTTGGCAATCGGTTTGCAATATAGCCTTGAATCAACAAATTTTCCTCTCCAGTTGATAACCATAGGGAAAGTAATCGATGCATGATGGATTGCCAGAGTCACGCCTATCCGATACTTACGAGGCAAATTTCTGATAAAATGAATCATTTGCCATGAGGATGCGTGCTCCACCATGATTTTGAGTTTTGGAAAATTTCTGAGCAGATATTGCAGGAAGAGGATGGCCTGTTCTTCTTGGTATCTCGGGTCAATTTTTTTCCCATTTGTATCAAATTCGACCTCAAAATGACAAGAAAAAACACAATCATTTTCAATCAGCAACTCAAAAAATTCTCGAAAAGCTGGCGTGTAGAAATCATAAAGTGACAGGCCCGGAGATCCATTAGTCGAAAGACCTCCAGGGAGGAACTTGTAGACTCGAATGCCAAGTTTTTTGGCTGCTGGAAAAATAGTTTTGCGATTCGCAAGCAGGTTTTGAGTCACCATCAGAGGAACAATTGCCTTGAAGGAAGGCGCAATCTCTAGAATAGCTCCCTTGTAGGCCAGATTTTTTTCAATCGTGTCGATGACTTCATCGCCTGGCAAATTTCCCATACAGACACCGCCAAAATAATGTTGGGCGGTGTAGGGCACAACATCTTTCATCATCTGACCGTTGCGAAAATGAACGTGGCCGTTAAACGGTTTGGTAATTTCGATTGTTTCCATTGTTATCTCCTCCAAGAGATTGAGTTAGCTTGTTGAATGATTTTTTGAACGTTCCAAGGACGCAGAAATGCGACCGAACCAATTGCGATTGCGCTTGCGCCTGCTTCGCTCAAGCGAATAACATCGTCTGGGCAAAGAATGCCTCCGCCAGCTATTATCGGCATTGTGATTCCATAGACGCGAGCTTCTTCCACCCATCTTTCCACAATTGGCAAGAGCGGTTTTCCAGAAAGACCCCCTGGCTGTTTGAAACCCCTCTTTATCAGAGGAGAAACATCGGAACCAAAAAGTTTTTTCCAATTGATCCACTCTGGCATTTCTCCAAAAGGAATTGTGTTTGAACAGGTGATTGAATCAAAGATATTTGCTGCTTGAATTTCTTTGATGGCTATGGTGGTTCCCTTTGTCAACACAGCTAAATTAGAAAAAGTAGAGGGAAAATTTTTAAAAATTATTAGCTATTGAAAATGCACTTCCCTAGGGGTTGCGTATTCCAAAGATTGATGTCTGCGGGTATTATTGTAGAAA
>CAIOVI010000049.1 GCA_903861715.1 uncultured bacterium
ATGAGCGTTAAGAAATTTTCAGCGAGCTTTTTCAGCAGAAAAAGTGCAGCGGGAATTTTAGCGAAGAGTGAAGTCTTTGCCCCAGCAACAAGCACGTGTCGGGATTTCTTTTGTAACTTTTCTATTAAAAGAAAAGTTAACTAGGCCCTGGTTTGCTTCGTCCGTCTGCTGACTGACTCGCAAAGACAAACAAAAAAAAATTAGCCAGAAATAAATTTCAACTTCTCCCCTCGCGACAACTTCTTGATCCGACTTTCTTCTTTGGAAGCGGCTGAGCGATTGGGGAAACTGCGAGCATAGACCAATTCGACTGGCCGACGACCACTGGTATACCTTGCACCCAACGCAGAAGTGTTGTGCTCCGCCACTCGCCTTGTCAAATCGGTCGTCACCCCAGCATACAAAGTCCCGTCATTGCACTTCAGAATATAAACTTGCCACAATTGCTTTTTCTTTTTCATGTCTTCATCCTAGCACACTACAAATTCAAAAAGAAATAGACTTAATGATTTTTTGCAAGAAAAAAGGCATCTCAGTCATTGACCGAAATACCCTTTTCGTGGAAAATTGTGTTTTCTTGCTAAAAAAGTGAAAACACATAGTCCACAATCGCATCCACATTTGATGCGAAAAAGAAAAATGCAATAATGCCAGCAGCTGCGGCGGCGGTTTTGATATTCTCTTTCATTTTTTTAATTTATTATTTTTTTTGAGAAAAATACAAAAAATGCTGAAATTACCAGCAACGTTGCCATAACCAAGATGTTCAGATGAACACCAGACTGTGGAACGCCGCTGACGATTAGATACAAAAAATCCAGTCCCAGTAAAATTTTTCCAATGAGACGCATAGCATCCCAACAATTAAAGTTTTTAACTTTTTTTATCATGATGCTATTTATTTGTTAAATTGCTGTTATTATTCACTAACTATACACTATACACCCAAATTGATAAAATGTCAATAGTTTGACATCATACCTTGAAATATGGCCAAAGCAAGCCTCAAAAGAACCAGAAAAATACGGGTAATTTTCATGGCAAAAGTAATACGCCAAAACTTGCCAAAAAGTTCTAGCTTTGTCTTTTGCCATGCAGCAGCATGTCCATCGCCTGCTGCATTGAACCGGCCGGCGTGACTTGCCCGCCATTGACGAAGAAAATTTCGTCGGCGTTTTCAATCGTGTTGAGCCTGTGCGCAATAATAATCTTGGTGGTTTTGGCTGGCAACTTTTCCAAAATTTCTTCCAGCAATTGTTCGGTGACGGTGTCGATGTTGGCCGTGGCCTCATCCAAAATCAAAATGTCTGGACGTCGCAGGGCTGCGCGGATGAAAGCAATTAATTGTTTTTGACCAAGACTGATGGTTTCGCCTCCCACGGCGATGCGAGTATCGAGTCCATCCGCAAAGCGCTCCAACAATTTTGTCAGGTGCATTTTTTCCAAAATCTGCTTGAGCTGTTCATCATCATACTGCCCATGCTCGACATTCCCATATAAAATGTTTTCCCGCACCGTGCCGGTGAAAAGAAAAGGTTCTTGCAAAATAAAACCAATTTTTTTGACTCGCTCGCTTGGCGCCCAGCAGCGAATATCTTTACCTTCCAGCAAAACCGTGCCACTACTGGGATCATAAAGTCGGGCCATCAAAGAAGCCGTGGTGGTTTTGCCGCCGCCAGTGGGCCCCACCAAGGCATAAGTTTTGCCGACTTCAAGTTTGAAATTGATGTTTTTCAAAACGTCTTTGCCAGCAGCGTAGTGAAAAAAAACATTTTGAAATTCCAACACGCTGCTGGTTTCAACCAAGGGACAATCTTTTTTTTCTGGCATTGACTGGAGATTTGATTCCAAAGCTAACACTTGCGAAATTCGATCCAAGCCAGCTAAGGCCAGTTGCAAGGATGGCCAAACGGAAGCCAGCTGCCTGAGTGGATTGTAAAAACTGTTCACATAGAGCAAGAAACCAATGAGCAGTCCCACTGTAAAGCGTCCCTGCGAAATCAGAGAAATCCCAACTACCAAAACCACCAGCTGCGCCAGAGATGAAACCAGCACGTAGATGGGATTGAAAACATTGCTGGCAATTCCAGCTGAAACCGAAGCGGCATAGTTGGCTTGATTGGCTTGGCTGAATTTTTCTCTGAAATAGTCCAAACGATTGAAAGCCACGATCACTTTGAAATTATTGATACTTTCTTGAATTTCGCTGCTCAGGCCTCCCAAAGTTTGCAAACTTTTCAAGCTGGTGCGTTTGACCCAAGGCGAAAGGAGTTGCGTTGCAACCAAGGCCAGCATCGCTGGCACCAAGGCAATGAGCCCAAGTTGCCAATTGATCACCAGCAAAAAAATTCCGGTGCCGGCAATCAAAACAAGATTACTAATAAACTGCATCAAGGCTTGGGCAAAAAATTGATTGAGTTTTTCGGTGTCATTGTTGATGCGAGAAATCAGGTCGCCTGCTTTGTTTTGATTGAAAAAAGCCACTGGCAACTGCTGCAGTTTGTTGAAAATTTTGCCCCGTAAGTTGAAAAGCAAACGTCGACCCACTCCACCCATGGTTTTGACTTGCAAATAATTCGAAACCAGTCCCACCAAAAAAACCACCAATAAAATTCCCGAAAAAGAGACGACCCCTTGAAAATTTTTGCTGACCACAAAAACATCCACGATGCGAGCAATGATGATTGGCACAATCAACGTCACGCCACTGCTGATCAAAATTGCCACGATGGCAATTGCCACGGCACGCTTTTCCTCCACCATCAAAGGCACGAGCCGCTGCCACGCCGTGGCAAGCACACCTTTTTCGCCTTCTTTTTTGAGATCTGTTTTTGTGAGAGAATAGTTCATTTTACTGGAAATTATAATTTTAGGTGTAAAATTTTTACGAGCTTGTTTGCTTTTTAGACCATTGAAGCGACAGCTTCTCTGAGCCCTTGGCCATCGTTTCTGACCGAAGGAGCGCGCCCCAAAAAGTAAACAAGTAAAGTAAAAATTTTCTAAAAGATAGGGTTAAATATGAAAAAAATTATTCATATTGATTAGTGCTGCGCTGCGACTCAAAAATTTGCACGTATTCTGGACAAGATCTTAGCAACTGCTCATGTGTGCCTTTAGCGAGCAGTTCCCCCTCCATCAACAAAATTATTTGATCATAGTGCTCAATGGAAGAAATTTTTTGCGTGACTGAAATCAAAGTGAGGCTGGGATAACTGCTGGCAATGTTGCTCAAAATTTTGCTTTCCGTGTTGGTGTCAACGCGCGCTGTGAAATCATCCAACAGCAAAATTTTGGGATCAAGCGCCAAAGCTCGCGCCAACATGATGCGCTGTTTTTGCCCACCGGAAAGACTGGTGCCTCGTTCAGAAACAATGGTGCTGAGTTTTTCTGGCAACTGCTCAACATAGTCGGACAGCTCTGCCGTGGCAATGGCCTTTTCAAGATTTTCATCCTTGACCGTGTCACTGAAAGCAATGTTTTCTCGCAAGCTCAGATTGAAAAGCGCACTGTCTTGAAAAACAAAACCGATCTGACTGTGCAAACTTTTTTTGTCATAGGTTTCAAGTTTTTTGCCATCAAAATATATTTCGCCGCTCGTTGGTTCCAGCAGTCCTGTGAGCAAATAGAGGAGTTGAGTTTTGCCAGCCGCCGTTGGGCCAATGATGGCAATTTTGTCGCCAGCCTTTGCGGCGAAGGAAATGTCCTTGAGCACTGACTTTCCTTCAAATTCCAACGAAACATTTTTCACTTCAATCTCGCCACGCAAAGTCGCTTTAAGACCCCCCGTTCTTTTCTCGATTGGCGCCCCCAGTACCAACAAAATGCGACCATAGGAAGCTTGAGCTTGGGCAATCACGTTGCTCATAAAACCAATAATCAAAATTGGAAAAATTAAAATAGCCAGATAACTGTTAAACGCAGTAAAATTTCCCAAAGACATCGTTCCAACAATCACAAAATGCCCGCCCAAAAGCACAATGATCAAAGTTGCCAGGTTGGTGAAAAAAGTTATGACCGGCACGAGACTGGCAAACAAACCCAAAATTTTCAGACTCACGCTTTTAGCCTGAGTGTTGGCTGCCAAAAATTTTTCAGCTTCAGCGTTTTGCGAATCAAGCAAGCGAATCAGCGCTGCTCCCAAAATGCTTTCACTGATAACTTTGTTGAGCCAATCGATGGCTTCTTGCGATTTGATGAAAAGTTTGCGAACTTTGCTGAGCACAAAAAAAATCACAGTGGCAATGAAGGGCATCACGGCTAGCACTGCCAATCCCAATTTCCAATCCATCATCAGCAGCAGCACTGCCACTGCGCCAATCAGAAAGGCCGAAGCTACCAGTGAAGAAATTGCCATTGAGACAAAAGTTTTCACCGCATCAACGTCTGAAGTCAAATTGGTCAAAAGCTTGGCGGGGGTGATTTTTTCCAAATAAGCAAAAGGTTGCACAGAAATTTTTGCCATGATGTCATTGCGCAAGTCACGCGCAACTCTTTCCGAAGCCAACACTTGGACAACGTTTTGTAAATAAGTGAAAACAAAAATTCCTACCGCTACCAAAGAAAATTCCCCTGCAAGTTTAACCATCAAAAAATTGCCTTTGGCATAGGTGTCAATGGCAAGGGCAATTATTTTTGGCACCGCCACACTGAGCGCATTGGCAACAATTGTGAGCACCACCAACAAGATGATGATGCCCGCATAGCGCCGCAACAACCCAAAAAGACTCGGCGAGGTTGAATTTAATTTTTTATTTTGCATAGAGATAGAAAAAATCTTTTTCATAACCATTGAGATATTGCCGCGATCCATCTTGCAAATCCTTGGTTAGTGGCGTCGAATTATATTTGCCATTGCCAACATAATCAAAGATATTAAACCTCACCCAAATTGGATTGATGTCCAATTGAATGGCATTGACTGCTCCAGCTGTTTTGAGCGCTTCGGCCAAAGTGGTGGGCGTCAAATTGTTGCCAACTGCGAAAAGCAAATTGCCTTCCTTGGTCAGACCTAAACCTGAACGCCAAGTGAAAATGTCCACTGTTCCAGCTGCCAAGCGTCCCCAGAGTTTTTTGTTGCGTGGGTCTCCAGCGGCCACGTCGCCATTTTCGATGAGAATGGGACAATTTTGCCTGACAAATTCCACGTTGTCGCCCAATGGCTGATCGGTGTAATTTACAATTTTTAGCGAACCATCTTGATAGCCAACAATAGTGCCCAAATCGCTTTTGAGAGGCAGATAAATATTGTTATTCACCATCATGCCGTAAGCTCCATCTTTATATTGGAAGCCACCATCAAAAGCCGCAATCAATTTTCCATTGCTAATAATATCCTTGGGCACAACGCCTGGCCCAGGCTTTCCCACTGGCCCGCCTGGTTGTTTGGTGCCAGCCACAATTCCCAGACGCATAACACTTTTGTCAATTTGCACGATAGTGGTGATGGCATATGATCTGGCTGGGTCAGGTCGCAAAAAAGTGTGCGCCATCACCTCTTTGTCTGGAAAAATTCCAACTGGCAAATTTTTCCACTCACCTTCACCAACAAGGGGCTTGGAATCGCCCATCACGGAAAGTGGGGTCAAATTAAGCTGCCCACCCAAGATATTTTCTTGCGAGCCTTGCTCGTTGAAAACTGGGGGCTTGTCAGAAGCGCTGTTGTGAGTGACGCGTTCAGCCAAATCAGAAGCATTAAAAAAAATCTTTTCCAAATAAACAATGTTCTTGTCTCCAACAATTGGACGCAAAACATTATCTGTTAAATAGGCAGCCCTGGCCGTGTTAAATTTGATAAAGAGCACGCCGACAACTAAGACTACCACCACAAAAAGAGCCACAATTTTTAGCTTGCCACTAAGGCTGCTGCCCTTGATTTGATTTTCCATTTGACAATCAACGGTTTCCGCTGGCACTTCAAATTGATCACGAACCAGTCTGACTTTTTGATTGTACTGTTCGATGTGTTCTATTTTGGGAGATTTTATTTTTTTTCTGAGACTATCCATGTAATTAAAAAACAACCCTAAAAATTAAAGTTTTCAACTTCCCCAATCTTATCATTAAGCAGAAATTTGCTCAAGAGAAAAAATGCATAAAAAAACGACCTGCTACTTTCAGAAAATAGCAGGCGTCAAAAAAATCAATAATCATTAGCGCCAGAGACCCTTGTTACTGAGGTCAACTACGCTAATTTCTGGGGAAGGTTTTCTGCCAGCTTCAGAGTCACCTTCCTGAGAATTACCTGAGGGGTTCTCAGATCCGGCTCCATTTCCTGGAGCATCTTTTAAAAAACAACGGAGGGGATTCATTTTTTCTTTACTTTTTCTAATTAATAAAAAGTTTTTTATCTAGCAAGTAAATTTTTAGCTGCTAGATAATTAAGTTTAAACTAAAAAATAGTTAAAGTCAACATAATGAACGCTGATATAATGAACGCTGAAATATCATTTCAACTCTGGGGCAACGGCGCAACGAAAACCGACGTCATCAATGTTAGCTCGGTCCAAGGGCGGACTCAGATGAACACAAAAAGCTCCACTATCATAGCCATGTCGCCAATTGCCACCCCGAATATATCCATATTGGGTGAAATTATTATCAGCAGGGCCACTGAAATGATAAATTCTGCCCACGCCATTATTGGCATTCCAAGTTGGATCAGAAGGTCTGAACGCATCATAGCCCAAAGCTGGCGAGCGACCATTTTCCGTGATCACACTAGGAAGTGACCCAGGAGTGAAATCGCTCCAAATGAAGCCGTGATCAAGTGCGCCCTTGCTTTCAGATTTGGGCTGATCTTTTCTGGCAATTGTTGCGTCCACCCAATGCCAAACATTGCCAGCAAAATCCCAAAGAATGTTTCCGTTGCCAAGTTGCAGCGTTCTTTTTTGCGAACCTTTGCCGCCGCAAACATTGGTGCCGTCCGTGGTTGTGCCAAAACAAGGTTGACTGTCATCGCTAGCTACCAAGGCTCCCCGAGCGCTGTCGCTGGCTGAAATTTCATTGTCACTATCGTTGTGCCCGTTGACCAAAATTTTCCCAGCCGTGCCTGATTCAAAGCCGCAATTGCGACCATCTTTGTCACACCAATTTTCCTTGACCTGCTCCACATCTCTAGCAATGGTCATCCACTCTGGGTTGGTCAGCAAATGCCAACCTTGATTTTGGCAATAAGCCTTGGCGTTGTCCTGACCATTGCCAATGGCAGGAATGAAAGTAATCGGAAAACCGGTGGCCGTGGAAACAACTTTTTTGTCACCACGACAACTGCAATCTTTGCCGTTGTTTTTATAAACCCCTTCGAGTTTGCCATCTTTTGAGCCCGAGCACGCACTGCCAGCAGCTGGCGCAATTCCCTGAACTGGATTTTCCACGCTAGCGCACTTGGCATCATATTTCATCACACAAAAATCTTCCATGGCATATTTTGGATTGCCCAAAACCAAAACAAATCCAGCCGGGCAAGTTTTTTGTTTGGCAATTTCCTCGGGTTGCGAGATTGAAGAAGTTTGCATTGATTTTTTTTCAACTGGTTCCACTTGTGATTTTAAGCAACCAGAAAAAAATAGCACACTCAAAAACAGCGCTGCGATTGAAAAAAATCTTTTGCTTTTTTGAAACATATTGCTTAGTTGGTTGCGGCAGGTGTGGTAGCACTTGAGTCTGCGGTAGCACTTTGCCCAAAGGCAACTTTCAGGGTGCCAACGGCAGCTTGCATCGCAGTTTGATAAGTTTGCAAAGCCGACTGGATGGCAGCATTTCTGGTTTGTGCTAGTTGCTGAAGTTGCGTTGCAATGCTGTCAGTTTTGCCAGTGCCAGTTTGACGAGCACTTCTGGCAGCTTGCATAGCAGCTTGGAAAGTGTCTCGCACGGTGGCTGGCGCAACTCCCCCAGCACATTGGCTGGAAGCTTGCGCAATGGCAGTTTGCACTGCTGTTTGAAAAGTTGTCAGGGTTGTGTCAGCAGTTGTTTGATGTTGAGAGACAAGTTGATCAAAACTTTGACGATAAGTTGTGCGAGCTGCGTCAACAGCTGCTTCCCTGGCTGTCACAGCTGCTTCCAGCGTGGTTTGAAAAGTTGCCACGGCTTGTTTTTGCGCATCCGTGGTGGCTTTGCTATTAAGTCTGGCATAAATAACTTGGCGATTTTGAACACCATTGGCCCTGTCTTGTTTCAAGGTGTTGTCAGCAGTCAGACGATTGGCCTTAGCTTTTTGACTTTCAGTGCCTATTTTGCCTTGCAAATCAACAGCTTTGGTTTTGATGTCGGCTGAAAATTTTTGCGACAAAGTGTCAAACTTGGTGCAAAAATTTTGATTGCCAACCCCCGCCGTGGCTGCCCCGAGACCTTGACCCTTATTTTGATTTTGTTCTTGTCCTTGATTTTGAGCTTGATTTTGTCCTTGATCTTGATTTTGACGACGAACAGCGCTGATTCCCTTCATTCTGAGTGAATTAGAAGGAACTTGCCCATCGGGAATTGAGTTACTGGTTGTTTCAGCTGAAACAACTGAAGCTAACACCAGACTAACAAGGGCCCCTGCCAAAACCACAAAATTGAAAATTGTTTTGTTTTTTTTCATTGGATTGGATTATTAACTGAATCAATGGATGAATTAATTGTTTGACTACTAGCAGAGATGTCTTTGACATCGCTAGAACCGTCTTGCGCAGAAGTTGCAGCAGTTTGATTGGCATCACTAGCCAGCCCGCTCAAATCAACCCCTGCCACCGAGCCAACCTTGGTGTCAATCGGTTTGACATTTTGTTCAACCGCCGTTGAGGCTGCCCCGGCTTGAACTTCTGAAGCATTAGGCCTGGCTTGCCCATTAGCGTTTCTGGAACCTGCCACTACTTGCTCAGCTGGAATAGTAGTTGCGACCCGAAACACCGAAAAAACAGCCACCGCCACAATGATCACCGTTGCTGAAACGCCAACAGCAATAAACATTTTTGAAAATCTCATATTTTGCTTGTTTTTAATTTTTAAAATTTGTTTTATTATTTAATTAAGAAAATTGAACAATCGACGGAGTTATTCAAATTTAAAAAATCAAGAAAATCATATTCCAATTATAAACTATTACGCAAAAAAATCAAAAACTTTTCAAGGAAAGGAAATAAAAAAAAGCTTCTGTTTTTTTGAAATTAAAATCAACGCCTAAGGTTTAACTTCCGTAAAGCCGCCTTGTTTGATTCTGAGCGGACAGCCTGGACACTGGATAGTTTTAGGAACAGAAGGACAAGGAATGCTTTGAGCGGTGCATTCGGCCGTGGGTCTGCTTTCACTAAGAGAACCTGTGCAACTATTGGCGGCTGTGCAAGCA
>CAIOVI010000050.1 GCA_903861715.1 uncultured bacterium
TAGATGTTTAGCTGATTTTATGTTTAAATGTTTAACTGTTTAAATGACTTTATGATTTTATGTTTAAATGACTTCATGATTTTATGTTTAGATGACTTTATGATTTTATGTTTAAATGTTTAGATGTTTAAATGACTTTATGATTTTATGTTTAAATGTTTAGCTGCCTTTCATGACCTTATTATAGCATATTCCGAAGGGACGTAAAAAGAACCAAAAAGTCAAACCAGTTGTAGCATTTAGTGCAACTGCTTGTGCTACAATTAAAACAAGCACTTGAAAGGGAGCAAGCGCAATTTATGGTTCTTATTTTTATGAGCTTGTTTGCTTTTTAGGCAATATGAGCAACCGCGAGTTTAGCCATTGGCCATTGATTTCGGCCAATGAGCGTGCCTATAAAAGTAAATAAGTGAAGTAAAAATTTCTAAATTAGATTCCTAGAACCTTGCAGCTTTCAACCAAACCATATGTTCAAAAAATTCATTCTGCCTATTTTAATTTTGATAGCTGCCCTGTTGGCAGGATTTTTCTTGACGAATGCTTGGAAAAAAAATTCTTCAGTTTCCCAAAAAAACGCCCAGGCTGAAACTGCGCAGCCGAAAACAACTCCAATGGTTGAAAAAACTGAACCTGCAAATCAAGGCGAGCCAGCAACTCAGCCAGTTGTTAATCCCACGCAGCCAATGATTTTGCAAACCGTTCCCTTCATCGTGCAAGCGCCTTTTGCCAATTGGAGCGATCCGAATTTTCAAAATGCCTGCGAAGAAGCTTCCATGGTGATGGCCATGGGCTGGGTTAATAATGAAAAAACCATTTCGCCAGCCGAAGCGCAAAAAAGAATTTTGACTATTATTGGTTTTGAAAACAAAACCTTGAGCTATAGCGCTGACACCAACGCTTTTGACATGGAAAAAATTTTCCAGCAATATTTCAAACACAAAAATGTTGTCGCCAAAGAAAATGTGACGCTGGCTGATCTCAAGACTGAGCTTGCCAATGGCAAGCTTGTGTTGGTTTCCGTTTTCGGCCAAGCCCTCAAAAACCCCAATTTCACTGCCCCAGGCCCCATTGCCCACATGCTCGTGCTGATTGGCTATGATCCAGCCACTCAAGAATTTATCACCAATGACCCTGGCACCAAACATGGCGCTGGCTATCGCTACGACGAAAATTTGCTTTTCGGTGCCATTTGGGAATATCCCAGCGGTAAAACCATTCCGCCCGTGCCAACCCCAAGCAAAATGAAAAAAGCCATGCTTTCGATTTCAAAATAAGAAACTATGTTCACCGCTACGCATAGGAGCTCAGCTCCCATGCTCTCGACTGCGAAGTAAATTACCGAGAAAAAACAACCGGCATTGCGAGCCTGCAATCAGGCGTGGCAATCTAGGGCAAGGCTCAAACGCTTATTTTCACTGCGCCTTGAGCAAATCACGATAATCCAGGATTAATATGGCTTAAATCATTTGCAATATCAATCCCAATCAAAAGTATTCCTCTTCCGCCAATTCCAATTCTTTTTCTTTTCTTTCCACCATGCCTGGCACGGCGGTGATGAGCACGAAACTGAAAAACATGAAAGCCAACACCAGCAAAAGAAAACTTGCGGGACCCTCCAACTCGCGATCAAAGGCAAATTGAGAAACAAAAACGCCCGATTGCTCGAGCGTTAGTTTGAAAATTTCAAGAAGAGTGTTGGAAGAGCCCGCTGAGCCAAAAAGATTTAGCAGAAAATGCACCCCAATCAACAATTCCACCAGCGAAAGCAAGAAGTTGAAAACTATTCGAAAGGCATTTAATCTTTTGAGCATAACCGTGCGTTTCTTAAAGCACGTTGATTAGCGAAAATCTCTTGAGGTTCAAATAACTTTTAGGCTTAAGGGTAGCACAAGTTGGCAAGCTTGTCAATCCTCAAAACCTCATGTGCCAAAAAACCCCTCAATTGAGCGGTTTTTTGACTGAAAAAATTGTTGATTATTTTCAAAACTAGCAAAAACAAACTTTTTCAAATCACCAAAGCCCTCCCAGCACTGGCACCAACTTTCGACGACCGCATATTTTTGGTGCCAGGAGCTTCAAAAGACTAAGTTCCCTAAAATGCAATTTTCGACAAACTATTTGAGTCCCAAAAATTTGGCAAATTTTTCAAACGAATTGAGCTCTTTGTTTTTTGGATTAGTTGCCTTGCGTTTAATTTCGGAAATCGCAGCTTGCGTTGCCTCAAAGCCAGCCGCAATAAGCTCGTCAGGATTTTTGAAATCAAACAAAGTGAAATTTTCCAAAGCTGGCTCGATGATAATTTTGCCTGTGCCTTTGAAAATCGAACTTTGTTTGCGAGCCACAATGCCATAAGCATTGTTAACCACATCCAAAACATTTTCGGTTTTTTTGTGCGCCATCTTGGCCGCCAGGTCCACGCCGATTTCCACCTCAGCGCCCATTGCTGCCAGAGGCGAGCAAGGCAAATTTTCAACCAACATGCCGTCCACCAAATTATTTTTGCCAACTTTCACCGGCGCAAAGAAAACCGGAATGCAAGCACTGGCCATCACGGCTTGCGCCAAATTGCCAGTGCGAAAAGTCACCTTCTCACCTGTGTCGATGTCCGTGGCCACAATCGCCAAAGGAATTTGAGCATCCTCGATGTTTTTGTCACCAATATAGTCTTGGATGATTTTGCCCACCGGCTTGTTGGAATTGAGACCCAGCTTGGAAAAACCAAAATTGGAAATTTTCAGCCAATTGAGCTTCTTGGAAATTTCAATCATTGCAGTTGGTGAAACTCCGAACGCCCAGCAAGCCGCCACCACTGCGCCAGCGCTGGTGCCAGCAATACAATCGATCTTGATTTTGTTTTCTTGCAAAGCCTTGAGCACTCCCACGTGCGCAATCCCAAGCGCCCCACCACCCGAAAGTGCCAGTCCAATTTTTGCTTTTTGTTTTTTGGAAGTTTTAGTCATAACTTGATATCGGAATTATAGCATATTTTTCTAGTATCTAAATATTTCATTAAATGGGCCAATTAAAAAAGCCCAGCTCTCTGGACTTAAAAATATTTCAAACCTTGAACATGGAGCAATCCGATTGGACTGCTCCAATTCAAAACAGTGCTTTCACTGAAAGGTCTCCTTGGGGTTTCTGGGGGCAGAAAATATGTCACAGAATTTTGAAAAAACTTTCTGCCATTGGGGAAAAAGATAACCAGGATTTTTTGAACGCAAGCGAACGCCTTTCAAAATAGTTTCTTTCAAAATTAGCTCTCCTTGCAAAGGGATGTCCTCAGAAAACTTCTCCAAGCCATTAACAAAGATAGTAACCCTGGCATAACTACGAGAGACATTCTCTGATAATGGCACCTGGATAGCAACGATCTTAACCTTATCTCCTTTTTTTAAGGGTCCAAGTTTTCTTTTTTGAATCCATTCATTGATGGCGCAAGCTAGCTCCTTATCTTTCTTATACATAAGCATCTCCGGGATGTATATCGTTCAGATATGATTAAAGAAACACTACTTATTTTTATTTCAAGTTACTATGTTTTATGCCTTCATCCTAACCAAAAATAAGCTGGGAGTCAAATGAAAAAATCCTAGTGAAAAACTTCCCCAAGAAGTGTGACAGAAGTCTGCGGTCGCAGACTTCTGTCACACTTTAAAAGTTCCACCTTGCAATCGCATACTACACTTTCAAGACGGTCGCAAACTTTTGTAATATTTTTTGAAATGTTAAACTTTTTTTCCTAAACAAAAATGCTACGTAGCAGGTTCATATAATACAAATATATCATTTGAGATATAATGATATGGGGAACTACGAGAATGCTTGCTGGGGGTCTTTGTGACATCCCGCTACGTAACCTGTAGCCTCTTTTCAAGCTTAATAAGCGGATAAGTTACGTAACAAAAACATTTTTTAGTTAAAAAATAGAACCCCTCTCTTTCTAGGAAGGAGGGGGTTCAAAAAATTGCATCAAGAAATCCAGATTTAGACCAAAATACCCAAGAAGGGCTTTTTCAATATTATCAGGAATTTCTGGAACTTTTTGAGAAATAATTTTGAATTGAGTTTCTTCACTAGTACGTTCTTTGAATAAAGACTCTGCCTCCTCAAATGAATAAAAAAATTCAAAAATCTCATACTGCTTTTTTTCGCTATCAGCTGATATAGCTGGCATCATCAAAGCTGCCCAACCTTTTTCAGTATAAATAATAATCGCAAAACTTTTCAAATTTTTATCAGTATTCTTAGCAAAAAGTTTTTCAATTTTTTGATTAATCTCTACTATACTATTCATTTTTCATACTCCTCTTAAAGAACAATTAATGGTTAACCTCTGGTTTTTTATGCTTTTATCCTAGGGAAAAACGGAGCAAAAGTCAAGTGAGGGAAATTTCCCAACAAAAAAACACTTCTTTTGAAAGTGTTTGTGATTTGAAAAAGTTTAGGGCAGCTTCATTGGAAGCCGCCCGATTAACAAGAAATCTGCTTATTTTCTGCATGGAAATCCATCGCAAGAACGACCATCCCACTCTTTTGCGTGAGTTTCGCAAACATGAAACTCTTGAACTGTCCCCCAGGTATTTACCAAAATACTTTTAACCCTATTATTTTCGCAACCATTATGCATGCAAAGCTGCGAGATATCAATTGGATCTTTCAGCACATACAAAAAATTATAAAAGTTGGGAAATAAGATGTCAGCTCTATTCTCAGGAGTGTAACCATCAACATCCACCCTAAGATCAGATTCTGTAAATCTCATAACACCATCTTTTTTGTATCTTGAAGGGAAAGAAAAAAGAAATGCACATTGCCTTTCAAAATGCACTCCCACTGGCCCTTCAGGATTATCATCGTTTATGGTGGTTCCCTTTGTCAACACAGCTAAATTAGAAAAAGTAGAGGGAAAATTTTTAAAAATTATTAGCTATTGAAAATGCACTTCCCTAGGGGTTGCGTATTCCAAAGATTGATGTCTGCGGGTATTATTGTAGAA
>CAIOVI010000051.1 GCA_903861715.1 uncultured bacterium
ATAGACTTCATGATTTCCATTTTCAAGATTTTTATCCAAAACATATTCCCAATCGCCATTAGCGTTGGTTTTGACTGTGACAATTACTGGGTCATTGCTGAAAATATAAACTGTCACGAAAGCATTCGGCAGGCCCTTGCCTTGCAATTTGATTTTCTTCGAAGAATTTGCACTCCCATTAGTGTCGCTTTTGGCAGCATCCACTGAAGTGGTGGAGGTGTCCACCGCAGCAACGGAGCTAACGCTATATTCCGCCTTCACTGCGCCTTGATCTTTGGGACTTTGAAACATGATTTTGTCACTTTTCTTTCCATCTGAAGCTTTCAGAGGATCAAAACCATTTTTCACTTCATCGCCATCAAGATATCCATCTCCATCCGTGTCTGGATTGTGAAGATCTGTGCCTATTCTCAATTCTTCCACATCAGTCAAGCCATCATTGTCAGAATCAAGATTTGGATCGATTTGATTAATATTTTCAGCAACAGTAGTCGCATCCTTGCTGTTATTGGCAGCAGTATCTGATTTGACTACTCCTGTTTCAGAAGCAGCGGCACTCGTGTTGGTTTGATTTGTAGTTGTGGTGTTTGCCCCAGTCTTGTTGGTTGTGGTAGTGGTAGCATTTCCCGTAGTTGAATTGACAACTGGAGTGTCCACCGTGAACGTCACCGAACTGCTGTCGATACTTCCCGTTTGATTGCTTATTTTAGCAGTAACATCATATTTTCCATTCGGCAACAAATCAGAGCCATCCTTGGCAAGCCTCCAAGCGTTATCAGAAATTTTTTCAGCGCTGCCGACATACAAAGAAGTGCTCGCCCCAGCTCTAACCACACTGATTTCAACTTTAGAGGCGCCCGTGGTTGTTACACTAAAAACTAAAGCTTTGCCATCAACAACATCTCCAGCCTTTGGCTTGGTTATTGTTCCACTTAATTTTATTTCACTAGCAGCGATAGCGGCGACGTTATTGCTGCTGCTTGAAACACTTGTTGAAATATTTTTAGCACCTCCACTTGTATTCGTGCTCACCGTTGAGACCGAGGAGGATGTTGCTGTTGGCGTTTTTGACGTTGTTGCAATTATCGAAGCCTGGCAAGTCACACTTTTTTGAGCATTGGGATTAAGACAGCTCCATTGCCAACCAGTGTCCGTGGCTGAAACACTATCTTTCAAAACACTCGGGGGAGCGCAAAGATTTTCGCTAGGCGCATTTGAAAATTTTCCCTTATTAGCCGAACCGCAATTAGAAACCGCTTGCGTGGTATTAGTCACGGCTTTATCTGTGGTTATAATCCCAGCGGAAGAAGTCACTGGGATATTGGCAGTAGTGCTGCTTACAGCTTTACTGGCGCTATTGCCACTAACCACGTGGCTACTAGGGCTAGCCAAATTGGCTACATTTTTTGCAGCTGCAACAGTCCCGCTTTGCAGACTCAACAAAAAATTACCCGCAAAAAAAACCGAACCAAAAACCAAACTCAAGCCTATCACGAAAAGAATGTTATGTTTATGTTTCCTGATCATACTTTTACTTTTTATTTTTTATTATCTAGCAAAGTGAGCGGCGATAACAAAAGGTTAATACCTCACCGATTTTATCGGTGTGAGCCAGAAGGGTCCAGGGCCTGCCCTGGGGTATCAATATCCTTTTATTTGACTAGCGACTCAAAACTAACTTTTTTATTATACAACTTTAAAAATAAGAAAACAAAAATTTAATTTTCCTTGTTCGCTTCAACAATAGCCTTGGCTTGCTCCCAAAGAGTTGAGTTGTTTTGATTGGTTTTCATCCAATACCACCATTCCACACCCCAAACATAAACTTCTTTCATGCCAGTTTTTTTGGCAAAAGAAACATTGTCCGCCAAAATTGAAGCGTTCATCGAAGCTAGCTGCGTTTCCACGGGCGCTGAAGTTGTCCAACCTTGGATCCAAGGCTCACCTTGCAGCTCAATCACTACCACATTTTTTTGATTGGCAAAAATTCGCACAAAAAGCTGTTTAGCCTTGAAAAAGTTGGGTCCCCAAGGATAACGCCAATAACCAAAGCGTGGACTGATGACTTCCCGATACATGGTCGTGCCGAAAATATCCGAACGCTTGGCCGGCTCAATCCAAAGCGTGGCCTCGCCGCCATCAGTGAGCATGATTGGCTTGGCGGTGTCCAAACTTTTCACTTGCGCAATTTCACTGTCAACAAGTCTTGGATCGATCGGCGGACAAACTCCAAAATCCAAAAAGGGTTCATTTTCAACTTGCCAACGAATGATTTCTGGATGATTGTCCTTATATCTTTCCACTACCGTTTTTTCAAAAGCTAGCAAGCTAGTTTTGCGCTTGGCATCATCGGAGCCAATCCACTGCGGGATGAAGCATTCTGGCCATCTTGGAGTTTTTTGTCCAAAAGCCAAAATGATTTTAGCCCCACGCTGGTTGGCCTGATCTAGTTGCCAATCAAGATCTGTAAAATCATATTGCCCATCAGCCGTTTCAACTTTGTCCCAATAAACTGGCAAACGGATATAGCGAATTTTCAAATCATCTAGCATCTCCACGTAAGCTTGCTTCCAATCCAAGCCAATGTCTTGCGCATACCGCCAAGAAAAAGTCGTGCCAATCACCGCCTTAGTGGAAACCTCCTTAACTGGTAAATTAATATAGCCAAAAAATAGCAAGACCACCAGCAAGATTGAACCCAAAACCATCCCCACAATTTTCAAAAACTTTTTCAGCCCCTTGAACCTATCGCCCTTATTCGTCCCATCTGTCCTATCCAAGTTGTCCTCTTTATTTGTTTTTGTTTCTTTTTTCATAAGATTTTAAAAACCTAATCACTCCCTCACCCTTGGCCTGCCTGCCGGTAGGCAGGGAGAGGGTTGGGGTGAGGGCAAAACTTTTACTTTATTAAAAATATTCCCACCGCTATAATTCCAACCGCCATAATCTTTTGCAGCCAATCCCAAAAAAGCAACTTCTCCTCAAAAATCTGATGATACTTTTGTGAGACAACCCAAGCTAATATTAGCACAAAAACGTATTGAATTGAAACCAGGGCGTTGATGAGGGTCACACTCCCAAGGGTGATCGCATAGTTTAGCAGCAGGGCGCTGAGGCCAGCAATAATTTTGTTGCCCACAAAAATCCCTCCCGTGCTGAACGCTTGTTTTTTGTTTTTGCGGTGAAGGTGAAAACTTTTCAAAATATCCCGTCGCCAAACTGGCACTGAAAGCAAACCAAAAGCTCCCAAAAAGCCGCCAACTCTCGTCCAAACATACCAAGTCACAAAATTTTCACTTTGAGATAATGTCTTGAAAGCCACATAGGAAATTGCCAGCAATACTCCAGCTCCAAGGGCAAAAACAAAGCCACTGAAAAATTTCTTTTTGCCCAACTTGAGGGGCAAGTCAAAGGAAATGAGCAGGCCGCCAAAAATCAAAAATAAGATTCCCAAAAGTTGAAGCCAATTCAACTTTTCGCTTTGGATTGGCAGCGAAATCAAAAAAGTCGCCAACGGCAAAACGGCGCCTACCACTGGCACCACCTGACTGGCCTGCGCTTTGCTAATCGCAAAATAAAGCAGCAAAATTCCCAACAGAAAAACAATCCCACTACCGAAACAAAGGGCCAAGCCCGCAAGACTTGGGACCTTGAGCCCAAACGGCGCAAAAAAGATTGCCCACAAACTAAAAATCCCAGCATAAAAAGCATAAACTGGCGCCGATGAAAATCTTTTCGAGCCCAACAAAAACTTGTCCAAAATGTTGGCCACCGCCCCCAAAAGATAAGCTCCAATTGTCAAAACAATCCAAAGCATAGAGAAAAAATTTTAAGTTTAAAATTTTAAATTTAAATTAAAATCACTGCGAGTTGCAAGAAGGCTAAACCTCCAACGATTGGTCAATATTAATCAAGTTAATTTCCATCCAACTAACCTATTCCCATTATACACCCAAAACTACGCAATCGAAAATCAAAAAACTCCCAAATCAATTGGGAGTTTTTTGATGTTTTTTACAATTCAATTTTCAAACTAAGTTCGTCCATTACCTCTAGTGTCAATTTTTTACTTTCAAAAAAATCTGCCTCTATCTTCTTAAGTTCTTCTGCAATCAAGACTTTTTTTTCTTCAGAAATTTCCTTCATACTGGCTAGCTCTGTGGCTATCTTAATGTATTTTGAATGTTGTTCCTGCACAAGAGCTTTAATTCTTTCTATTAAAAGCCACATCTTTTCTTGAGAATTAAAACCTTTTTTGAGTCTCTCCACACCAAACTCTACTCTTTCTTTGGGTGTAGCATTTACCTGCCTAAATATTTCTGGATTCATACTTTTTATTCTTAGCCAAATTAAAAAAAAATTAATTAGCCATTTTATTGCGACAATTCTGATTGCACCTCAATTTCAATTTCCTGTGCTTTGTTATTTTTTTTGGCGCGCGTAGCTTCTTTCTTTTTGATGAATTCGTCCTCTCTTTCATTATCAGCCTCGCGAATACTTTTAGCCACGAAATCATTGGAATCTTTTTCGCCTCCAATAATCTCAACGTTTTCACCTTGATTAATCACATCTTTATTCATTTGAATGCTGGCATCTTGCACCTCCCATTGTTTTCCGGAAGGATCTTCCAGCACAAACTCATTCTCGTTTTTGACTTCAACAATTTCGCCTTCAAGCAAACCCTGATCTGGATGATTCCATAACTGTTCTTTGTTGATTTTTACTTTTTCATAAAAAGGAACATTCTTGGTCAATGCTCGATCAATCGTCTTGCCAAAACCGGCAAAGAAAAAAATCAGCCCGCAACCAAAACTCAAAAAAATTGAGGCAAGCACCACCAAATAAACCCGGTGGCGATACCAACCTCGAATATGGATAAAGTCATAATAAGCCACCGCAAAAAACAAAGCCAGCAGCGCAATCCAAACATAAGGCAATGACAGCAGCACATATTGCAAGAAAGTTTTGTGCAAATAAAAATAAATGTCCCAATCATGCCTGACGATAATGTCCAGCAGCACCGAAAAAGACAGCGCTCCCACCAGCAGGGCCGCCACAAACATGAACCAAATGAGCCCATCCTTGACCAAAAATTTCCATTTTGGCTCAGGTTTAACATGCTGCGCCTCAATCGTCTTTAAAATATTTTCACTAATTTTTGTCATACGCTTATTTTAAGTTAATTCCCCAATCTCCCAAAAATCCCTAACGACCCTAAATGCCACCAATCTTCTCCTCTTTACTACTCCCCTCCTCGGTTTTTTCTTTGAACTGCTTTTTGGCCCGACTGATCAAGGTCGCCACGGTGCCCATTGGTTTTTCGAGAATGTCAGAAATTTCTTTGTAATCTTTTTCTTCCAAAAATTTCAGCACCAGCACTTCCCGATAACGCTCATCCAATTTTTCCAAAACCCCCTTCACTTCTGCCACGGTGTATTTCCTTTCCAGCTCGCGAGCCAAATCCTCGTCGCTGGCCAAGATGTTGAGCAAATTAGAGTCGCCTTCATAGGTGGTGGTTTTTGGCCTGGCCGTGACTTTGCGAAAATGACTGATGACTTTGTTGTGGGTGATGCGATAAATCCAAGAAGAAAATTTCAAAGCTTGATCAAAATCGTTGAGGTTTTTGTAGGCGCTCAAAAAAACATCTTGCAAAATGTCCTCTCCATCTTCTTTGGTCGACCGCGAAATGCGCATAACATATCTGAGCAATTTCTCTTCATAGCGCCCAACCAAAAAAGCATAGGCCTCAGGATTTTTCAAAGTTAAAGCAACCAGCTGCTCATCAGTTTTGTTTGAAAAAATATTTTGTTCTTCTTTGAATTTTTCTTTCATCTAAAGTTTCTACCCTATTTCAATTATATTCCCACGGCATTTCTGCCATACTGCTATCGCATTTTCATTGTTTTTCAATTATAACACATCCCACAAAAAAACACCCCGCAAGCGGAGTGTTTTTTTGTTTTAGCTGCCGATGAGGCAGCTTTGACTAACAACTATTATTAGTAGTTGTTTCGGCTTCCGTAACCACCTTGGTTACCACCATTGAAATCACGTCTTGGAGGACGAGCTTCCATTGGGCGAGCTTCATTTACAGTCAAAGTGCGACCTTCGTACTCCTTTTTGTCAAACAATTCGATTGCTGCTTGTGCTTCTTGATCAGAAGACAATTCAACAAATCCGAAACCCTTTGAACGTCCAGTCATTTTGTCCATGATAATGGTGGCTGAAGTCACGGTTCCTGCTTGAGCAAAAAGATCTTTCAGTTGGTCTTCCGAAGTTGAATAAGGAAGTCCTCCAACGTATAGTTTTGTTGCCATAGTTTTCGCTTTGTTCTAATTACTTTGTAAGGCGACCTCCTCTCTTAATTTTTGCCCCAAAGGCGAAAACCAGTAAGACACTTACAATTAACCCTAGTATACAGGAATATCCGCTGACTGTCAAGCCAACTATTTTTCTCAAGCAGGCCAACGCAACAAAGCAACTAGGCCACTTTTTCAAGCTCTACTCTTCAAAAATACCTTGCTTATTAAGCCTTGATATATTAGGCTTAAGGATATGGAAAAAAATTATGATCAATACATCAAAGCAGCCATTGACGAGCTTCCGGAAACCCAGGAGCAGTTTTTGCAACTGAAGAAAAAACTTTCCAAAGATCACCAGCAACCGATTCCGACCAATGCTGATTTACGCGATCGCTACAATGAATTGGTCACGGCAAAAATCATCCAACCCAGTCCAGCTTTTGAAAAAATTCTGCTCAGTCGTCGCATCCGAACTCAATCTGGTGTTGCGGTAGTAGCAGTATTGACCAAGGCCTACCCTTGTCCTGGACAATGTATCTATTGCCCCAGCGAAAAAGCCATGCCGAAAAGTTATCTCTCCAATGAACCGGCCGTGATGCGCGCCATTGATTCGCATTTTGATCCATATTTGCAAGTTCAAAATCGTTTGCGCTCCCTGGAGCTGAATGGTCACAAAACTGACAAAATTGAACTCATTGTGATGGGCGGAACTTTTTCCTATCTGCCGAAAGCTTATCAAAAAAGATTTATCACCAGATGTTTTCAAGCGTGCAATGAATACGGAAAAAATAAAACATGGAGCATGGAACATGGAACAAAAAAAGTAAAAACCATAAAGTCCCTAGATGAAAAACTATTAATTCAGCAAAAGAAAAATGAGCAGGCTAAACATCGAATCATTGGCCTGACTCTGGAAACTCGCCCGGACTATATCGACGAAAAAGAAATCCTCAATTTTCGCCAATTGGGTTGCACGCGCGTGGAGCTTGGCGTGCAAAGCATTTTTGACGATGTTTTGGAGTTAAATCGACGTGGACACCTCACTGCAAGCACCATCAGGGCCACCAAGATGCTCAAGGATGCCGGTTTTAAGCTGAACTATCACATGATGCCAGGGCTGCCAGGGTCGACCCCTAAGCGCGATTTTGAGATGTTCAGGAGGCTTTTTCAGGGCCCTGAATTTCAGCCAGACATGCTTAAAATCTACCCAACGGTCATTTTGAAAGACAGTCCGCTTTATGAAATTTGGAAAAAACAAAATTCAAAAACGCGACAGAAGTTGACGGCCGACAAGATGTGTCACGCTGAAAAATTGAAAAATTATAGACCCCTGACGAACAGAGTTTTTGAAAAACTAGTTTTGAAAATCAAGAACGAAGCAATCGTGCCCTATGTCCGCATCGCTCGTCTGATTCGAGATGTGCCAACCTGCTCTATCGTTGCCGGCCCAACAGTTTCCAACCTGCGTCAAATCATCATTCCCCAGTCGAATTGCCCTTGCATTCGTTGCCGTGAAGTCAGGGAAGGCTACACCGTCAAAGAGAAAATAATTCTAGACAGAATTGACTATGCCGCTTCCGATGGCCAAGAAATTTTTCTGCAATATGTCAGTCCGGACAAGCAAAAATTATCTGCCCTGCTACGTTTGCGAATTCCCCGTGGAGAGATCGGAAGAGCGTCGTGTAGGGAAAGAGTGTGTCAGTACGTGTAGATCTCGGTGGTCGCCGTATCATTAAAAAAAATTTTTTTTTTCAAGCAGAAGAGGGCATA
>CAIOVI010000052.1 GCA_903861715.1 uncultured bacterium
ACGGAAGGGTTGAATTCCAAGATACAATCCATCAAAGCCAACGCCAGAGGATTTAGAAGTTTCCAAAATTACCGAGTTGCAATTTTATTCCATTGTGGAAAGTTGGAACTTTACCCATAACATTTCCCGAAGAACCAAAATGATAAGCAAGGAAAAAGAATACGAAAGACTATTGAGAAGTTGAGTGAGGTTTTTAAATACATATAGGAATATTGATGGAGTTTTATCAATAGCGGATATAAAAAATACTAAAATTTATTTCATCAAGATTTCTGCTATTTCCCTTGCGCATTTTTCCCAGGAAAATCGTTGCACATTTTCAAGGCCTTTTTAAATGAGGTCTTTTTTAAAATCTACATAACTTTATTCTAGCTAAAGAACTTTTGTTAGAATAATGGAACTTTTTATTCTAGTCATTAATTAAAGTTTGTATCCAACTATTGACATAATGCATACAAGCTAGTATACTTTGTATACATTTAAAAATAGATGCCAACAAACTATGCCAAACATCAAAATTGGGCTTAATGTAAGCCAAAAAGAAGGATTTAAAGCTTTTACTCCCGCACCTTTTCCGCCAAGAGAAGGCTTTAATTTTGACCAAAAAATATTAAAGAAGAACACCGAAGCCACTCGGCTACTAGGTAAGTTAGATGGGATTACTAAACTTTTACCCGACTGCGATTTTTTTCTTTTGATGTATTTACGAAAAGATGCAGCATCTTCAAGTCAAATCGAGGGAACAAAAGCAACCATGATAGATGCCATCACCGCCGCAGTCAAACTTGATATGAAAAATATGCCAGCTGATGTTGATGATATCTTGCACTACATCAAAGCACTCAATTATGGAATGAAGAGGATGACCGACGATAATTTCCCGATGACACTCCGCTTTATTCGTGAATTGCACAAACAATTGATGCACAAGGCGCGAGCAACTCACTTCTCCGACCCAGGTGAATTCCGCAAAAGTCAAAATTGGATCAGTGGCACGCGTCCAGACAATGCTAGTTTTGTGCCTCCAGTTGTTGCTGATATGCAAAATGCACTGCATGATTTGGAGAAGTTCATCCATACCAACGATACCATACCGACCATAATCAAGGCAGGACTTATTCATGCGCAATTTGAAACGATCCATCCTTTTTTGGATGGCAACGGAAGAACTGGCAGGATGCTGATCACCTTTTATCTTTGGAAAGAAAACTATCTGGAAAAGCCTGTTTTATTTCTGTCTTCATTTTTCAAAAAACATCAGCAACTTTATTATGAAAAACTTTTCAATTATCACCATGGAAATATTTTTGCCTGGCTAGACTTTTTTCTTGATGGTATTATTGAAATCGCCAATGAGGCAATCAGTATTGTCGAAAAAATAACGCTACTACGCCAACAAGATACCATGAAAGTTCAGCAACTGGGCAAGCGTGCTTCGGAAAGCGCGACTATTGTTCTAGTAAAATTATACAGTCAACCAATTGTAACCATCGATATCATCCAAAAGTGGACTGGGTTCACTCGGGCTGGGGCTCAAGCAGTTGTCAACAGATTCATTGAGATGCAAATTTTAGCACCGAAAGATAAGCACAAAAAATATGGGCAAGTCTATATTTATCAAGAATATGTGGCTATTTTTAATGGTGATGAAAAATGTTAACTTGCGACTTGAATTATTTCTGCCGTTCCTACCTTTCCAAAATCTCCGCCACCTCCCTTCCGCATTTTTCCCAGGAAAATCGTTGCACATTTTCAAGACCTTTTTCAATAAGGTCTTTTTTGAAAGATTGATTTGAAATTATTTCATGAATAGCTTCAGCGATTTCTGTGGGACTTTGGGGATTGACCAAGAGCGCGGAAAATTCAGGAAGGTTCAACCTTCGGTGCTCCGAAGGTTTAGCCTTCGGGCACGTGATTTCTGGTATGGAAGAATTGTTCGAGGCTACAACTGGGCAACCCACACTTTGGGCTTCCAAAATTGGAATGCCAAAACCCTCATACTGCGTCGGAAAAACAAAAACTTCCGCCTTTTTCAAAAGCTCCCATTTCTCCTCCTCAGAAACAAATCCCAACGAAATAATTTGGTTATTGTATCTTGTTTCTTGTATCTTGTTTTGGATTTTCTCAAATCCGAAACCGGGTTTTCCTGCCAAAACTAATTTATGTTCAAGTTGGTATTTTTCTTTCAGAATTTCAAAAGCCTTGATAATATTTTCAACATTTTTTCGCTCTTCAATGCGACCGAGGAATAACAAGAAAGGCGTGGAGCACAAATCATGGAACATGGAACATTCTTCGTCATCGCGAGAATTTTTGTAATCGAAAATTCGTGGCGATCCAGCTTTCAATAGCGCCCTGGATTGCTTCGCTTGATTACAAGCTCGCAAAGACAGGGATTCGCATTCTGTATCCTGTTTAAATGTTTTGATGTTTAAATGATTAGATGATTCGTATCCTTCATACACCACCTCGATTTTCTCTTCTGTAACTTTGTATAATTTCATCAAATCTTTCTTAGTATTCTCTGAAACTGAAATTATCCTGCTTGCCCATTGGCAAGATTTTCTGATTGAGACTCGCATGTAAATTCTTTCCCAAAGAGAATAAGCCTGGGGGCAAAATTCATATTCCAAACCATGAATCGTGACAACGGTTTTCTTTGGGTGTATTAGTGGCACTGTGTGAGCAGGAATGAACAACGCCTCGATTGGATGAAAAAGCATTTCCAGTGAAAGCCCGCCTTGGGTCCAAAAAAATGGCCAGTTAATAACCTTAATTTTCCAATTTGCAGGAATTTCAAAATCAACGGTTTGATTTTTTCTGAGATACAAGCAAACCTCAAAACAACTCAGCTGATCCCTGAGATTTTTGATAACTTGATATGCATATTCCTCAATTCCCGTCCGTTTTTCCAAAAACGCCCGAGAACCGTCGATACCAATCCGCATAACATGGAGCGTGAAACTCGTAGCGTGAAACGAAACAAATTCACGTTTTGCGTTATGCGTTACGAGTTACGCGATTACTTGGCTAACATAATGGTGCGTTTGTAAACTTCCAGATTATCCAACGCAATTCCAATCCCTTTGATGACACAAAAAAGTGGATCATCTGCGACGTAACAAGGCACGCCAATTGTTTTGGTGATAAGTTGATCCAAATTTCGCAGCAGCGCTCCACCCCCGGAAAGAATCATGCCTTTGTCCATAATGTCCGCGGCCAATTCCGGTGGAGTTTCTTGGAAAACTTTTTTGATGGCGTTAATCACTTCGCGCAATTCATCTTGCAGCGCTTCCGTGATTTCATTGGAAGAAATTTTGATTGTCTTTGGCAGCCCGCCCATCAAATCGCGGCCTCTGATTTCCATATGCTCTTCTTTGACTTGTCCAATGGCACTGCCAATTTCTTTTTTGATGTCTTCAGCCGTGCGGTCACCAATAGCCAGGCCATATTTTCTTTTGATGTAGTCTGAGATGGCTTGATCAAAACGATTGCCACCCACGCGGGCGCTGTGCGCTGCCACAATGCCGCCCAAAGAAATCACTGCAATTTCCGAAGTTCCACCGCCGATATTGATGATCATATTGCCCTGGGCGTTGTGAATTGGGATGCCAGCGCCGATAGCAGCCAGCAGGGGTTCTTTGACCACATACGCTGATTTGGCCCCAGCCTTGACCGCTGCATCAATCACCGCGCGTCGCTCCGTGGAAGTCACACCCGCCGGAATGGAAATCATAATCTCAGGACGCACAATTCTGATTTTGCCCATCACTTTGTTGATGAAATATCTGAGCATCGCTTCCGTCACGCGATAATCTGCAATCACACCATCTTTCATGGGACGAGACGCAATAATATTGTCTGGAGTTCTGCCAAGCATTTCCCTGGCTTGATTGCCCACCGCCAAAACCACATTTTCCGTCGGCGAAACAGCCACCACCGATGGCTCATTAATCACAATGCCTTTACCTGGGACAAAAACCAGGGTGTTAGCCGTGCCCAAATCAATTCCGATTTTTCGTATAAACATGCCATTTTTCTTCCCGCCCTTTATTGATTTTAAAATAAAAGACGAAGCATAATAAATTCAAATTAAATACAGCTACTACTCTTGCCTAAAGGGCGGGACTAGAAAAATGAGCATCCCGCACAAATTCGCTAGCAAAACTTTTGAGTATATTTTAATAAAGCCGATAGGCGTTTAGTTTAACAAAACAATTTATTATTCGCAATCTCTCATGAATTTGTTGCGGGATTTCAGATGAATCAATAATCAAAAGTCAATATTCAATATTTTTGTCATGCTGAACTTGTTTCAGCATCTATTTTCTTAATCTCACAATACTGCCCGTAACTGAGATCCTGAAACCCTCCAAAGGCGGACAGGCAAGTTCAGGATGACATTTTAGAAATTCAAACCACTCAAATCGCCATTTAGAACAATTGGTTTCATATCAATAATTTCATCCACATAATGCATTCGCTCGCTTCGCGCTGGAACAGGATTGAATAAAAATATTTTTTTGCCAAAACCATAAGCAAAACCCATTTCCATCAGCGCATTGCCACCAATATAACCATCAATGCCTTTTTTGCTTTCATTTAAAACAAGAATCGCATCTGAGTTTTCAATATAGTCCCAATATCTTTTTATCAAATCAACGTCTTGCGCTTTTCGCATCAGAATATCACCATCTTTCGCCTTAGCAGTCATAAATTCCTCAAAAGTCAATTTGCCATCAATAATCTGCTGAGTGAAGTATGGAATGTTAACACTATGTCCCAAATTTTCCAAATCTTTTTTGAGCTCAATAATTTTTGGCGTGAAATCCACGCTTGAACAAATTGTGATTTTCATAATGATATAAAAAAGTTAAATCTTGTCGGTTCAATGTCTTTGACTTGAACCGCATTTTTCTTAATTTCCAGAACCATTTCGATTCAGGTCGGAGACACTGAACCGACGCTGAAAACTTTTGAGTATATTTTAATAAAGCTGATAGGCGTTTAGTTTAACAAAACAATTTATTATCCGCAATCTCTCATGAATTTGTTGCGGGATTTCCATTTTTTACAATTCATTTTTAAACTCAGCAACTTCTTCTTCCATTTCAACTTCATCATTTTCTATGGGCATAATATTATGAGGTTTTTCGATTTTAAAATATTTTACAATTTTCCCAATTTCTTTGGCAATTTTTATTTCCGCCAACACCCCATCTGAAACAGCTCCGAAAACCCAGATTTCATCAGATCTTTTCACGAGATTATTATTCCCTTCTCTGACCAAATCGCGGTCGACACTATCAAGCAAAAAATAATCGAAAATCATAAAAGGATTCAATGGAACTTTATGTTGCTCAATAACATATTTAGAAATATGCATGCGATAATAAAACAAATGTTTTGACATCGCAGTATAAACCAAACTTTTATCTTCAGTTAATTCCAATGCTTCATGCTTAAATTCTTTTCCCATATAATTTTACTAGTTACTAATTACTAGTTACTGTTCACTATTTACTCTTCTTCTCAATCCCTGCTCCCAACCTCTGCAATCTTTCAACCAGATTTTCATAGCCTCTTTCAATGTGATAAACATCCCTCAAGACTGATTTTCCTTTGGCAGCCAACATTGCCACCAAAATGATAGCCCCCGGACGCAGGGCTGGCGGGCTGGTCATTTCAACTCCGGTCAATTTTCTGGGTCCTTCAATCAAAACTCGATGTGGGTCCATCAGTTTCACTTTAGCGCCGAGCTTGTTCAGTTCCGTGAAATAAATTGCCCGATTTTCATAGACCCAATCATGAATCAAGGTTTCGCCTTTGGCCACAATGGCCACCGGCACAAAAAATGGCAAGTTATCAATGTTGATGCCAGCGGAAGACGGCAAGGGATGAATTTTTTCTTCCAAGGCCACGAGCTTGGATGAAAAAGTTTTCAAGTCAACCAAATTTGTTTTTCCATTGCGAGCCAGATACTGCTTGGTGATTTCATATTTGAAACCCATTTTTTCCAATTTCAAAAGTTCCAGTTGCAAAAAATCAATCGGACAGCGCTTGATCAAAAGCTCACTGCCACTGCTGGCGGCAAGGGAAAGAAAAAACATTGCCTCAATCGGATCTTCACTGATTTCATATGCCACCTCCTTGTTGATGCTGTCCACGCCTTCAATTTCCAAATTGCTCGTGCCAACGCCTTTGATTTTGACACCCAATTTTTCCAGAAAAAAACAAAGATCCTGAACCATGTAGTTCGAAGAAGCCAAATGAATTTCGGTTTTGCCTTTGGTTTGAGCCGCAGCTAGCAGCAAATTTTCCGTCACCGTGTCGCCAGTTTCATAAAGCACGATATTTTTGCCAGAAAGTAGTTTTCCAACACTGACCGCAAAACCGCCAGCTTGCACTTTGATTTTCACACCAAGATTTTCCAAAGCAAACAAATGCGGTTTGATGGTGCGACTGCCAAGTCGACATCCGCCAGCTTGCGGAATCACATAGCTTTTCAGCTGTCCAGCCAAGGCCCCAATCAACATAATGATTGAACGAGTTCTTTCAGCAGCTGCTCGATTGATTTTCTCAACGGCTATTTTCTTGGGCGGAATAATGGTCAGGTCGCGACCATTTTTTTCAAATTTCACGCCAATGCTTTCCATCACCTCAATCAACCGATTCACTTCTTCAATTTGAGGCACATTTTTCAAAACCGTTTTGCCTTTGTTAATCAAAGAAGCCATCAGCAAAGCCACAGCTGCGTTTTTTGAACTGTTTACAATAGCCTCACCCCTGAGTTTTTTCCCGCCTTGAATTTCAAAATATTCCATATAAATCGAATTAAACCAGCAAGCAACCATCCTGTCATCCTGAATTTATTTCAGGATCTCGTATGCAGGCAGCTTTCTGAAATAAAAATAGCAGATTCTGAAACACGACAGCCATGCGGCATCGCTATGGAGTTCAGAATGACAAAAAAAATTAAATTACGAGTCTAGTTATTGCTCATTTTAGCCATTAATTAGCCTTAAAACACCCCCTAAGCCTATAAAGGTAGTATATTTCAATTCAGGTTAAATTTCAAGCCCTGGGAGCTGATTCTAGAATTTAGATTTTGGATTATAAAATTGGCAAATTTCGCAAATCAAAAGACTAAGGCCCCACTAAGATACCGATGTGCAAAAAAATAAAACGTGACACATCTTGTCGACCGTCAACTTCTGTCACAAAAATTTTCAAAAATAAAACGCGACACATCTCTGCGACCGCAGACTTCTGTCACAAAAAAATCAGACAAAGAAAAAAGCCGAACCATGTTTTATGTGTTCGACTTTTTTCATTTTCGTTGAAATGAAATTTTTAAAAAAACTCTTCAAAATCGTATTTCCATATCCATTTCCTCATTGATTTCGCCTGCCTTATGCTTAGCGATAATTATGGGAAGAGCATTGTCCTGAAGCCAAAAACAAAAATCTTCAATTTTTGTTTCGATACTTTCCAAGTCTTGCCATCCTGACTTGTTGGCTAAAACAACTAAGTCATCTGAATATTCTTCTATTGTTTTTAAATCTCCCAAGTTTAAAAAATTAGTAAATTTTTCAGTTATAAAAGCAGCCAACTTTTGTCCCGTTAACGATTTTGTTTCATCCATTTTATATTTAGTATTTTACTGTTAAAGAAGACTGCTTGAGTTCACGTTTTTCGTGAACCTTAATGAGGATTTCTAATGACCTTCAAGTTAAGACTATTAAACGCCACAATAACTGCTTTGTCAATAATTTTAATATTTTAGCTAATGAAAATTTTACCCTTGACTGACAATCCAATTTATGCTAAAAATTGAATAATTGTATCCTCCTCTTTAACAATCTAGCCCACCCTGCCATGACAAGCCAAGCAAACACCAACTCTGCAGAAAATCTTCTGCCATATTTCATCGAACAATTGCCTTCGCTAGCTAAACGCTTAAATCTAAATGGGTCAGAAGATAAGCTAAAGTGCTTAATCTTAGAGGCTCATAAAAAAGAAAAATCTTTGCGTGGAAAACTAGGGATCGCTATCAAGTCTACCACAGAATCAAGAGCTTTGGCCCATTTCCTGATGGAGCATCTTCTGCCCGAGGGTCCGACTCCTATCGAAGGAGAAGAACACTTTTTCTCAGCTGTCCAGCATTATTGCAGTGGCGGAAGAGTTATTTTTGTTATGAATCACAATGCTGTCGCTGATAGCGTTTTCTTGAACTTAGAAATAGAAAAACTTTTAGCCAAGCGTCCACCTGAAGATGCAATCTCATTTGTTTTGACCTGGGTGGCTGGCAGAAGAGTCTATAATAATCCCCTCATGCTGACATTTTCCCTGGAATCAAATATGATTACTGTTATTGGTGACAGGTATGCAGAAGAAGCTAGAACTCAAGGCTACTTAGGCGAAATGAGAAGACACAACGCCAGCGCACTAAATTGGATGGCAGAAAATGCTGTGCCTTTAGCTGTTTTTGCAGAAGGTTCTTGGCATAACGACGGACAATTACATTGGGGAAGCCCAGATGCAGCCAATGTGCCATATGTAGTTGCCAAAAAAACAGGCCAGGATCCACTGATTTTAGCCTGTCACATTGATGGCATTCATAACATGGTGCCACCATCTGGAAAACCTGGGGATGATTTTCACCGTATTGTAGAAGTTCTCACTCCTGCCCCAGTAACATTGCGTTTTAGAAAGCCAAGAAAATGGAGTAATTTTGTTTCTGAAGTGCCAGGGAAAGAACAAGATCAATTTCAATGGCTATCAAATGCAATGATGCGAGAAGTGGCAAAAATCGCACCTCCTGGAACAAGAGGAGTTTTTGAAAAAGAACTCCTGGGCTTCTAAATCATCGATTATTTTACTTAATCGCCCCGAATTTAAATTTTGATTCGGGGCTTTATCATATCTAAAAGACTATTTGAGATTTTTCACCGCCTCCCGAAATTTATCCCCGCGGTCAAATTCATTGGAAAAAAGTCCGAAACTGGCAGCACCGGGCGAAAGCAAAACCACGTCGCCCTTTTCGGCAAACTTTCGGGCAAGTGAAACAGCCTTCTCCATCGAGTCAACAATTTCAATGTCTGCATAAAAATCCTTGCTGGCATATTTTTTGATTTGAAAAAATATTTTTTCCGTGGCATTGCCTTTCAGCAAAATTACCTGCTTGGTTTTTTCAGAAATTTCTTTGCCAAAATTTTCAAAGTCAAGATTCTTGTCAGTGCCACCGGCGATCAACACGATTGGTTGCTCGAAAGCTTGCAAGGCTGAAATAGCTGCCTGCGGAATGGAAGCGGTGGTGTCGTTGTAAAATTTGACTCCAGCAACCTCGGCCACAAATTCCAAACGATGAAGCGGGCCTTTCAAATTCGGCAAAGCTTTTTTGATTTCCAAGGGAGCAAGTCCCCATGCAAACACCGCCCCGATAGCTGCCAACACATTGGACAAATTGTGCCGACCAGGAATGGTGATGTCCTTGACTGCAATCAGTTCGATGATATCGATGCCATTGTTCAGATAAATTTTTTCATCTTCAATAAAAACACTTTTGCTTTTCTTGAGTGGCGCATAGGAAAATTTGACCAGCTGGGAAGGCGCCTGGCTGGAAATTTCTTTCAATTTTTCGTCGTCATAGTTGAGCACCAAAAAATCTTGCGGTTTTTGATTGGCAAAAATGTATTTTTTGTCTTGCAGATATTTTTCCATGGTGCCATAGTAGTTCAAATGATCGGGCATCAAATTTTTGAACACCGCAATTTGAGGGCTAAGTTTGGCCCTGCCTAAGGCTGAAAGTCGCCAACTGGAAAGTTCGAAAACCACCACGGAATCTTTTTTGAGCGCTGACAGTTTGTCCAGCACGGAAACTTGTCCAATGCCAACTTTAACCGGATTTTTGCCAGCCGCTTTGAGAATTTCAAAAATCAAAACTGCGGTGGTGGTTTTGCCTTTGGTGCCAGTCACACCGATGATTTTGTTTTTGCACAGTTTGAAAAAAAGACTCGAGTCCATTTCTACTGGAATTTTTTTCTCCAGCGCCAATTCCACGTGCTTGTCAGTCCAAGCCACAGCCGGACTCTTGATAACCATATCAACATTAGTGAAATCCTCCACCCGATGTTGGCCAAGGACATATTTGATATTTTTGAGGCCCTTTAATTTTTCCAAAGATGGTGCCAGTTTTTCGCGACTACCCAAATCCGTGACAATCACCTGAGCGCCGCTGTTCACCAAAAATTTAACCACGCCAACTCCGCCACCATGCAGACCCAGTCCTAGGACGGTTATTTTTTTGTTCTTAAAAAAAGATAAATCCATAGATCATTAGTAACTAGCAATCAGTAATTAGTAACTAAAAAAGGCAGAGCTTCATTTCTCTGATTACTAGTTACTAATTACTGATTACTAAAATTTAGAATTCAAATAAGGATGTCTTCCTGCGTAAAACCTCACCAGCTCGCTGATCGGTGATGACACCATTTTTCAAAGTTAATCTGCCATTGACGAAAACATATTCAATGCCTTGACTATATTGATAAGGATCTTCAACTGTTGCCAAATCTTGAATTACTTCTGGATCAAAAACAAGCACATCGGCAAAATTCCCTTCAGTCAAAATGCCTCTATTACTAAGTCCGAATTTTTGAGCTGGTCTGCCGCTCATCTTGGCAATTGCCTCCTCCCAACCAACCACACTACGCTCCCTGACATAGGTAGCGAGCACGCGAGGAAAAGTTCCAAAATTGCGAGGGTGCACCATTTCGCCAGTTTCCTGATGCTGCACGGAATATCCAGAGCCATTCGAAGAGATGATGGAAAAAGGATTCATCACGCCCTTGTCAACATTTTTTTCGCTGAGCACGTCCATCGTTGTGACCACTTGGCCATCGCTTGCAATCAGAATATCCAAAATAACCTCTTCCACTGTTTTGCTTTGAATTCCAGCCAATTCAATCACGCTTTTGCGATTGAGCGTTTTGTCCAAAGCTGAAATTGAAATATTTATTTTTGAATAGTCAAAATCACTCTGACGCATTTCTTTGAGAACCCGCTTTCTGGTTTCGACGTCTTTCAGCCTCGAAAGCATCATTGTTCTGCCGCCTTCAGTGACCCAGTCAGGCAAAATGATGTAAAGCACTGAACCAGTTGCGGTGTAAGGATAAACATCAAAATGCACGTCCAGCCCACCCGTTCTGGCAGTTTCAATCAAGTTCAAAGCTTCTTCCATCAGCTTCCAATTTTTTTTGCCCATTGCTTTCAAATGCGAAATTTGCAGGCGAACCCCCGTTTCACTGGCGATGCGAATTGCTTCTTCAACCGCTCTGAGAAGCTCACTGCCTTCACCTCGAATGTGCGTGGTGTAAACCCCGTCATATTTTTTCACAATTTCTGCCAATTCGGCAATTTCTCTTGAGGAAGCCAACTTAGCATGCGTATAAACCAAACCAGTTGAAAAACCCAGGGCGCCTTCTTTCATGGCCGTCGTCAACATTTTTTTCATGGATTTCATTTCGGCTGGACTAATGTCACGAACTTCATCGCCCACCAAACCTCTTCTCAAAGTGCCATGACCAACCAAGGTTCCGAAATTTAGAGCCAATTTTTTCTGCTCAACTTCAGCCAAGAACTCTTTCATGCTGAGCCAATTGAAACTAATTTTTTTGATATCAACCCATTTTTGAATGGAGCGGATGACTTCATGATTGGCCAGTGGGGCCAGCGAAGAGCCACAGTTTCCACCAATGATGGTTGTCACCCCCTGATAAAGCAAACTTTCCAAAGTCGGATCAAGAAAAATTCGCCAATAAGTGTCCGAATGATTGTTCACATCAACAAAGCCAGGGGTGATATATTTTCCAGCCGCATTGATTTCAATTTTTGCCCGCTCATTGTGCAAATCTCCGATGAAAGCAATTCTGTCATCTTGAATTGCCAAATCTGCCACAAATTTCTTCTTGCCTGTGCCATCAATAACAGTTCCGTTTTTGATGATGATATCGTACATTTTACCCTGTTAAATAAGTTGTGAATTTTCCAGGAAAAGACAAACTTATTTTTTTATTTTTTTATTAGCTATGCCACCTTGCCCCAATATACTGAATTAACTTAATCAGTGCTACTTCACGCAAAGGGACTAAGTCCCCAATAGGGGACTTAGTCCCTTACAAGGTGAAATGAATTAAGTTAAGTTGGTATAAGATGCTGATTTTTACAATTTTGTTTTGATTAAATTGTTTAGTAAAATCAGCGAGATAAGTTTTTTATTTGTGCCTAAATTATACTCCTCTTCCCCGCTCAAGGCAAACTATTTTAATTTTCAAAAACCCACAAAAATTGCGAGCTTAAATAAAAGGGTATCTTTTTATATTCCGTCATCGCGATCCACTCATGACCAAGTTTGGCTCTGGATTGCTTCGGACGATTACATCCTCGCAAAGACGAATCTTTGTCTGAATTTGTTTGGTTATTGTATCTTGCCTGCCTGTCCGGCCTGCCTGTCCGGTAGGCAGGTAGGCAGGCAGGTCTCTTGTATCTTTTGCTGTGTCTATGTGTTCCATGTTCCATGCTTCATAACCTAAATCCAACCCTTTACTTCCAGACCAATTCTGGCTGCTTCACGTTGCGCCTCTTGTTTGGAATTTCCTTCACCCTCGGCCACCAGCTCGCTGCCCAAAAATACGCCCACCACGAAGTGTTTGTCATGATCAGGGCCCCATTCTTTCATCACCCGATAAGATGGCGTCAGCTTGTTCGTTTCTTGCGCTTTTTCTTGGAAATAACTCTTGGGATCAAGATAAAGTTTTTTCTCCAAAATTTCTTTCAGGTTGACCACGACTTTCGAAAGCACGAATTCTTTGGCCACGTCATAACCTTGATCAAGATAAATCGCTCCAATGATAGCCTCCAAGGCATTGGCCAGCAAATATTGCCGAGCCCTGCCAACATCTTTGGCTTCACCGCGACTCATCATAAGATATTTTTCCACCCCAATTTCCTGCGCCACTTTGGCCAGCATCTCGCCATTAACCAGGGCCGAGCGCCAGCTGGTCAGTTCCCCTTCAGGATTGGAAAAATGTCCATAAAGATATTGAGTCACAATAAGTTCCAACACAGCGTCGCCCAAAAACTCCAACCTTTCATTGTGGTTGAGCTCATAGCTGCGATTTTCATTGAGATATGACCGATGCGTGACCGCTTGCTTGAGCAAGGAAATGTCCTCGAAAGAAACCCCGATTTTTTTGGCCAAAGACTGAACCATACGTTTTGAAAATCCAAAATCCAAATTCGCCAGCTGGCGAACTAATGACAAACAAAATCAAAAGCTCAAAATCCAAAAATTTTTCTTTTTGAATTTTGAAATTTAGTCATTTATTAGACATTGGACATTTGGAATTGAGATTTTAAAAGACTTAATTATTTTCCTCAACTACTTTCTCTTCCTTAACTTCAGCAGCAGCAACTTTCTCCTTATCTTTCTTGCTTGTGTCGTCTTTCATTGGTTCGCCCATTTCGCGATAGATGGTTCCAAGGACGCCGTTGACAAAGCGCGCACTGCTGTCACCGCCAAAAGCCTTGGCCAATTCAATCGATTCATTGATGGCAACCTTGGGTGGAACTTCGTCATAATTTCCATGCATCAATTCAAAAATCCCCAAACGCAAAATGTTGCGATCAATAATGGTCACTTGATCCAAAGGCCATTCTGGAGCGCATTTCTCAATGAGCGCATCAATGGTGGAGCGATTTTTGAGCGCACCTGCAACCAAGGCTTGCGTGAATTCGCAATGTTCCATGCCTGGTGCAAATTCAGCCACGTTGTGTGTGATAATTTCTTCGATCTTTTCATCATGACGACCTTGAAAATCCCATTCAAAAAGAACTTGCATTGCCACCGAGCGTTGAAGATGTCTATTCGCCATGTTTGTTCCAGCCCTTTTATTTGTTTACAGATACAAAACCAACTTCAAAGTTAACATCTATAGCAAATAAAAAAACCTGATTATTCTTTTGAAAAGGGCTGGACTACAAACATGAGCGTCCCGCACCAATTCTTTCAAAAATTTTATTTTTATTTAAAACAAAGCCGAAGGCGATTCCCGCACATAAAAATTCAAAATAACACTAACTGAGATTCGGAATTTGGTGCTGGGGCGCCATCACAATATTCTTATTTCTTTTTTGAAACTTTTTTTAACGTATCAATAACCTCCTTGCCCTTGTAGGTTCCACAAGTTTGGCAAACTCGGTGAGCAAGCTTGGCGCCTCCACATTTTGGGCAAGTTTGAGTCGCAATTGGTGCAATCGCAAAGCGATCGCGCTTGGCATCTCGACGTTGTTTAGTGTGTCGTTGTTTTGGTACTGACATAAAATTATATTGCTAAATTGTTACATTGTTAGATGGTCAATAGCCTATTTCCACATCCTGACTTTCTCCCATATAATCAATGACTAGCTTAACACGGATTTTTATTTCTAGCAAGCCCCAATCATCGCCTATTTTAAGCGACGATATAAGCTTAATTACTACTAGCGTCAACCAACTTTGAATTCTTCATACCATGGTTGTTTTTCAATCTCTGAAGCTAAAAAACTTTGCAAATAAGAATTTTCTTCTTCTTTCGGCCTAACTAAAAACATTCTCCTGCTATCATTTTCAAAATAAACTTCTGCCGGATAATTAGCTCTATAGATAGGCCCCGAAATAACAACAGGATTAAATCCCATCTCTTCTCTGCAAATTTTCCCCAAAAGAACAATACTTTCAAGATACTCCTTAGGAAACCATCTTTTACCACCAAAGATAACAAAGTCCCTGGTTCCTTCTTCGGTTAAAGTTACGAGTTTTTTTATAGATTGACGCATGTCTTCGTTAAACTGAGCAGGATTATTCAATATATATTTAAAATCCTGATGACTGAGGCTTGAAATATTTTTACCCTCCTTGTTACTGCCAACCATTATTGTGCCGACACAACTTTTATAGTTAAGCGACCACTTATCACGACTATCGCAATCAGAAATAACATAAGACTTCTTCTCAGGATTTATCATCCCGCTACTTCTTAATTCCTCTGGTTCTCCATAATAGTTGATTTCAATTCCTTCTTGCATTATTTTTACCATATTTATTGCTGCATGCTTGGAATCTTTGTTCTTAGCAAACTCAACGTAATCTTTCGCACTTAAAACAGAAGCCTTTATTGGGGCCACTCCCTCTTTCAAATGTTCACTCCTTAAAGTATTCAAGGTTTCACTGATTGGTGTAATTTTTTTGATTTTTTCTGTTGCCAATTGTTCTAGTGCTGGTTGAATATTCTTTTTTTCAAATTTAGGCTCAAACATAGACTAATTATATTTATAAATTCTAAAATTAAAAATAAATTATATTAACTAGTAATTTTTCAATGCTCGCTTGACTGGTCCAAAAGATTTGCGGTGAATTGGGCAAGGTCCGTGCTCAAGCAAAGCCTGCATATGAACCTTTGTGCCATAACCCATGTGTTTTTCCAGTCCATATTGCGGATACAAAAGCGCAAACTCTTTCATCATCCGGTCCCGCGTCACTTTAGCCACAATTGAAGCAGCTGAAATTGATTTGACCAATTTGTCACCCCCAATCACTGCGTATTGCTCCATTGAAAGATTTGGAATTGTTTTGTTCCCATCAACTAGAATTATATAATGTGGAACATGGAGCATGGAGCATGAAGCATCACTTATAGTATTTTCGTCATCGCGAGTATTTCTGTACTCAGAAATGCGTGGCGATCCAGAACTGAGCATCGTCCTGGATTGCTTCGAGCGATTACACTCTCGCAAAGACAATTCATTTTTTGCAATTTCTATTTTATGTTCCATGTTTTCTGCTTCATGTTCCATGTTTCGGTTGAGTTCCGAAACCGCTTTTTTCATTGCCAAAAAACTGGCTTCCAAAATGTTGATGCGGTCAATTGTTTCATGGTCGCAAAGTCCCAGGCCAAGATAAAAATGCTCACCAATGAAATCAAAAATTTCTTCCCGTTGTTTTTCGGAAAGTTTTTTGGAATCTCTGATCAGATCAAATTGCTTTTGCAAATTTTCCGGAATTTCAAAATTCGGATCTTTGCACATCGCCGCACACGCCACCACCGGTCCGCAAAGCGGCCCACGACCAACCTCGTCAGTGCCAATGACATGCGTGAAGCCCTGACTGGCAAAATCTTTTTCCAAAATAAAAGTTGAAGTTTCCATATAAACTCAGTATAGGGTATTTTTGAGAAAATTAGAAATGGTTGCATTTTTGCTTGCTTTTTGTATAATATAATTATGGGTAAATATGAAAAAGAAATTTCAATCATCAAAGATCAGATTGTGAAAGAATTTGCACCGGAAAAAATTATTCTTTTCGGTTCTTATGCTTGGGGAAAGCCAACTGATGATAGTGATGTGGATTTTTTGATTGTGCAAAACAGCAATCAAAAAAGAACTGAGCGCCAAAAAGCTTTACAAGAAAAACTAGCAAAAAATGCAGTGCCAATGGATTTACTTGTCTATACACCAGTGGAAATTGAAAATAGCATCAATAAAAATCAAAATCTTTTTCTGGAAGATATCCTCAGAAACGGTAAGGCAATTTATGAAAACCCAAGCAGCAAACTTTCGATTAAGCTTCCTGAGCGTGAGTTAATTGTTTTGCAATAAAAATATGCCTACCGAATATGTCAAAAATTGGTTTTTGCGAGCAGACTAAGATCTAGCCGTTATTGAAGCGATTATCAATGAAGATAATATTTCACCAAATTCCATTTGTTTCCATGCGCAACAAGCAGGCGAAAAATATTTGAAAGGTTTTTTGGCTCACCACGCTTTACACGTCAGAAAAATTCATAGTCTTAAAACACTCATCATCGAATGCATTAATATTGACCAGGACTTTAAGGAATTGCTTGAGAGTGCTAGCACCTTGGATCAATTTTACATTGAATCTCGCTACCCCGATGACTATGTTGAATTTTCTCTCGCTCAAGCAAGGGAGGGGTATGTGGAAGCCAAGAAAATAAAAGAGTTGATTTTATTAAAAGTATTATAAAAAAACCGACATCAAAAATGTCGGTTTTTTTGTTGCCAAAATTTTAGTCAAAAAATCGCAATTGCGACGAATTGACCAATGCTGTGGCAAAAAAGCCGACCAGTAACATTGCAACCAGATGCATATGACTCAATTTGCAATGTTTAGTAAAACTTATCTTTCAGCCGCAAATTTCAAAAACGATTTTGGCTTATTTTAGGTATTTTTCGGCGTTTTTGGGGGCAAAAACTTGACAAAAGTTCTAAAGTGTGCAATGCTCAAGTTTAAGTTTCTTGACAATTAATTTGTTTGACGCTCTGCTTTTTGCTGACCGTATTTTCATTGAAACGAAATTCGCTCCCGTGAAAATGCGGTCATGGTGATCGCAGGCATGCAAACAAACAATAAAACATAGTGAGGTAGTTATGAACAGTGAATACAGGAACACAGTACGGGAAGTTGAGCGCGAAGGCTACTGGACGCTTGGCAGAACTATACCAGTAATTCTTTTGTTTTTGGTTATGTCTTATGGACTTGGATTTCTGGCCACCGGTGGTGACCTTGCAATTTACAGGTTCTGGGCACCAAAACAAGAAGCTGCACGCAGAGAAGTCTTCGAACAAACGAAGGCCTATCGGCAAGGCATGGTTCAGGAATTGCAGAATATGCAGTTTCAGTATGTGCAAGCAGATCCTGCCGGCAAAGCCGCCTTGGCGTCAATTATCCTTCATCGTGCCGCTGATTTTCCAGAAGATGCCATGACACCAGATTTGAGGTCTTTCATCGATGAACTGAAGCGTGAGCAAACAATGTCACGATAAAAATCAATCTATTATCCAAAAAGGAGAAGAAATGAAAAGATATTTTTCATGGATGATACCTGTAGCTATCTGTTCAATGTTCCTGCTATCGTCCTGCGCCGTCAAAAAAAGCAGTGATGATATTCAAAGAGAGCAACAGGAAAAGATTCTTGAGGAAGGGTCTGCCCAAACTGGAATGCCTGCAATCAAGAACTTCCGGGAAAAGAAAATTCTCAAGGATATTCTTGAACTTCGTGACCAGGACGGTCTCGTTACATACACGTATATCGTCAGTGAGGTTACAGGCAAACTGATCTTCCTTGGACAAACGATTGGCTATGGTATTCCATATGCGACGCAGTACACCAATCCGCAGAAATTGGAATGGAAGTCCAGTCATGGTTATTATAATCTTCCACAGGCTGATCCAAATGGCTTGTTTGCTCCGGCATCAGCCGAGGGTACATGGGTTCTCATGAAAGATCCTAACGGTACAAAGGTAGTGCCGCTTTATATCGAACCAAGGATCGTCGTGTCGCCGTTCAAGCTGCCAAACAGCTTGCTGCAAAATCCGCAGTAATGGGTTCACAATTCTAGCCTCAACCAAACACGACACCCTTGTTTCAAATAATAAGGGTGTCATTTCAAAGGAAAAAACATGAAAAGATTTTTTATGGGGATCGTGGGAATGCTATTTCTCATGATTACATTGAATGGTTGCGCAAAACAGTCAGAACAACCACAGACTGCCGATGAGACACAGCGCATTCAACAGGAGAAGATCCTTCAGGAGAGTGTCGCTCAGGTCAGCATGCCAGCCATTAAAAATTTCCGCGAAAAAAAGATTCTCAAGGACATCATCGAGCTATGCGATCAGGATGGCCTTGTAACGTACACTTATCTGGAGAATATGAATCCGGTTATTGTACATGGCAATACTTCACTTGGCGGGAAACTGACATTTCTTGGGCAAACAATCGGTTATGGTATCCCGTATGCAACACAGTTTACAAGTCCTCAGCGAATAGCCAACTATGATGAGCTGAACTATCGTGGAGATAATCCTGTCGTGCCACAGGCTGATCCGAATGGCCTTTTCAAACCAGCGAGTGCTGAAGGTACCTGGATTTTAATGCTTGATCCTGTGAAAAAGAAAGTATCGCCACAGTATATCGAACCGCGAATCGTCACCATGACGTACAAATTACCGGTCGATTAAACCCAAAAGGGCTCAAATCTAACGATGCGAGCCCTTAACCATTTTCACTCACACAAAAACCAAGAAGGATTAACAATGACGACTTTAGAAATCAAAGAGCTGATTAATATGCTCGTAAAGCAGAGCATCCAAAGCAACAAAGCATTCGCTCTTGCCTACTTTTCCCTTTTTTGCTTCTCAGCAACATTTCATTTTTTTGCAATCTCTGCAAATTGGGTTTCATCCAGTAACAGCTGGCCGATTATCCCCGCTGAAATCGCCTTTCTTTCAGGTAGTCTTCTGTCTTTTGTGCACATGCGACAGTGGATTCGAACTTTGAAAAAAATTAAAAAAAGCTGAGTCATCCTATTGTTCAACTTAAAAACCACAAACCCAAAAGGGCTCTCATCATTATCATTTGATGTGGAGCCCTTTAACCTTTTTATAGGGCAAAATGCCAGAAGATAATTTTTAAATTCCCTCTTTTCCAAAACTATGCTACAATCAAATTACTAAAATATCTTGCAAAACCCAATGGCTGAGTCCCTGGGGGATGAAGATACTAAAACCATGAAACCAATTGATTCTATCATTATTACTGTGCGTATTTTATAGCCCGCTATTTATAGTGTGGTTTTTTAATTTTCAATTTTAAATTTAAAATTTTTAAACAATTCTCAAATATCAAATTTTAAAATTTTTAATTTCAGCCAAGGGCTGATCCGCCTAGGGCGGACATTTCAAATTTCAAATTAAAAATTTCAAATTAATTTTATGAAATATACTCATCTCCACGTTCACTCCCACTATTCCCTGCTTGACGGTTTGGGAAAGATTGACGATTTGATGGATCGAGCCAAGGAGCTAGGCATGGATTCCATTGCATTGACTGATCACGGCGTGATGTATGGCGCGGTGGAACTTTTCATCAAGGCCAAAGAAAAAGGTATCAAACCAATCATCGGTTGTGAGATGTATATCACCCCCAACGATTTGCACAGCAAAAACCCGATTGCAGAAGATCGCAAACGTCATCACTTGATTTTGTTGGTCAAAAACGAAGAAGGCTATCACAATTTGATGAAACTGGTTTCCATCGCGCACTTGGAAGGCTTTTACTACAAACCGCGCATTGACCGCAAAGTTCTGCGCCAATATGCCAAAGGCCTCATCGGGCTTTCCGCTTGTGTGGAAGGAGAAATTCCTTCGCAAATTGTGATGGGAAATTATGACAAAGCCAAGGAATTGGCTTTGGAATATCAGGATATTTTTGACAAAGATGGTTTCTTCTTGGAAGTGCAAAGTCACACCAAATTTTCCAATCAGGCCATTGCTAACGAAGGAATTTTCAAACTTGGGAAAGAGCTGAACATCCCAGTGGTGGCCACTTGCGACGTGCACTATGTCAACAAAGAAGATGCTAGCGCCCAAGATATCTTGCTTTGCGTGCAAACCAACCGCAAAGTTGATGAAATTGATCGCATGAATTTGATGGATTTTGATTTGTCTCTGCGCTCTCCCGAGGAAGTCTTGGCCGGTTTTCCTGACCATCCAGAAGTCCTTGCCAACACCCAGCTTGTGGTTGATCAATGCGATTTCAAACTCAAGATGGGCGAAACTCAACTGCCACATTTTGATGTGCCAGCAGGACACACTGCGATGACATATTTGATGGAACTTTGCAACAAGGGTTTGGAGAAAAAATACAAATCAGAAGAAATCACCAATGTTCATCGAGACCGCATGGCCTATGAACTTTCCGTGATTGAAAAATGCGGCTATGCGTCTTACTTTTTGATCGTGCAAGATTTCGTCAATTGGGCCAAAGACAATGGCATTGTGGTTGGCCCAGGTCGCGGCAGCGCGGCTGGCAGTTTTGTTTCCTATCTCACTGGCATAACCAACGTTGACCCGATTGAATACAATTTGCTCTTTGAAAGATTTCTCAATCCAGAAAGAGTCTCTATGCCCGATGTCGACATGGACTTTGCTGACAACCGTCGCGACGACGTGCTCAACTATGTCCGTCAAAAATATGGCAACGATCACGTTTCTCAAATCATCACCTTTGGAACCATGGCCGCCCGAGCCGCCATCCGTGACACTGGCCGCGCTCTCGGCTATCCTTATGATTTTTGCAACAAGACTTCGCAAATGATTCCGATGTTCACTTCCATCAAAAAAGCCACCGAAGAAGTGCCGGAATTCAAAGAACTTTATCATAATAATAAGGAAGCCAAAAAATTGATTGACAGCGCCATGCGTTTGGAAGGTGTCATCCGTCACGCCGGCATGCATGCTTGCGGCGTGGTGATCACCAAGGAGCCCGTGACTTTTTATTCCCCTATCCAAAACATCACTGGCTCGCGTGAAGGCACAGTGACCCAATATTCCTCTTCAACCAAATCTTCCTATGTGGAAAAAATTGGCCTGCTCAAGATGGATTTTCTGGGACTCAAAAATCTCACCATCATCCAAGACACCTTGCGAATCGCCAAAAAAATCCACGGCGTGGAAATTGACATTGACACCATCCCAATTGATGATCCGCAAACTTTCCATCTTTTGCAAGAAGGTCACACCACCGGCGTTTTTCAATTTGAAAGTTCCGGCATGAAAAGATATTTGAAACTTTTGAAGCCGACTGTGATTGAAGACATTATTGCCATGGTGGCGCTTTATCGCCCAGGACCAATGGATTGGATTCCAGATTTCATTTCTGGCAAACACGGGCGCAAAATCAAATATGTCCATCCAAAATTGGAACCTATTTTGGCCAACACTTATGGCGTGGCGGTTTATCAAGAACAAGTGATGCAAATCGCCCGCGATTTGGCCGGGTTCACGATGGGCGAAGCCGATGTGCTGCGCAAAGCGATGGGCAAGAAAATTATGGAACTCATTCAGGAGCAAAAAATTAAATTCGTGGAAGGTTGCATCGCCAATGGGAGCACTAAGGCTATTGGAGAAAAAGTTTTTTCTTTCATTGAACCGTTTGCTGGCTATGGCTTTAATCGCTCCCACGCCGCTTGCTATGGCATTATCGGCTATCAAACAGCTTATCTCAAAGCCCACTACCCAGCCGCTTTCATGGCCGCCCTACTGACTTCTGACCAAGACAACATTGATCGCATCGCCATCGAAGCCAGCGAGTGCCGCGAAATGGGCATCGAAGTTTTGGCGCCAAACATCAACGAAAGTTTTGAAGATTTTGCGGTGATTACAGAAGAAAATGGTTCTCAAAGAATTCGTTTTGGATTTAATGCCATCAAAAATGTGGGGCACATGATTGCTCACGAAATTGTGGCTGAACGCAAACGAGGCGGAAAATTCAAATCCCTGGCTGATTTTCTTGAGCGTGTGCAAACCAAAGATCTCAACAAAAAATCCATCGAGGCCCTGGCCAAAGTTGGCGCCTTGGATGAACTTGGAGAAAGAAATCAAATCGTGGAAAGCATTGAACAAATTTTGCTTTTCACCAAAAATATTCAGAAACAAAAAAACTCCAACCAAGTCAGCCTCTTTGGCGAAGCAATTTTGGAAACTCCAATTGTGCCATTGCTTGAAGCTGAGCCAGCCAGCAAGCGTCAACAACTCAAATGGGAAAAAGAATTGCTAGGTCTTTATGTCAGCGGTCATCCCGCCAGTGAATATCAAAGCTACATTGAAAAAGTGGCCGTGCCCTTGGACAAACTTTCCAAAGAAATGGTTGGCCAAAAAATTGCCGTCGGTGGCGTCATTCAAAAAGTGCAAAAGATCCTGACCAAGCGCCAAGAGACGATGCTTTTTGTGATGCTGGAAGACATGAAAGGTAAAATCGAAATTTTGGTTTTCCCAAAAGTGTTGGAAAAAATGGCCAGCGCCTGGGAAGAAGAAAAAATGATTATTGCCGAAGGAAAACTTTCCGACAAAGATGGCGCCTACAAACTCATTTGCGATGAAGTCCGCAATCTTGACCGCAGCGAAATCGAAAACTATCTGCGAGTTGAAGCCACCAAAAAAACCTACGGCCAAAACAATGACGATCACCAAAATCCTTCTGGCGGAGCAGGCAGGATAAATGATCAACAATCAACATACAATAACCAAAATTCAACAGACAACAATCAGCGAACAATGAACAACAGTCAGGATACAAACTATAACTCCTATGAAGCTAAAAAGCTAACGCCTGAAAAGCTGACCAAGCTAATAGTGACCCTTCCTCAAGATGCTAATTCGGAAATGATCAGCAAGCTTTCTCAAACTTTCAACACCTGCCCAGCCGGACAGTGCAAAGTTTTCCTCCATCACCAAGCCAACAAGCTTGAAACGCCTTTTTCTATCGAAAGCCAACCGAACGTGCTCGATGAAATAAAAGACATCATCGCCGGAGGGACGGTGGAATTAATATAGCAGAATCATAGGATATAGAACAAAAAAAACCGCCTTATGATAGACACAAGACGATTTAAGCTAAATGCTTTTTAAAGAAACTGGCTGTCAAAGTTTAAATGTAAACCAGTTAGCCAGTAAATAAAGACTTTTAATGTGAAGTAGCTCCCACGATTAAGTCCCTCAGTAGCCACTTCTCCTTTTTCAACTCTGCTTTTTTTACTTGTTTTAAGTTTTTGAACACGCAGAATGTAACATTTTCCCACGCAAGGCTCTTCCTCATCAATGATTCTGCTTAAAACTTTCAGCAGATTTTCATAATGCGCATCCTCATTATTTAAACATTTCTTTCTAATTGCATTAAAAAGCATGCGATTGGGAGGAGCGCAGATTACCCACGAAAATTCAGGACTAGCCCTTGGAACCAAATTGTGTTTTGAGAATGTAACAAAAACACCGATCTCCTCGTAAAAAAGTTCCCAAAAAGCTAGCCATTCCCATATTGGCAATTCATGCAACCTTTTTTCAGTAAGCTTACCTTGTTCTTTAAATTCTTGATACAGTTTTTTCTTGTTAACTTTTTCCAAAAATAATTGACGATGCGGCATAACAATGTTCTCCCCTTTTAGTTTTCAATATTTGCAAATAATTTCTCGCGTGCGAAAAAGACTTAAATCCCCAAAAGTAGCAAAATTACAACTACAAACCTTGGAATTCAGACAGTCTAAAATCATGTAATTACCTCTTGAATCCAGGGATCTGGTCACAATCATTGTATCTTGATCTAACTTTAAACTGGTAAGCCAATGATAGAATAACCAGATAATTTGAGCTTCCAAAAAAGTCACCAGCTGGGAATGACGATTTTTAACATATTTTTCTGAATGAATTTCTTTAGATGCAATTGAGGTTCGCAAAATGTAATTTTTGTCCATCGTGTAGCTTCTTCTTCCATTAAATTTGTCTAGCTCAATGTCGCCATCAACCATAAAAAATTCCTCCATCTTTTGATACACAATTTCACTTGGAAGTATTTTGTCAGAAGGAACACACACAATGAAATCATGATCTGCAGACAAAAGCTTAGCAGAAAAAGAGGCTTTTACGCCAAAAAAAAATTCAAAGAAAATTTCATAAAGTACCAACAATTCCATCTGAGATAATCTTAGGATATCCTTCAATGGGACTGCTCCAATTTCCAACTTATCTAAAAGTTGTTTTCTGATTTCCTTTTTTGAATTCAATAGCTGATGAGGCATGGCTATTTTTCCTTTTTATTTTTTGATTTTTAATGTGCTATTTATAAAAATTCTTCATATTGACTGCAACCGCAACCAATAAGACATTAAACACCCTAATTGCAAAATTGTCAATCTTGCCATATAATCGAAATAGGCTTATATTAAAAGGACAATTTAATGAGATTGCTGGCCACCAACCGGCTTGCCACCAAGGCAAAAATCTCCGCTTCAGCAGCTTGCGAACAAGCGCCCAAAGTGCCCAAATAATTCGGGAAATCGAGTGGAACCTCCTTGACGAAAGTCATGGACTCGATGCAGGAAAAGTTAATTTTCCGCCCTATTTTGTTTGAGGCTTTTTATTTTTATAAACCCCACTAAAATACTAATCTTATACGAATGTACCAACTTGCATTTTCTTCCTCCTTTAGAAAAGGAGGATTGAGGTGGATTTGAAAGATTGACTTAAATAAAGAAAATTTTTCGAATCCCTCCCGACCTCCCTTTTCCAAAGGGAGGAGATGAATCAATTTGTAGATTCGTAGGTCATCAAAATTATGCAAAACAATGAAAAAAAATCTGAACTATTAAAACATTCTAACGCTCACGTTCTGGCTGGCGCAGTTCTGGAAATGTTTCCAGAGGCCAAATTGGGCATTGGGCCGGCCATTGAAAATGGTTTCTATTATGATTTTGAATTGCCGCGCACTTTGATTCCGGAAGACTTGCCGCTCTTGGAAGAAAAAATGCGAGAAATCATTAAAGCAAAACATCAATTTGAAAAAGCGGAAATTTCCATTAGTGAAGCCTTGGAACATTTCAAAAAAGCTGACCAACCGCTGAAACTGGAACTTATCAGTGACTTGCAAAAAGCTGGCCACGAAACCGTCACGATTTATAAATCAGGGAATTTGGTTGACCTTTGCGCCGGGCCGCATTTGAATTCAACTGGCGAAATCAATTTCAAAGCTTTCGCGTTGACCAAAATTTCCGGCGCCTATTGGAAAGGCGATGAAAAAAATCAACAACTGCAAAGAATTTATGGCGTGGTTTTTGAGGATAAAGAAGGACTCAAGAAATATTTTAACTTGATTGAAGAGGCTGCCAAAAGAGATCATCGCAAACTTGGCAAAGAATTGGATTTATTTTGCTTTTCAGATTTGGTTGGCCCAGGGCTGCCACTTTTCACTCCCAATGGAACTATCATCAAAGACGAACTGCAAAAACACATTGAAAAAGTTTGCCGCAGTTATGGTTTCCAAAAAGTTTCCACTCCTCACCTGGCCAAAATCGAGCTTTATGAAAAATCAGGCCATGCTCAAAAATTCGGCGCAGAACTTTTTCAAGTGACTTCTCACTACAAACAAAACTATGTGATGAAACCCGTGCAATGTCCTCATCAAACTCAGATTTTTGCTTCCAAAGCTCGCTCTTATCGCGACCTGCCAATTCGCTATATGGAATCAGAAAAACAATATCGTGATGAAAAACCAGGCGAAATCGGAGGTTTGCAGCGTGTGATTGCTATCACTGTTGAAGATGGTCATTCTTTTTGCACCGTTGATCAAGTCAAACAAGAGGTGAAAAACATGGTAGAAATTATTCAAAATTTCTACACTTCACTTGGCATGTGGGACAATCACACCGTTTCGCTTTCGGTCAGAGATTATGAGCACCCGGAAAAATATATTGGTCAACCAGAAGATTGGGATCTTTGCGAAAAAATGCTTCAGGATATTTCCGATGAAATGGGCCTAAAAGCCATCAAACACGAGGGTGAAGCAGCACTTTATGGTCCAAAACTTGATTTCATGTTTCGCGACGCCCTGGGCAAAGAAATTCAAATTCCAACCGTGCAACTTGATTTTGCCACCCCAAAAAGATTTGATTTGGAATATACAAACAACGAAGGCGAAAAGACACACCCAGTCATGGTTCATCGCGCTATCCTTGGTTCATATGAAAGATTCATCATGCTTCTGATTGAACATTTTGCCGGCGCCTTTCCGCTCTGGCTCTCCCCTGTCCAAGTTGCCATTCTGCCTATTTCAGAAAAATTTGCCGAGTATGCGCAAGAAGTGAAAAGCAAACTTTTAGCAGCTGACATCCGCGTCGAAATGAATGACAAAGCCGAATCCCTTGGAAAAAGAATCTCTGAAACTGAAAAACAGAAAGCGCCCTATATAATCGTAGTTGGCGAAAAAGAAGTTGCCGACAAAACCGTCGCCATCCGCACCCGGGCAGTCAAGGAGCAACAAACTTTGCCACTAGATGAATTTGTGGAGAAAATTATAAAAGAGATTATTAGTAAGAAGTAAGAAATAAAAGGCATTGTAAGTGGGGCTACTCCGTCTTTGCGAGGATGTAATCATCCGAAGCAATCCAGAGCAATGCCAAGCCCTGGATCGCCACAGATTTTCGAGTACAAAAATCTTCGCGATGACAAAGTTTTTCAAATTTTCAAACTTATTTCCAATATCTTATGCTCCATATTCCCAAAACCTACTACGTCAAGACTTTCGGTTGCCAAATGAATGTTAGCGACAGCGAAAGAATTGCCACCTTTTTGGAAGCGCAAGGTTTTTTAGAGTGCGGAGAAATTAAGGATGCTAACTTGGTCATTTTCAATACCTGTGGCATCAAACAAACTGCCGAGAATCGAGCCTATAGCCTGATTAATAATTTACGAAAAAAAGAGTTAACAGCCTCTGGTTCACAGTCAACAGCAATAGTTTTAACTGGATGCTTGGCCAATCGTTCAGATGTGCAAAAAAGAATGAAGACAAAAGTTGATTTATTTTGCGAAATCAAAAACTTCCCCGAAGCTGTAGCAAGTATTTTGTATAATGTATCAGGTATAAATTCAAAGATACATACTACCCCATACAAAATACCTTATACAAAAAATCTATACAATAAAGAAGATTTAGATTATTTGAGTATCCAACCTAAACACCAAAACTCTTTCGAAGCTTACGTTCCCATCATGACTGGTTGCAATAATTTTTGCGCCTATTGCGTGGTGCCAAACGCCCGTGGCCGTGAAGTTTCACGCCCAGCTGATGAGATTATTACTGAAGTGAAAGACCTTGTTGCCAGAGGCTACAAAAACATCATTTTGCTTGGTCAAAATGTAAATTCCTATCAAAGTCCAATTTTAATAGCTTCTTCTCCTTCTCAAGGAGAAGATGTCCGGTACTCCGGACAGATGAGGTTGAGCGCTGGAACAGACGAGGGTGCAGGGTGCGACTTTCCAACCCTTCTCAAAAAAATAAATTCCATTCCTGGCAAATTTTGGATTCAATTTGTCTCCTCTCACCCAAAAGATATGAGCGATGAGCTGATTGAAGCAATGACCAAATGCCAGAAAGTTTGTGAAAATATCCATTTGCCTGTTCAAGCTGGCGACGACGAAATCCTCAGACGCATGAACCGTCGCTACGCCCAGAAACACTATCTGACTCTCATCAAAAAAATAAACCTTGCTTTCAAGAAAAACAAACCTGAAAAACTTTTTTCAATTTCATCAGACATCATCGTTGGTTTTCCCGGCGAAACTCGCAAACAATTCTTGCAATCCGCATCCTTGATGGAAAAATCAAAATTTGACATGGTTTTCTTTGGACAATTCTCACCCCGACCAGGAACCGCCGCTTGGAAGATGAAAGACAATGTTTCTCAAAAAGAAAAAGCCCGTCGCGAAAAATATCTCAATGAAATTCTCAAGAAAACCGCATTTGAAAACAATCAAAAATATCTTGGCAAAATCGTAGAAGTATTGATTGAAAAGAAAGCTCCGAAGGCTAAACCTTCGGACGAAGGTTTAGCCTTCGGAAACCTAGCTTATTTCGGCAAAACCAGAACTCTAAAAAATGTGAAAGTTACAACAAGCAAAAAAGATTTGCTCGGAAAAGTTGTGAAAGTTGCAATAACAAAAGCCAATGTTTGGAATTTAGAAGGTAGTTTAGTGAATTAAATTTTACTTAATCAATTATACTCCCACGAAAATACTAATCCCGTACGAATATACTAATAAAATTCAGATTCGTATATTAGTAAAGGATTAGTATTTTAGTGGGGTCTTTCAGTATTTAATTCGCAATCCAGGAAAAAATCCAATAGATATGATTCAACGCCAAAATTAATATGCCCACCAAAAAGCCAAAAATAATAGTCGTCATGGGCCCCACAGCCTCTGGAAAATCCGGAGTGGCGATTCAGCTTGCCAAAAAATTCGGCGGCGAAATCATCTCCGCCGACAGCAGACAAATTTACAGAGACATGAATATTGGCACAGGGAAAGTTCGTGGAGCGTGGAGCGTGGAGCGTGGAGCCTTTATTTCAGAAGACATCCCCCATCATTTGATTGATGTGGCCAAACCGCAAGAAGATTTCAACGTTTCGCATTTCAAAAAATTGGCACAGGAAAAAATCAAAGAAATTTTGCAGCGCCAAAAAGTTCCCATCATTTGTGGTGGCACCGCTTTTTGGATTGACACCTTGACCAAAAACTCAAACATTCCAGAAGTTGCCCCAGATGAAAAATTGCGAGCCAGACTTGCCAAGAAAAGTGTCGCGCAATTATTTTCTCAACTCAAAAAACTCGACTCACGGCGAGCCAAAGATATTGATAAACAAAACAAAGTCCGCCTGATCCGCGCCATTGAAATCTGCAAAGTGTTGGGGAAAGTACCTGTTCGCGAAACACAAAACTTGGAGCGTGGAGCGTGGAATACGAAATACGAATTTTTACAAATTGGAATTGAGGTTCCGAGGGAAATTTTGAATGAAAAAATCCAAAAACGCCTTGATGAGCGTTTCAAAGAAGGAATGACACAGGAAGTCTCAAAGCTGCATAAAAAGGGAGTTTCCTGGAAGTGGATGGAGCGGATTGGTCTGGAATATCGCTGGATTTCACTTTTCTTACGTCAAAAAATTTCCGAAACCGAAATGCACGAAAAACTCTACTACGCCATCATTCACTATGCCAAACGCCAAATGACCTGGCTACAAAGAAATCCAAACATCATTTGGTGCAGTGATTACAAAGCAATAAAAAAAGAAGTTGAGAAGTTTCTTAAATAGATACTCCCACAAATTTATAAAAAACTCCTCCCTTTGGAAAAGGGAGGTTAGGAGGGATTCGAAAACTTTCCTCAAAATTATAATTTTTCAAATCCACCTCAGTCCTCCTTTTCCAAAGGAGGAAGAAAATGCATAATTCGAAAAATAAAATACAAAGTTTTTATTAGTTGCTTATTTTCTTCTTCAATATCTCCAACACGACCTGCGGATTCGCTTTGCCGCCAGTCTCCTTCATCACTTGCCCCATCAAAAACTTGAGGGCATTTTCCTTGCCAGCCTTAAAATCCTCAACTGATTTCTGATTGTCCGCCAAAACTTTTTCCACAGCGTTTTCAAGCTCACCAGCATCTTCCATTTGACCCAGATTTTTTTCCTCAATAATTTGCGACGGGTCGCCTCCGGTGTGATACATTTCTTTCAGCACCGTTTGCGCCGCACTGGAATTGATTTTCCCATCCGCCACAATCCCAATCAGTTCGGCATAATTTTCCTGACTGATTTTCAAATCCCTGACGTCATGTTTGTTTTCAGCCAAGTGTTTTCGCAGTTCCGAAATAAGATAATTCACGGCTAACTTGGTGACTTTTTCAGCTGAAGCTTCAATCTCATGCGAAGCCATTTTCTCTCGCAGTTCGCTCATGATGTCTTCAAAATATTCCGCCAAGTCCTGGGCAGCCGTGAGCACAGTCACATCATCAATTTTAAGTCCATATTCCTTGGCGAATCTTTTTTCCTTGGCAGCAGGAAGTTCTGGCAATTTCAAGCGCAACTTTTCAACATAGCTTTGAGAAAATTCCATCGGTGGAATGTCCGGCTCTGGAAAATAGCGATAATCATGCGCAGATTCTTTTTTGCGTTGCGAAACCGTCACATTTTTCACACTGTCCCAACCCCGCGTCTCTTGCACAACTTTCTCACCATCATCTAAGACTTTCGTCTGCCTTTCGATTTCATAATTGATAGCTTTTTCCACATAGCGAAAAGAATTGATGTTTTTCACCTCAACCTTGGTGCCTGAAAGTTTTTCTTCATTTTCTTTGTGCAGCGACAAATTGACCTCGCAGCGCATGTTGCCTTTTTCCATGTCCGCATCTGAGATTCCAAGATAACGACAAATTTGCTGCAACTTCGTGCAAAAAAGCCTTGCCTGCTCACCATTTTCAAGATCCGGCTCAGTCACCAACTCCATCAATGGCACGCAAGCCCGATTAAAATCAACCAGGGTATAGCTAGCCCCGGTTGGATGCACAAGTTTGCCCGTGTCCTCTTCAAGATGAATTCGCGTGATACCGATTTTTTTAATAGTATTATTCGACATTTGCTTCTCCCCCTGGGAGAAGCTGTCAGGTAATCCTGACTGATGAGGGGCAATAGAACTGTCCAATGTCCCCCTCTCCCCCTGGGAGAGGGCTGGGGTGAGGGCACTTTGCAAAGCAATATTCATATACCCCAGTCCACAAAGCGGTTGATCATATTGTGAGATTTGATAACCCTTCGGCAAATCAGGATAAAAATAATTTTTGCGATCAAATTTCGATTTCAAATTAAGCTCGCAATTGAGCGCCAAGCCAGCCAGCTGCACAAATTCAATCGCTTGTTGATTTGGCACTGGCAAAGTGCCCGGCTGGCCCGTGCAAACCGGGCAAATATGAATGTTTGGCGCGCTTTCTTGTCCAAGTCCATTCTTGCAGCCACAAAACATCTTCGACTTGGTCTTCAGTTCCACATGAACCTCCATGCCAATGACGGGGATATACTTAGTCATAAGATTATTATTTTTTATACTTATTATATCTTGTCTTTAAATAAAGTTTTCTAATTCTATCCCTACGCTCAAATTTCCAAATCTCAATTTCCAATTTCCAATAAAATCTTTACCTATTGTCCCCATTGCCTTGCAATGTCCCACGCTCTAATCTGCTATATAATTTTTCAATATTTGCTTGAGCTACATCATCCAAAGATATTTCCAATTCAGTTGAAAGTTGAGTCAAATACCAAAGCACATCGCCAAGTTCTTTTTTTATTTCTTCTCTTGTTTCATCATCTAAGATTCCATTTTTATCACGAAATATTTTTTTTATTTTTCCTAAAACTTCACCCGCCTCATCACCAAGCCCTAGCGCTGGATAAACATAATTTTCTCCTATTTTTGGATAAATAGCAGTTTTCCTTGATTTTTCTTGGTATTCTTTAAAGTCCATATTTTTATAGATAAATATTTTAATTTTCCTCCACAAAAGTCAGCCAGATGTTTTTGATTTGGGCCAATTTCACTGGTGAAACATCCAGAAACTTTTTCTTTTCCTCAAAGTCAGCTTTCCCATAAATCAACTCGAAACCTCGATTGACGTGCTCGTGCGTGAGATAATTTTCCAATCCATACGTTATCAACTTGGCATTTTTCTGCAAATAAACTTTTGCGCTCCGATATTTTTTTCCATGCTCAACTAGTGGAACGAGTTGATTGAAAAGCACATTGGAGGCCAACACATCCCATTGTGAGATTGATTTTTGCTGAATCATTCTGAGGGCGGTGTTGACATGGCCTCGACTTTTGAGTGAATCAAAAAAATCAACCAAATCAAAACCTGGGCTCAAATTCTTTTTATCCAAAGAGACGGTCAAAACTTTTTCCAGCATGTCCTTTGCATAATCGCTTTGAAGTTGATGCTGGATATTTTTCCTGACATATTCAGCTTTTCGCTTCCTTTCCTGCGCAGTTTTCAGATTATACAAAACATCGCCATTTTCCATTTCTCCTAATTTATAAAAGCGCGCTGCCCACATCAACAAAAGTGTCTGATCTTCATCCAGCCCCTCAACCATCGCCTCCCGATAAGCCAAATACTCCAATAGCGAGCAGTGGGAATGAATGTTTTCATCTTCAAAAGCGCCGTCATTTTCACTCAAGTATGCTCCCCAACGTTTCTTTTTTGACCCTTCTCTGCTCAGCAAATCAAGCAAAAAAGTGACGTCACTTGCGATTTCGCCACTAGCCAGAGTCTTTTTGTGCAAATACAAAAGTGAACCTGAAATCATAACTTTTGATTACTACCCTTATTTGATTATCTTTTTCGTTTCTTCCCAAATCAATTCACCAATAACCTTTTTATCCATGATAATTTTGTTTTTCGTGCAAGCAATTAATTTGAAATTTTTCATTGTTTTGGCGATCTCCAAATAAACTTTTTCAGCAGCCTTCAAATGTTTCAAATCTTTTTCATGCAAGTCACGCTTCTTTTTGGTGTAATCACGCTTACCCTTGCCATCAACCATTTTTTGGGCAACTGCCGCCTCCACGTGTAAAATAATATTAAGGTCAGGCTGTGGGATTCCAAAAGTTCCATATTCCAATTCAGCAAGCCAAGTAAAATACTTTTTTCTTTCTTTTGCATTCTGGATTTTTCCTCCTTGATGACCCATATTCGCGGTCACATAACGATTTGAAATGACAATTTTTCCTTCAGCTAAATATTTTCTAATTTTAAAACTGGCATCATAACGATCGCAAGCATAAAAAATAGAAGCTCGATATGGTCCGACCGATTTTGCATCACCGTATTTCCCATTGAGATATTCCTCCACCAAGCCAGCCGACTTTTGTCCATATTGTGGAAAGTCGAAAATTTTCACCGGGTAGCCTTCCTTTTTCAAACGTTTAACAAGCAAAGCCGTTTGCGTTGCTTTCCCACTTCCATCAGTTCCATCAATAACAATAAATTTCCCTTTTGCCATAGTTATTTTTCCGTAATATCCTGCTGCCCTCTTCTGATGTCGAATCTGTTAGGCTCGTCGTCCAGATGCAACACCAGGCCATCTTTTTCAAAAAGTTCTTTCAGACTCTCAATCATTTTCAGCATTTGCTCCACCAGGGTTGCATGCACAAATCTCGTCGAGCGAAGTTCCACCAAGTATACAATAGCTTTCAAATCGCCAGCCAAGCGACAAGCGACTCTATAGCCCATGGCATTGTAATATTGTTCCAATTCCTTGCTGATTCCAAGCTTGATGATTTTTTCTTCCTGCAACTTTATAAATTCTTCAGTTTTCTCTCGCAAATCAATTGGTAAGGATTCTAAATACCAGGGATTAAAACCATGCGTGCGAGTCAATAGTGGCATTCTCTGCACGATTGCTCGGTGCCTTTGTAAGTCGCGATACGATCCGAAATCTAGCAAGAATTCATAGGCCACCATCCCGCATTCCGCTATTGCCATCGGTAATTCAGTTTTTTCTGGGCGAGTTTTCAAAATATCCCCGTATTTTCCAAGCATTTTTCGATTCACGTTGTCATATAACAAAGTAAAATCCTGCAAATTATCATTTTGATAATAATAATTTCCCTGCATCCAACTTTTGTTATATTCTTCTGTCTGCGGATAGCGCTTGTGCCCAAAAGAATTCGGATACATTTCTTTCAGCGCCTCTTCAGTTTTTTCAGCGATATCTCTGATTTCCTCGAGCGGATGGTGCCGAAGCAACATCAATTCATCGGCAAATTGGCGAAAATTCATTCGCCAAGACAAATTTGTGGTTGCACCTGCTGGCAAAAATGACCGCGTGATATCAAAAGCTCTAGCGATAATAGCCTTATCGTAAACTCCCTGGTTTTCATTTTCACCCTTTGGAAACTGATATTTCAAATGCTTGATCAATGGCTCCTGCGCTTCCAAATAAAATTTCCGCCAACCTTCCATAATTTCTTCTCCTTCTTTGGCGCCAGCAGGGTTTAAGAATTTCTGCTGCGAAAAATCAACGTATCTCGTGGAAGCTTCTTGCCCGGAATACAATCGCCAATCCTGCACGGCCTTGGCTGCCAACATGGAAACTCCCTCAATGAAAACAGTCACACTTCCGCAATCACCAATGGATTTATGCCCATAACCGACATAAAACTTTTCCATGAAATTTTCGGCGCCTTTTTCCTCCAAAATCCTCAAGTGACTTTCAATTCCTCCAGTTGAACGTGAATGCAAGGCTTGAAGCATGGCCTCAGCTTGTCCATCAATCTTGGCTTCCACATTAAGCGCCAACACAAAACCCCCAGTATTTAATGGTCTCACCGCATGTTTTGCAAAAATATCTTTTTCCATTTACCCTATTAAATAAGATTAGAATTTCTTTAATATAAAGCTAGACAATCTTATTTTAATAAATTTTATTTATTGTTACACCCAATTAATATAACCTCTAATCTTAATTTTAAATTTTATTAAAAATTTAAAATTATTTAACAGGGTGAATTTGTAAAGTTATTGAATATTTTCTTTTATTATCTCATCAATTTGCTTATATAAATCCGTATAGACTCCATCGTTATTCACCACGTAGTTGGCATAGTTTTTCAAATCACGAATCTGTAATTCCGCATCAGCTTCATGTTCAGCCTTGAACTCTTCAAACGTTTTATTTAAATCATCCGTTTTCTCGCCTCTTTTCACAATGCGATCATAGCGAATTTGCATATCAGCTTCGACATAGACAAGTTTAAAATGAGGAATTTCTCCCAGATAGGCGATGTCTGCCATTCGACGGACTCCATCAACTACCACAATATCATGCTCATCATTTTTCACATCATGATAAATACTTTTAGCTAAAACATCTTCGCCAAAATTCTTGCGCAAAATCAAAGAAAGCACTTGAAAATTTTCTCTTGATTGATCCAGATAAACTCGATCCAAAATATCCCGCAAGATTGTTGAGAACCGATGAGCGCTTCCACCACGTTCAGCAATGATATGTTGTGCGATGGTTCCTTTACCAGAACTCATCTCTCCTGCAATACCCAAAATTAGTTTCGCCATATTTATTGATAACCGATTTTCACTGATTATTAACGGATTTTCACTAATCACAGATTATTCGTGATCCGCGCTGATCAGTTTTTCATCAGTGTTCATGGGTCTTAGTAAATTACATATCTGCATACTTCTGCACCTGTTCCTGCACGAGCTCATATTCGACTCCGGCTTCTTTGAAAATTTCCTTGCTGCGATCGCCGGCGTGATAATCCAGTTGGCAAACAACTTTATTGATTCCAGCGTTGATGATCATTTTGGCACAAGCATAACACGGTGTCATATGACAATAAAGCGTTGAACCTTCCAAGGCCACCCCGAAACGAGCGGCTGCCACAATGGCATTTTGCTCAGCGTGCGCCGTGCGGATGCAATGACGACTCTCGTGTCCATCCTCGTGTTTGACGGTGTGCATCTCATGACCAACTTCGTCGCAATGAGCAGTTCCAACCGGCGAACCCACATAACCAGTTGAGAGAATCCTTTTTTCTTTAGCAATCACACAACCAGATCTGCCACGGTCGCAAGAGCCCCGTTCTCCAATAACTTTGATGATATCCAAAAAATATTGATCCCAAGATGGCCGCACGTATTTTTCTTCGGTCATAAAAATATGCTTAAAAATTACCCGTTCTTCTTCTATTGTATACATTTAATCAGCTCTCGTAAAGAGCATACTACACCACAAAAAAGGCACCCACAGGTGCCTTTTGAGATATTTTCGTAGATTCGTATTAATTCGCCTGCCTGCCGTCGAGGCAGGTAGTTTCGTATCGGTAAGGTTATAAGCTAATCTTCAGTCCCGGTCCCATTGTTGAACAAATCGAGATAGAAACCACGTATCGGCCTTTCACGCCAGCTGGACGAGCCTTGGTGATGGCTTCAACAATCGCTTCATAATTTTCTTGCAATCTTTTCTCATCAAAAGAAAGTTTGCCAAAAACTTGATGCACGTTGCCCGTGTTGTCATTCTTGAAAGAAGCCTTGCCTTTTTTGAGCATTTCCACCGCTTCTTTGATTTTGTCAGTCACGGTTTCCGTCTTGGGACTTGGCATCAACCCACGGGGTCCCAGGATTTTGGCCACAGCTGCCAATTTTGGCATCATTTCAGGGGTGGCTAGCAAAACGTCAAAAGGCTCAGCTTTGCCAATTTTGATTTTTTCAATCAATTCTTCGCCCCCCACCAAATCAGCGCCAGCTTCTTGAGCATCCTTGGCCTTGGTGGAAGTCACAACTGCAATTTTCAAAGTTTTGCCGGTTCCATGTGGAAGCACCACAGTGCCACGAACTTGCTCATCACCTTTCTTAGGGTCGATGTTAAGTTTTACATGAACTTCGACTGATTCGTCAAATTTGGCAATTTTGCCACCATGCACAAGCTTGAGAGCCTCATCGATGGCATAAACTTTTTTCAAATCCATTTTCTCAACCACTGCGCGATACTTTTTCCCGTGTTTCATAATGTTTGTTGTGGTAATAACAGACTGCGCAACAATTGCTCAATCCTCCCACCTAAATTAAAAAATATAATACAAATCTACAAATGAATGCTAATAATGCGAATATGCAAATAATAAAATCCATTCGCATATTTGCAGATTTGCATAAATTCGCAAAATTTGTATTTTTTATTATTCGATTTTGATTCCCATTGACCTGGCTGAACCGGCCACAATTTTCATGGCGCCTTCGACATCGTTGGCGTTCAAATCAACCATTTTTACTTTAGCGATTTCTTCCAATTGAGCCTTGCTAACCACGCCAACTTTTTCTTTGAGCGGATTGGCAGCGCCTTTGGCAGCGCCAGCGGCTTTCTTGAGAAGTTCAGCAGCTGGAGCAGTTTTCATGATGAAATCGAAACTGCGATCCTCAAACACGGTGATTTCAACTGGCACCACTTCTCCCATCTTGTCTTTGGTAGCATCATTAAAACGCATGCAAAATTCCTGAATTGCCACGCCATGCTGTCCCAAAACCGGTCCGACTGGCGGCGCTGGATTTGCCTTGCCTCCAACAATTTGGAGCTTGATAACTGTCTTGATTTTCTTTGCCATAAATTTATACTGTTATATTGTCATATTGTTATATTGTTAATCGTGCATTTTAGCAATATAACAATTTAGCAATATAACAATTTCTATAAAATTTCTCCTAAATTTTAATCTTCCAGGGAAGCTGTCAAAGACACAGGAAAATTAAAAAGTTTTTACTTTAAATTTTCTTAATTTGCAAAAAGTCCAATTCGACTGGAGTTTCGCGTCCAAACATAGAAACCAACACTTTGACTTTTCCTTTTTCCTCATCAAACTCTTGAACTTTGCCGTCAAAATCCTTAAACGGTCCGTCATTGATCTTGATTGCATCTCCGGCTTTGATGTCCATTTTATATTTCGGTTCAGACACGCCCATACGCTTTTTGAGCATTTCAATTTCGCGAGGATCAACTGGAGTTGGTGTTGTACCAAGGCCGATAAAGCCAGTCACATTCGGCGTATTTCGGACCACGTACCAAGAAGCATCCGTTACCATCATCTGCACCAACACATAACCAGGATAAATTCGTTCCTCCACTACTGTTCTTTTCCCATTTTTAATCTTGATTTTGTTCTCAGTTGGCACCATCACATCAAAAATCAAATCCTGCATATCCATTGATTCGATGCGCTGTTTGAGATTTCGTGCCACATTGTCTTCGTATCCCGAATATGTATGGATCACATACCAGGCTAATCCATGATGTTGTGTCTGCTTCGCCATTTTTGTCTGCCGATGCGAAACTACGAAACTGACACGAATCTACGAACTCGCATTACTCCTCTCTTTAGAAAAGAGAGGTTGGGAGAGATTTGAAAAACTTTCTTTATCTTAGTTAGTCTTTCAAATTCCCCTCAATCCCCTTTTTCTAAAAGGGGAAGAAAATACTTTCGTAGATTCGAATGCTATTCGTAGTTTCGAATCGCTTTATTTAATGATATACGTCTTTAAAATATAACTGAAAATCCAGTCTAGTCCGCCCAGGAAAAGGGCCACTGCGAGGCTGACTGCCACCACCAAAATTGTGTAGTTGATGGTCTGCTTTTTGGTTGGCCAATTCACTTTCATCAATTCTGCTTTGGCTTCTTGAAAAAATTGTACAGTTTTCTTTATCATAATGTAACCGATGCGAAACTACAAACTTTATACGAATCTACGAACTTGTACCCCTCCTCCCTTTAGCAAAGGGAGGTTGGGAGGGATTTGGAAAACTTTCTTTATTTAAGTTAATCTTTCAAATCCACCTCAATCCTCCTTTTCTAAAGGAGGAAGAAAATACACTTGTAAATTCAAATACCATTCGTTGTTTCGAATCGTCATTGAATTTTGAGGTTTTTTAAAAAGCCCTTGGGGCTTTCTTTATATATCTAATCTACACTATCTCGGGTTTTTTGTCAACAACCAGTCAACAACCAGCTATGGACAAATATTTTCTTTTCTGTATAATAAAATCTAGTTGTTATTTTCCTTACTTTAAAGGAAAAATATGGGCCGGTAGCTCACCTGAGAGCGGAGATTGCTCGCTTTCTCTCAATCTCTTACACTGAGGAGGTGCTGGTTCATAAGCCCCCATTATATATGGGCCGGTAGCTCACCTGGTAGAGCGCCTCATTTGCACTGAGGAGGTAGCGGGTTCAAGTCCTGTCCGGTCCACCGCGTAAAATTCGCTTCGCTCATCATGCGGCACAGCCATTGATGAAAAAGAATTATACGGGCGTGTAGCTCAGTTGGTTAGAGCGCGTCACTGATAATGACGAGGTCCCCAGTTCGAATCTAGGCACGCCCACCCCAAAAACCAAAAGATCAAAAATCCTCTCATGGATTTTTTGTTTTTTAAAAATTTTAGAAAAGAAAGAACTAACTTTAAACCAGGGGTATGCAATGACTACTAATGGAAATACTAACATGCTAGCTTCTATCGAAACGCCTACTTATGCGTTAGAAATAAGATTGTTGCCTGCTGCGCACAGTGTTTGGTTTAAGAAAAATAAAAAGACTAAACGCATAGTTTTATCAGGAGACCAAGCAAACGCACTCGAAAGAATGATTACCGAGGAATTTCATTTGGCACTTGAGGAGATTGAAAGAAAGTTTGAAAATTTTCTCGTTGATAATCAACTTAAACCAGAAACTATCTAATAATCCCAAAAAAGGAGGGCACCATGCCTGATTACAAGTTTTGCTTTAACAAGCTTGGGGCGGGAGAAAATCTCAGCAAGGGTGAAAGTTCCTGTGGACATTGCTTTCTTCCTGCAGAAAACGATGCAGGCGCCAAAAAAGTTGCAGCGACAGCAGTTGCGATAATGAACGCCTTAGGCGTTCATAGAACCTTTAAAATAAACGACATCCACTTGGATAAAGGGAGTTTCAGTCCTGGAATATGCACGCCCTGTGAAGATCCTGATGCTTTTCAAATCGTGCTCGACGCTTTATATCCAAAAGATGAGAATGGCGTCAGAAGTGTCTCCAAAATGCCCTCTTTCGCTCCCCCCTGGGACGAAGAGAAGGCGCGTGTTCTTCCTATTCAATGAAAAACTACAAAATAAAACCTACAAGTAAAAACCTGCTCTTGTAGGTTTTTACTTACCCAAAAAAGTGTGACAGAAGTCTGCGACCGCAGACTTCTGTCACGTTTTAAAAAAAGACTATTTCTTCAAATGCGCATGAATACTGTGTGCGGCAACGGCTCCTTCGGCAGCAGCTGTCACAATTTGTTTGAATTTGTCAGAGCCAGTCGTGATGTCGCCAGCAGCCCAGATACCCTTGCAACTAGTTTTGCCACTAGGATCAATCTTGACGTAGCCATTTTCGTCAGTTTCAATTTCCAAATTTTTGACCAACTCCACATTTGGATCACTGCCGATCTCCACAAACACGCCATCGACTTTTAAAGTGTCGGAATTATTAAATGCATCATTGTCCAACAAAAGTTCCTGCACTTTTCCTTCGCCTCTGATTTCTTTGACATTAGTGTTATACAAAATTTCAATCTTGGAATTTTTCTCCAGGGCCGTGGCCCAGAAAGATTCACAGCGAATTTTTTCGCCGCGATAAATCACGAAAACCTTCTCTGCAATATCCCCAAGATAAACCGCTGCTCCTGCTGCGCTGTCATTGCCACCCACCACGGCCACCGTTTTGCCGCGATAAAAAAATCCATCACAAGTCGCACAATAGGAAACTCCTTTGCCCGCAAATTCTTTTTCGCCGACCACACCAAGATGGCGATGTTTTGTCCCCATGGCTAGCAAAATTGTTTTGGCCTCCAATTTTTCGCCGTTGCTCAGCAGCAACAGATAATTTTCATCTTTGATTTCAATCGCATCCACCAAGGCCACGATGTTTTTGGTGCCATAACTTTCTGCATGAGCATTGGCTTTCATGGCAAATTCAAAGCCGGCAATTTTTTCCGTGCCAAGCCAATTGCCAATTTCGTGGGTCTGGGTAGTGAGTCCTCCAGCAATCCCACCAATCACAACATTACTGATGCCATAACGCGAAGCATACACCGAAGCCGAAAGCCCCGCCGGTCCTGCGCCGATAATAGCCAAATCAAATGATAGACTCATATAAAACATATACCATGGAACATGGAACAAAAAAAATGCCATGCCCATTTTATGATTAATACCCTTTAAAATAATTATTTCAAAATTTTATTTTATGCCTATTTTATAAACAAATCTTGCATTTCATGTTCCATGTTATGTGTTCCATGTTCTATATTCTCACTTCATTTTAAAAAGGCTCTTCAAATATTTTTCGTCAATTTTTTTCTTGCCGCCTTCCCAATTGCAGACAAAATCATTTTTGAGCAACTCGATGCCCAACATCGAAACCGCCTCACGAATAGCCGTAATTTGCGTGATGATGTCAATGCATTCTTTCTGCTCCTGGACCATTCGCCTTATCCCCTTGAGCTGTCCTTCCACTCTTGAAATCCGATTAAGAATTTTTTCTTTGACAAGCTCTTTGTCTTTTTGAGAAACCACTTTTTTTACAACCATATTTTTAGTTACCGATTACTGGCTACTAGTTACTATTTAAGATACCTCCTGGGGGTATTTTACCATAGAAAAATAAAAGATGTCAAACCAAACTAAAGAAAATAAAAAACAGTGTCCCATAACAAATGACACTGGTTTATAATAAAGCGGGACCTCATGGGCCTCATCTTAGTTCCATAGAGACATAATTAACCCCATGCAAACAAGGAGCATGACACCTGTAAATACTGCTACGCCAAATAATTCCATAAAAACTCCCGTTTATTGAGATTAATAAGAATTACTAAATCCAAAGAACAAACTTTTTTATATCAAATAAAAATGGCATTGTCAACCCTTTGAGAAGTAAACCGCCACCACAATTGCAGCCAACGCTAGGCGATACCAAAAAAATGGAGCGCAGCCAACTTTTTGGATGAAGCGCAACATATATTTAATAGACAAGTAGCCAGTAATGGCCGAAGCCAGAATGCCAAAGAAAATTGGCGTGTCAATTCCAGCTTTGAGCAAATGCGGGACTTTCACAATCGCTGCCCCAAAAATAATCGGGGTCGAAAGCAAAAAAGAAAAACGGGCTGCCTGCTCGCGAGAAAGACCCAAAAAAAGTCCAGTTGTCATCGTTGCGCCAGAGCGTGACACCCCAGGAATAATGGCCACGGCCTGCGAAAGACCAATCCAAAATGCGTCCAGTTTTGTCAGCTTGCCAAGCTCTTTGCGATGAGCGGCATATTTGTCCACCAAAAATAAAATCAACCCAACCACGCTCAAGGTAAACGCAATCAAAAGCGGATTGCGAAAAGCCGCTTCCGCCTTGCTGTCAAAAAGCATGCCAAAAATTGCGCCCGGAACAGAAGCGATGACCAAGAGCCAAAGCAACTGCGAAGGATACTTCTCCGCAGAATTTGAAATTTGAAATTTGAAATTTGAAATTTTTTGAAGCGCAAGCTGAAAAATAGTGAGCCAATCTCGCCAAAAAAATCCAACCACTGCAATCAAAGTTCCCACATGCAAAGCCACGTCAAAAGAAAGCCCCGGATCACTCCAACCAAAAAACCACGGCGCCAAAATCAAATGCGCCGTCGACGAAATAGGCAAAAATTCCCCCAAACCCTGCAGGATCCCCAAAACGATTGCTTGAAAAATGTTCATAATCCCTACAAATTTACAAATTAATTAAAGCCGATGCGAAACTACCTGCCTCGACGGCAGGCAGGCGAAATTAATACGAATCTACGAACATTTAAAGTTTTTTTGTCTTTGCGAGGATGTAATCATCCGAAGCAATCCAGAGCGCTGCATATGCCTAGTCCTGGATCGCCACGCATTTCCGATTACAGAAATACTCGCGATGACAAGTCACTGTTCCCATTATATCCTAAAATCTATTTCCTTCCCACCAGCAAAATATTCCTCCCACCCACAATCTCACATTTTTCAATTTCAAAGCCAGCCTCCTCAAAAAGTTTTTGCAGTTCCCTTTTCGTGAAAGCGTGATGAAAACGTTGAAATTTTTTGCCCTGATTATCTGTGAAAGAAATTTGGCAGTCGTTCCAGTCCAACTGACTTTTGCCTTGCAACTTTTCAAGCCAATTTTTCAAAATGTTTTTAAAATATCTTCGCTGAAAAAGATACCAGACCGTGACCACAATGTGTCCATCTTCTTTCGTTTTATTGTAAAGTTCCCTTGCCGCCTCCTGGCGATATTGCTGAGAAGGAAAATGATGGAAGACCGCAATGCTGAAAATAGCGTTGAAAAAATTATCTTCGAGTTCCTCGGAGCTAAGCTCCGAAACAGTGCCGGTCTTAAGTTTGAAAAATTTAACATTTTCACTTTCATATTTTTGCTTGGCAAAATCAATCAGTCCTTGAGAGACATCCACACCGCAGTATTGAACCTTTTTTTCTCCCAGCAATTCCAGCAAGCGTCCATTGCCACAGCCAAAATCCAAAACATTGTCATTTTCTCTGCAATAATCACTGATAAATTCCAAACCTCGCCAAAAATGTTTTCTGGTTTGAGAAAATTTTTGGCTAATCAAATCATAGCCAACCTCAGTTTCCTGCAAAATTTTTTCCGCTATTTCTTTTTTCATAAAAAATCAGAAGCTATATTCTCTTATTTTAAGACGCAAATTTAAAGCGGCATTTTCCCCAGCCACATAGCCAGTTGCCCAACAAACTTGCAGGTTATAGCCACCCGTCGGACCATCCACGTCAATAATTTCGCCAGCAAAATAAAGGTTTTCCACAATTTTTGATTGCATGGTTTTTGAGTCAATTTCTTTGACTGAAACTCCGCCACTCGTGACCATGGCTTTTTCAAAACCAAAAAGTCCTTCGACGGTCATCTCCATTTTTTTGAAAAGAGTTGTGATTTTCAGCCGCTCTTGCTTGCTCAGCTTGCTAGTATGTTTGTGCGTGTCAATTTCAGAAAGGGCAAAAATCAAATCCAGCATTTTGGGACTGGCAAAATCTTGCAAACAATTGCTCAAATTTTTGTGTCCATTTGTTTCAAAATCTTTGCGAATAATTTCATCCACCTGAGCAAAAGAAAGCTCTGGCTTCAAATCCAGAAACAATTTCAATACTATGTACTCCTGAGGAGCATAGCAATGCGACGTGAGGATCTGAGTGCCCATATCGCATTGCTTAAGATTTTTTAGGTTTTTTGCCTCTCTTGCGATAACACACATAATATCTCGACTAAGATTTAGCGCCAACGGCCCGCTAAGACCATAATGCGCAAACATCAGGTCGCCAGACAAGGTAGCAATCTTTTTTCCAGCTTGCATAACTGTCGCTGAAACATTGTGCGCCGAAAGTCCTTGAGCATCCTTGATAGCTTGCTCCCTGATCATAATTGGCACCAGGCTCGGCTGTGGCTCGACAATTTTGTGTCCGAGTTTTGAAAGCCAATCGAAAGCTTTGCCGGTTGAACCTGTGTGAGGATAAGACTTGCCACCCGTGGCCAGAATATATTTTTCAGCTGAAATTTCTTTTTTCTTGGTGATAATTTTGGTGATTTTACCTAGCGTCTTGGGAGTTGAACTCCCATCCGGGGAGTTCAACTCCCCCTCGAAGCAAATATCGATAACCTCTTCTGTATTAAAAAAAGTCACCATGTTTTTTCGACAATATTGATAAAGCGCGTCCAAAACATCCTTACCTTGGTCGCTGACCGGGAAAACTTTTCCATTTTTTTCCACTTTTGTTTCCACGCCAAGCTTGCGAAAAAAATCGCGCAGATTGCTGGGACTCATGCGGTTGAAGGCGCTGAGCAAAAACCGGCCATTTTTGTAGGCTTTCACAAACTCAAACATGTCGTCGGCGTCCTGCGTGACATTGCAGCGTCCATTGCCACTCATCAGGAGCTTGATGCCATAGCGATCATTTTTCTCCACCAAGGCCACGCGAGCGCCCTTCTGCGCTGCTCTTCCAGCCGCCATCAAACCCGCCGGTCCCCCGCCAATCACCAACACATCAAATTGTTCTTGGATTATTTTTTTCATAAACTTCATCATGACACGCTTTCGCTTTTTTAGCAATCCCAACCACTTGCTCTTTTCAATTTTCCAGGCTATACTGCATTATTAGGGTTTAGGATTCATGCTTAATACATTATACTTAATACATTATACAAATTCATGTTACTAGATGACGTCAAAATTGAAATTTCAGCTGGAAACGGCGGCAAGGGTTGCGCAGGTTTTAACAAGAACTTGATGAGCCTTGGACCAGCTGGCGGCAGTGGTGGCAAAGGGGCCAGCATCTATTTTGAAGGTGTTTCAGACCTTAATGCCTTCAATCAATTCCGCTTCAAAAAACAACTTTTTGCCGAAGATGGACGCGACGGCAAAGGCCAATTTTGTGACGGACCAGACGGCAAAGATTTGATCATCAAATTGCCAGTTGGCACGGTCATCACCAACACCGAAACCAAGGAGGCTTTTGAAATCACCAAGGTTGGCGAGCAAGTTTTGGCTGTTAAGGGTGGCAAAGGCGGCCGCGGAAATTTTCTTTTCCGCTCAGCCAAAAACACCACCCCAAAAGAATTTGAATTCGGCAAAAAAGGGCAGCATGCCAATTTGCATCTGCAGCTCAAGATGATTGCCGACATCGGCTTTGTTGGCCTGCCCAATCTTGGCAAATCAAGTTTGCTCAATGAATTGACCAATGCCAGCGTCAAAGTGGCCAACTATCAATTCACCACCCTGGAACCAAACCTCGGCGTTTACTATAGTCTCATTTTGGCTGACATTCCTGGCCTGATTGAAGGCGCATCCGAAGGCAAGGGTCTTGGCATCAAATTTCTAAAACACGTTGAACGCACCAAAATTCTTTTTCATTTTTTGGCTGCTGACAGTGAAAATATTCTGACTGACTACAAAACCATCCGCGCCGAACTTGCCGCCTATAATCCAGCCCTGCTAGAAAAGCCAGAATACATCCTTATTTCCCGCTCCGACACTGTCGACGAAAAAGAATTAAAAAAACTTCTCACTAAAGCCAAAAAACTCAGCAAACATGTCATGCCCATTTCCATTCACAATTGGGACCAGCTGCAAAAAGTGAAAGAATTGCTGAATGATTTGGATGCTCAAAAATAATAACTAGTAATACTGGATTAACTGGATTAATGGCAGCTAAACGTCGGAGGCTCAACCTCCATAATGGAGGTTGAGCCTCCTTGAAACTAACAGTGATTCAGTTAATCTGGTATAATTAGTAACTAGTAGCCAGAAAAAGAATTAAAAAAACGAGAAACTAGTTTCTCGTTTTTACTTAATCTATTCTTTCTTTTTTTCTTGAAGTCTTTTTTCATCCCTAATTCTGCCAAGTTCTTCAAGCCTATTTTTTATCATTGCCTGAAGCTTCTTCCTGGAATAGCCTGCTAGCTTTGGATAATTTTCGGCAATAGCGTGAAACTGATCCTCATATATTTCATCTTTGACGCCATTATCTTCTTTAAACAACTCGATTTCCCTTTCAATCAATTTATCCACTATTTCAGCCTCTTCGCGGGCCATATCCAAACCTGAAACTTTTTCTTCGGCTGATAAATTATTCAGTTTGTTTCTTTCCTCAGCCTGTTTATCAAATTGTTCATCACTTTTTTTTCGCGAAGCTTCAAAATCTGATTGTCCAAATTCCATAATAATATTTTTTAAGATTTATGATTTTCTTTGGGTTCGAAAACATTCAGCACTGAGTTGACCAGCCAGAGAATCAAACTGAAAAAAACGGCTGTCCAAAAACCGCTCACCTGAAAACCAGGCACCACCGCGCTTGTAAGCACAACTAAGGCAGCGTTAATCACCAACGTGAAAAACCCGAGCGTCAAAATGTTGATTGGCAAAGTCAGCACCAGCAAAATTGGACGAAGAATTGTGTTAAAAAATCCCAACACCACCGCTACCACCAAAGCCACAAAAAAACTTTGCACAACAATTCCTGGAAGCAAATAGGCTGTGATCATCACCGCCAGAGCGCTCAAAAACCAATGAATGATTGCTTTCATAAATTTAAAATTAAAAAATTATACGTTTATTATACCATAAACAAAAAAAAGTCCTTACAAGGCCAATGACCCTCAATTAACCCCATCAAAGTGTTACAAATAAATGCATATGCATTTATTTGTAACACTCACAAAATAAAATTTGCACTTGATTTTCACTGGCCAAAAATAATCGGCAGCTTCAGTGACTATTTTGATCATTCGTCCTGTAACACATATTTTCGACACTCAAATCAAAGCTTGAATTTGCGTTTAAACTTTTCTTCATGCATCACCCTTTCCGCAACTAGGATATCAATAAACTTTTCAACATAGTAAACCTCGGCCAAAAAAAGAATTTCATCCTCACAGTCATAAGGATAAACCCAGACACTCTTCTGCATCTGAACAAAGCCTAACTCTTTTATCTTTTCTCGCAGAGCATTGCGAGCATTATTGTAAATTGCTGGCTTAGTTGGAATATCAAACATCAAAATTCGCCACTTGCCATCCCATTTTTTGGGTTTTTTTATCACAAGCGTTTCAAAACAAAACTCACAAACTCTTTTCTTGCCCTTATTTGTAAGCTCCACTCGGGTGACGCCATTTTTTTCATTAACTATTTCAATAAGCTTTCGATGTTTAAGTGTCCTAATCGCTTGTTGCAGATTTTTTTTGGCATATTTTCGCTTCCCACCTTGATCGCCCATTACCGCAACTAATCCTGGTGCAAGCACACCAGCAAAAACTATCCCACCCAAAGCCAATGTCATCAACACAAATTTCGCAGCTGTTGCTTTTTTGGAATCAGAACACAAAAAATCCTCCACATAATCACCGAGCTTCTTGTGAGTTTTTTTTGTTTCAATTTTCCTGCGCCTTTTTGTTTCCATTGTTTTTATTTTATTGTTTCTGTCTTATTCTCTCTATCTCATTCTCTCAAATTACTTCAAAGTAATATCCCCCCCCAATAATTGTAATTATAATCCCCGCTCCAAAGTGTGTCAAAAAAATGCATATGCCTAAATTTGTAACACTTAGTATGATATGTATAAAATTATCTACTCAATAAAACTATTCACTCAATATACCTAATCAATATAACCAATTCAAAAATTATATAGATTCAATCTTACAACATCTCAAAAATACCCTCATCACTTCTTCTCTTTTTTAAGGTGTTACAAATAAATGCATATGCCTAACTTTGTAACACTAGCCATGAAAATAACCAGTTAATAACATTTCTGCGTCCCAAATTTTACGCCAAACCAAAAAACCCCACAATCTTTATCCCTTTCAAAGTGTTACAATAAAATGCATATGCATTTTATTGTAACACTTTGAAATAATTGGTTAAGTTTTTTATATTTTGCAATGCAAATAATAGCAAAAATTGACTGATCTAAAGATTTTAAAAATTTTTCCCAAAAAAAGAGCTGGTCAGGCTCCTTGGGACTTCTGCATATTTACCTACCAGCAAGTTGCCACAACATTTCGAATTTTTTTCTTTCCATTTTTACAATATCCTCACTTTCAATCAAAACGGAAATCAATTCTTTTGTAGAAGAAACAAAGGCAACCTTGTTTTGATAAATAAACTGAGTTGAGTCATAATTAAATTCTTTCGGCAAAAATCTCACTTCTCGCAAATATTCGCCGTCATAGCCCTCCTTAAACTTCTCAGCCCAACTGTTTTCAAACAACAACGCTCGCAGTTTAATTTTTCTTTTGATGCGAGTGGGGATATAATACTGCTCATCATATTTATTGCCAATGATTTCATAAATAGCCGAAGGGTCACCTAGCCACAAAAGTTCACTTGCATGTTTTTCAAGTGTGTCCTCGCAAACAGAAAAATAGCCCTCTTCCCCTTCAAAATATTTTACTTGGGGAGAGTGTGAATCTTTTTTCGAAACAGCTTTGAGCTGGGGAATAATCAAACTTATCTCTTTCGTTTTTTCTTCCATCTGGCTCAAAATCTTTTCAGGATTTTCTGCGCTCAAATGAATGCCACTTTTTGTTTTATACTTTCCCAGAAGACCTTTTGCCATCAACGATTTAGCAACCAAATAAACTGAAGTTCTTTTGACCCCAGCATGCTTGGCGATTTTTGTCACCAAACTCGGACCCAGTTGAAGAGCGGACAGATATACCGCTATTTCATCATCACTCAGGCCTATTTTTTTGAGAGCATCTTGTGAATCCATAATTGTTGATATTTATGACAACACTATTATTATGCTAACATAGGATGATTAAATTGTCAATATTATAGCTCAAAACAGGCCTTTTAAAGCTTTTATGATTATTCTAAAATATTAATCTATTGTTTCATTTATAAACATAATCTTTACATCCTCTAATTTTTATACAATAATCAACTGTTTGGATCTTTAACAATCGCGGAATCTTCCGCAAAAAACAATGGAGGATAAAAAGTGACTAAATTTGACTATTTTTTAACCGGCTTATTAATCCTTATTTTTGGAGGATTTCTTGGTTTAGAATGGCATATGCTACGATTAATGGATCCGTGGGTATTCCCGACAGTTAATATCTGTTTATTTGTTGCAAGATTAGCATACAATGTCAGATACAATATTAATCACATTAATCTCATGGCCTGCAAGCTAAAACTTGATTTCTATTACACTGGCAAACAAGTCTCCCGATTGAGATGGGGCGTGCGTCCATGCGCCTATAAGCTAACAAAGCTTGGCTGGGAGTTTTGGCCTGCTGGCTGGATTCCCAAATCTCCATATTTGTGGATTGAAATAAGAATAAAAAATATTTCTTTTTTTCAATACACTCTAGAGGCAAGACTAGGAGAAGATCTTGTAGGATTATGCACCCCACCTGAACCATGGTGGTAAAATTTCTTTTTAATTTTAACTTACTGAGGTGAAAAAATGAAAGAAGAAGCCAAAAAACTGACTGCTCATAGTCTTGGTGTGATTAGCCTGCTCATCACTGCAATCGCTAGTACTCTCATGGTGAGTAAATTTTGCCCAGATCAAGGGACAGATGGAATGGTTGTTTTGTTAATAAAGGGATTACCGGCCATGTTGGAGGTCGGTACTATCGTTTGGGAATTTCATTGGCTAAATAAAAGAGAGGGGCAACTAATGCATAAGCTATTAGTGAATCTCAAGAAGTACGCCAAATAAACTCAACTGCTTTACATAATCTTGAAGCTCTACACGCAGATGCGTGCAGAGCTTTATTTTTATATGAATTTCTTAACCTCCTCCCATGTGTTACAAATAAATGCATATGCATTTATTTGTAACACCCTGTTTAATGCCAGCACTATGTGCACAATTTTTATGTATAAAACTATAAATTTTTCAGATAATCCCTTAAAATATCTTCCGCCTGCCCAGCATTTTCGGTTTCCATAAGCTTGGCGCGTAGTTCTTTGGCGCCTTCAAACTCACTCACATAGGCTTTGAAATGTTTTTTCATGACGTGGTAGCCGTTGATTCCCTCGCTAGAAAGTTCTTTTTCAAAAAATTTCGCATGTTCAATCGCCACGCGAAATTTTTCAGCCAAAGAAATATTTTTGATGTCAATTTTTTCATTGAAAAACCAAGGATTGCCAAAAATTCCCCGGCCAATCATGATGCCATCCATGCCAGATTTTTCCGCTTTTTCTTGGCCATCTGCCAAACTCGCCACGTCGCCATTGCCAATAATCACGACGCCGTTTTCTTTGGCCATTTCAACTATCTTCGGTGCCAATTCCCAATGAGCAGCAACCTCCGACATTTCTTTTTTGCTGCGCAAATGCACCGTCAAAGCCGCCGGCTTTTCGGCCAAGATTTCTGGCAGCCAAGTTTCTGATTCATCTTTGGAAAATCCGATGCGGGTTTTGACTGACACTGGCATTTGCCCAGCGCCCTCCTTGGCAGCGCGAATAATTTCACGAGCCAACTGAGGATTTTTGATCAAGGCGCTGCCCGCCCCCTGCTTGATCACCGCTTTGTCTGGACAACCCATGTTGATGTCCACGCCATCAAAACCCAACTCAGCTATCAAAGCCGCCGCTTGTTTGATATTCTCCGGTTTGGAGCCAAAAATTTGCGCCACAATTGGACGTTCATTTTCTCCAAAACGAAGCTCCTTGAGAAAAACCGCTCGCCCCTTTTCACTGACCAAGCCATCAGCGCTGACAAATTCTGTGTAGGTCACATCAGGCTTGCCATATTTGGCCAACATTTGCCGCTGCGCAAAATCCGTCACATCCGCCATCGGCGCCAACACAAAAAACGGCTTTTTCTTTGTTGCCAATTGCTGCCAAAAATTTTGCTCTTCTTTTTTCATATATAGAATAACTAACAAATTCACGCAGTCCTTAAAATAAAGCTGGGATATTTTATTTTTCAGACTCGGACCCACTGGACCGTAGGGCTGAAAAATAAAGTGTCTCAGCTTAACGCCCAACTAAACTCTAGCAGAACTTTCACCTTTTGCGCAACAAAAAAGTCCCCACAGGAACTTTTTCGCATTCTATACAAAATACACACTACAAAATACATTATACATTTTTTATTTCCCTGTCGTCGTGCCGCCATTAGCCTTTTTGAAATTGACTTTCCAAGTTGGCTCATAGGCATTTTCGAATTCATCTTTGACCTCAACCGTTTCACCCTTCATCAAAGTTGTTAGCGCAATGTCATTGAGCATTTCTTTTTCAGTTTCAACTTCTCTTTTCAAATCATCAAATTTTTCCCAAGCCCGGCCAAGCTCAGCTTGAATTCTAGTTTCAATTTGTTTTTTCTTTTCGCGCAAAGCTTTGATTTCCTCCACAATCTCTTCATATTCATCCGCTTGCGCCAAAGCATCCTTATACATGTCTCGCAAATCCTTTTGCTCTTTTTTCATCTCCCTAATTTTGCTGAAAACTTCTTGTATGTTTTGCATTTCTGTTTTTATTTTCGTAATTTTATAAATAAGTCAAGAGCCTTTGTTGCGAAGTATCAATGCGCCGAAATAATTACCCCTAAATCGGCTACCCGCCTACCGTCGAGGCAGGCAAATCTACAAACAAAAACAAAAATTCAAAAAACAAATTTATTCTATTAACAAAAATTTAATAATTTTTTAAACTTAATATTTTTAAGCATAGCATGCTTTTCTTTTTTAAAAAAGAGTTCCTTAACTGGCTCCTAATTGGAAAAGACTGATCATTAAAAAACCTCCATTGACGAATCCCAAATCCGTGCTATACTCCTTATACAACTAAAAAAGTCCTACTCTAGCCCGCCACTGAGCCAAAAGTGGATAGGCTGGAAAACCCTACATAAAAGGAAAGGACTTCTTTGAGTGTAGTTTTTTTATTTAAATAAATCGCTAATCCAAACTAATTTACTCACCAATAATCGCGAACTAATTCGAGATAATTTGAGCTAAATTCGGGTCGATTCGTGAAATTAATCCATGCAATACGAACTGTTTTACCTAGTTGGCCAACGCCAAGAAGCAAATCTCGACGCAATTCGAGAAGCAGTCAAAATCATGCTCGTTTCAGAAGGAGCCAAACTTCTTGAGCCAGAGCTGACTGAAAAGAGAAAGCTGTCTTATGAAATCAAGCATCAAAACAAGGGGACTTATGTCACCCGTCGTTTTGAATTGGAAGATATTGATTTTTGGGCAGATGAAAAAAATGGCGACAAAGAATTTGGAATTCAAGCCATGACCAACAAATTGAATCTCAACAACGACGTGCTCAGGTTTTTGATTGTCAAAACCGAAGACCTGCCAGACCTTGGGGCCAAGGAGCGTCGCAAAGCCCAAGAAATGAAAACTCAGCGCCCTGAAAATGTTCGCACCGGGCGTCCCGAAAAAAAAGAAGCTCCTCGCCAATTTGTCAAACCAGCGCCAACTGTTTCTGCGCCTATCGCACCCAAAAAGGAAACCCCTGCAGTCAAAGAAGAAGTCACTTTGCCAAAAGTTGAAAAACAAGCCACCCAAGATATCGACAAGCAACTTGATGATTTGCTAAACATCTAAGGATATAAACACTAATCAGTCACTAATTTTTTCACTAATAATCACGAATAATCTATTCGAGATAATTCGAGACTTAATTCGAGAAGATTAGCGATAAAAATCCTCATGAATTTAAACAAAGTTCAACTCATCGGAAGACTTACTAGAGATCCTGAAATTCGCACCACGCCTTCAGGACAAACAGTTGCCACCATTGGCTTGGCCACCAATCGAACCTGGATGGACAAAGCTGGGCAAAAACAAGAAAAAAGTGAATTCCACAACATTGTGGTTTGGGGACGTTTAGCCGAAATTGCTGGTCAATATCTAACCAAGGGCCAAGAAGCCTATTTCGAAGGTCGCTTGGAAACTCGTGCTTACACCGGCAAAGATGGAGTGGAAAGAAAAGTGACTGACATTGTCGCTGAAAGCATGCAAATGGGTTCCCGTGCTCAAGGAGGCGGCCAAGGAGGTGGCAACTATCAACCACGTCCAACTCAGCAAGCAGCTCCAGCGCAAGCCAGCAGACCGGCACCAGCCCAAGAAGAAGCCATCCCAACCATCAACCTCGATGAAGAGACGGATGAAGTCAGGCTCGAGGATGTGCCCTTTTAAATGATATAAATCACTAATCTACACGAATTCATCACTAATAATCACGAATGATATAAATCCCTAACCAGCACGAATTTTTTCGCCAATAATTGCGAATTAAAAAATGCAAAAAATTAGAGATAATTCGAGAAAAATTAGAGTTTGATTCGTGATTTAATTCCACAATGGAAAAGAAAACTTGCTATTTCTGTGATCAAAAGATGGACAAGATTGATTACAAGGATGCTTATCTAATTCGTCGTTTCATGAATTCTCAAGGGAAAATTTATCCTCCCAAAAGACATGGAACTTGCACCAAGCACCAGCGCACCCTGGCGCAAGCCATCAAGCGAGCCCGCGTCATGGCCTTGGCACCGTTTGTCGTTAAATAAAAATTAGAAAAAATACAAATTACGCAAATCTATGCGTATGATGCAAATATGCAAATGATTCGCATATTTGTAGATTTGCATTAAATTCGCATCATTTGTATTATAATCTTCATGTTAGGACTAAGTGATATCAAAGCTGGAAAAAATATTCTCTGGGAAGGGCAACCTTACGTTGTTATTTCCGCAGAACATTCCAAAACCGGCCGCGCCGGAGCTGTGCTTCGAACCAAACTCAAAAATTTGCTCAACGGATCGGTGCTGGAAAAAACCTTCAACGGTTCAGACAAGGCTGATGAGGCCGACATGTCGAAATCCAAAGCTCAATATCTTTACGCTGAGCAAGACGGTTTTGTTTTCATGGACATGACTTCCTATGACCAATTTACGCTTTCCAAAGAAACTATTGGCAATGCGCCGCTTTATTTGCTTGAAGGCACTGAAGTAACCGTGCTTAATTTCAATGATTTGCCAGTCAACATCGAACTGCCAATCAAAGTGACCCTGACTGTCGTTGAAGCTCCCCCGGGAATCAAAGGTGACACCTCTGGCACTGGCGGAAAAGTTGTGATCATGGAAACAGGCCTCAAAGTTTCCACCCCGCTTTTCATCAACGAAGGAGACAAACTCATCATCAACACTGATAAGGGAGAATACGTTTCGAGAGCATAGAAAAGCTTTCTTCCTTATCATTCTCTCCTTTCGAAGGAGAGATGTCTGAAAGACAGAGAGGTCAGAAGCTTTCTTCCTTATTGTTCTCTCCTTTAATAAGGAGAGATGTCCGTAAGACAGAGAGGTTATCACCTTGCAGGAAAAGCTTCTAGAAAATATGCGATAAAAAAACACGACTCTTGAAAGGTCGTGTTTTTTGATTCAGGAATTAAAAATAATTGCGGTCGCCCGCCTGACGAGATATGCCACTTCGGACAGGCAATAAATTTCAATTTAGAATATTGTAAAAAAAATCTTCTCTACCATATATGGTCGAATGGTAGAATTGCAAAATGCTAAAATATTGCGCTATGTGTAAGAAAACTCTTTATTCAAAAAAACCTAGGAATTTTCTTCTTCGTCTTTGTTTTTCTTTTCAATCAAATCGCCCACGAAAACACTGAGTGAGGTTGCAATCGGAATCGACAAGATGGCGCCGAAAGATCCGCCGAGCTTAGCGCCAATCAGCAAAGCCAGAATGACTACGATTGGATTGAGACCCACCACTTTTTTCATGACCTGCGGCACAATGACGTGGCTTTCCAGCTGCTGAATCACGGTAAGAACACAAAGCACAATCAGTCCAACCATCGGAGAAATCAAAAAACCAATTGCCGAAGCCAGGGCCGTTGAAATGATCGGTCCGAGATATGGCACGATTTCCAGAAGCCCAGCCAGCATAGCCAGAATCAGAGCATAAGGAACACCGAAAGCTGAAAGCACTGCAAAATCAAGCACAAAAATTATAAGCATCAGCAGCATTTGCCCTCCCAGCCATTTACCAATTTTATTTTTAATACGATTAGTGAGTGAAACAATATAATCATGCTGAGCCTTTGGCGCTATGGAAACAAAAAATTTGTTCATCACGTCTTCCCTGACGGACATATAAAAAGTCAGCGCCAACACCACCAAAACTGAGATGAAAAAAGTCACCACGCTAACGGTCGTGGAAAAAATACTGCCCGAAGATTGAGAAAGACTTCCCAGAGTGTTTTGCAAAAATTCATGACTGCTGAAGGAAAAACCATAAGACTGAGCATACTGCTCAAGCCCACTAAAAGTTGCCGTCAATTTTTCGCTATAGGCAGGAATATTAGCCGTAAATTCCTTGAATTGTCCCACCAGTGGAGGAATGATGATAGTGCCTAAAATTCCAATCGAGGAAAAAAGCAACGCATAGATCAAAGAAATGGCAAACGACCTGGGAATTTTTTTGCTGCCCATCCAATCAATCAAAGGATCAAAGGTGGCCGCCAAAATGATGGACAAGAAAAACAAAGCCAGCACATCTCTGACCAAATACAAAAACCAAAAACCCAACAAAATTGCGATGGTTCTCAAGATAACACTGGTTGAAATGTCGATTTGTCTTTTGTTCATATTCCATTAAGATACACACACTAAACCAACTGCTAAATCCTAATTTCCCTGCCTACCGACAGGCAGGCAATTTCCAATAAGATTCCAAGTCCTAAATCCTAATTTTTGATATTTTGATTTCAGATTTTAGATTTTATTAGTCACTTGCCTACCGGCAGGCAGGTTGGATATTTAGATTTTGGATTTTAATGGTTTGCTTGGTTATTGTATCTTGTATCTTGGTTATTTATTATAATTTCATCAACTCGGCAATTTGCTTGTCATTCTTGTGCGGACCAACAATTGCCAAATTGATTTTTTCTTTTTTGAAAATATTTTTAGCCACACGCAAAATGTCAGCAGTTGTCACGGCGTCAATTTTGGCAAAAACTTCCTTCGGAGAAAGAATTTTTTCTTTGTGCATTTCTTGATCAATGAAAAACATCGCCACGTCATCTGAAGCTTCAAAGCCCATCACGGAGCGACCTCTGACATAGTCCTTGGCTTTTTGTAATTCCTTTTCAGAAACTTTTTCGGTGGCAATTTTTTTGTATTCATTCAGAATAACTTCGATGGTTTGACTAAGCTTTTTGTGCTCAATGCCCGCTTGCGTTCCAATGTAACCACAGTCTTGATAGGTGTCCACGCTGGTGCTGACAAAATAAGCCAAGCCTCTGCGTTCACGAACTTCAATGAAAAGTCGACTGCTCATGTTGCCACCCAAAATCACCGACAGCAATGAAAGTGCCCAGCGATCTTTGTGATTCTGATGATATGCTCGGGCTCCCAAAATCAGATGCGTTTGATCAGTTTTTTTGAATTTAAGATGCACGCCTGGCGCAACTTGGCGGTCAGAAACTTTTTTGAATTTCGCCTGCGCGCCTTTTTCAAATCCGCCGAAGTGCTGTTGCAATTGTTTCAAAATTTCCTTTTCGTCAAATTTGCCAGAAATGCAGATGACGGTTTCATTAGCCACATAATGTTTTTTCAAATAAGCCACAAAATCCTGACGCACAAATTTTTTGATGGTTTCCTTGTAGCCCACAATGTTGCGCCCCATTTGATGCTGACCATAAAGCAGCTTTTCAAATTCCTCGCCCACACTGCGCCTTGGATCATCTTCATACATGCTCAATTCCTGCAAAATTGGACCACGCTCACGCTCAATTTCCACTTGTTCCAATTTTGAATTGAGAAAAATGTCAGCAATCACATCCAGAGCCTTGCCCACGTGCCGACCATCCACTTTGGCATAATAGGCCGTTTTGTCTTTCGAGGTGAAAGCATTAAACTCTCCGCCAATCCCATCGAGTTCTTCCGAAATAGATTGCGCAGTCGGCCGCTCTTGAGTGCCCTTGAAAAACATATGCTCAATGAAATGTGAAAGTCCAGCTTGCTTTTCGCTTTCATAGCGTGAACCCACGCCCACCATCACCATCACCGTGGCCGTCTGCGTGCCTTCCATCGGCACTGTCAAAATTCGCAAACCATTTTTGAGAGTTGTTTTTTTATAGTTCATAAATAATAAAATAATAATTTAATTCATATCGTGCTTAGAAAATTAAACAGTTGCAATATCGCAAACTAGCCCCACAAATATACAAATTTACTACAAATCTACAAATAGAAACAACTAAGCAATTTGCTTCTTCGTGCTTTTTTCTTTTTTAATACGACTAACTCTAATCAAGCCTGAGCATGGCACAATTTCAATCCCTTTCTTTTCCAACTCATCCAAGAAAAGATTCATGCCAATTGAGTCGGATGAAATATGTCCAGCGATAATAACATTAATATGGGCTTCTTCCGCTTGCTTGCGAAATTCCTCACTTTGATGCATTGAAATTATCGTGCCTATTCCAGCTTGTCCCAATTTTTCATACATTTTTGAGCTGCCAGAAGTTCCACCTGTGATTTCAGCAAAAGCTATTTTGCCACAACGATTTTCTTCATTGCCAGTAAACAACCTCGGTCCAGCTCCTCGAAGTTCTCCCTCTCGATACTCAGGAATTTTCAACAATGATTTGATAATATCGCCAACATATTCAGGCTTGTCTGCTAAAACTTTTTTCTCCACAAATTTAGCCACTAAATTATCCGCTGGCGTGTGGACGTTCATGAAATTCAAACCCAAGAGTCTAGCCGCATCAACCTCCTTAAAGTGATTTGAAGCACTAACTCCGCGGCTAACCTCCCCAATGCGAACCCGCATCAGATTTTCAGCCACATTGATTGGCACTCCATATTGAGCATACACATCAGCTTGCAAGTGCATCACATCTGCAAGATCAGCCAAAGCTTTGCCTTCAGGATGATGCCCAATGACCAAGTCGATTGGTTTTTTGGGATTGTGCTCAGAGAGATATCTAGCCATCATCAGTTCTGAAGTGTCAATGTCAATGCCTGCCATCACTCGCTTGATAGCTTTGTTGCCACCAGCGAAATGAATTCGACTATCCAAATAGGGATTAGTTGTTTTTTCCGTATCAAAAAGTTCCTTATCTTCTTTTGAAAGTTTGGCATATTTTTCCTTTTGCCTTTTGAGGATTTTTTCAATTCGCTCCTTCGGACGAAAATCATTTTTAATCCCAATTTCAATGGCTAGTTTGTAAATTTCTTGAATGTTCATAATGTTTTTAAAAAAAATTAGCTATAAAATTATTTCTCCATCACCTTCCGCATCAGCGAATAAGGCGCGATTCCTTTTTTGTTAATTTCAATAAAATATAGTCCCCCGTGTCCGCCGTGAGCCGAAGCCACTTCTTCGCCTTGTTCATTTTTAATCTGCAAAATTTTAACGGGAATATTTTTTTCCTTGGTCATGATTTCCACGGCGTCTTTGGCATAAAGCGCGTTGTGAACTTTCATCTTCAGGATTTTGCCTTCCACTGCCAAAATTTCACCAACTGACTGGGAATTTTTTCCAACCACTTCCCCTTCAAAATTGTGCTCGGGCTCGTTGCCCAGCAAAAAACCTTTGGTGTAGCCACGATTGACGGTTTTTTCAATTTCGCTCTGGGCCCATTTTTGAGCTTTTTTGACCTCCTGAGCTGTTTTTTGACCCTCAATTGCGTCCAGAACCCTCCGATAGGCCCGCACCACGCTGGACACATAAAACACGCTCTTATTGCGCCCCTCGATTTTAAACGAGCTTACGCCCGCTTTTTTGAGCTCGCACAGATGCGAAAGTAGGTTCAAATCCCGACTATTGAAAAAATAGGTGCCATGAGAGTCTTCTTCCAAAAGAACCGCCTTGCCACTCTGAACCTCCGCAACTTCCATGGTTTTATACTCGCTACAACTACATTTGTCGGATTCTAGTTCTCCAGCTGGTGGGTTGATTTTTTCTGTCTCTCCGGCAGACAAGGATTTTGAGTTTTGAATTCCACATTCCGCACTTCGCATTTCAGGTTTTGAGTTCCACGTTCCACGTTCCGCGCTATGCGTTTCGCGATAACCCCAGCGGCACGGCTGCGTGCAATCTCCCAAATTAGCACTTTTGTTGCTCAGCCATTTGCTCAAAATGCAGCGACCTGAATAACTCATGCACATCGCTCCATGCACAAAATATTCCAACTCCAATTTTGGCACTCTCTTTTTGATTTCAATGATGTCTGCCAAAGTTGTTTCCCGCGCCAGCACCACCCGCTCGATTCCTTGCTCAAACCAAAACTGGGCCGCTTGCCAATTGGTCGTGTTGGCTTGGGTGCTCAAATGAATTGGCACCTGCGGCAAATGTTTTTTTGCCAACCTGAGGATGCCCGGATCGGAAATAATCAAACCGTCAACTGAAATTGTTTTCAAAAATTTCAGATGTTTTTCAATGATTGGCAAATGATAATTGTGCGCATAAATGTTAAGCGTCACATAAATTTTTTTTTCATGGCTGTGCACAAACTCGCAAGCTTCTTTCAAATCAGCTTCCGAGAAGGCATTGATGCGAGCTCGCATTGAAACGCTCGGCAATCCGCAATAAACCGCATCCGCCCCGAAGGTGATGGCATATTTGAGTTTTTCCAGACTCCCCGCCGGCGCCAGAAGTTCGATTTTATTTTCTTTCTGCTTTAAATTCTTCACATTTTTAAAAATCCCTTTTGTTTTTAGGGCTTTGGCGGACAGGCCCGCCGGCGCCAGAAGTTCGATTTTATTTTCTTTCTGCTTTAAATTCTTCACATTTTTAAAAATCCCTTTTGTTTTTAGGGCTTTGGCGGACAGGCCCGCCGGCGCCAGAAGTTCTATTTTTTGGCTTTTTTGGGTCATAATTTCGTTTCCTCTTGCATAGTCCATCCTACGCCTTTTTAAAGATTTGGTCAATTGTAAGTATACATAGTGATACCGAATTAACTAAATTAATTGTAGTTTACTATCCTGGAGCTTAGCTCCGTCCCAATAGCACTAATACCAAATTAACTAAAACACTGTTAGTTTCAAGGAGGCTCAACCTCCATTATGGAGGTTGAGCCTCCGACGTTTAGCTGCCATTAATCCAGTTAATCCAGCATAACTACCCTTCAGCAGAATTTCTCCAACAAAAAACAGGGAAAAATCATTCCCCTGTTTTTTTGTCTTTGTCCTATTTCTCCCTAGCTACTCGGCGCAATTTCAATAAATTTGTTGACCTTCATTTGGCAACCTGGACACTGAATGGTCTTGGGATTAGAAGGACAAGAGATGCTGTTGGTGGTGCAATCAGTCATCGGTAGACTTTCGCTGCCGGTGCAGCTATTGAGAGCCATGCAAGCAAAGTCAGCCACAGTGGTGGTGATTTTGAGACCACAGTTTTTGGTGTCAGCACAAAAGGCGTTGATAGCTGCGTCAGTTTCGGCGCAGTTGTAACCAGAGATGATCAACGGTTTGGTGCCAGGAGTTAGTGGATTAAGGCCATTGTCACAAGTCAATCCCACGCAGGTGTTGGCGGCGCAATTATTTGGCACCAATGTTCCATAATTTGTGCCACTAAAAGAAATGTAGCCAAATTCGTCTGACCAAGCATAGCCACTGAGTTTGTTATCTGAACCAATTTTAAGGCCATAAGCATCTCCATTTTGAGCGTTGCCGCTTAAACTAATCCAGCCAAGATTGCCGCCAGCGTTTGTCCCGGACTGAGCAATGTCTGAAAATCTGGCCCAGCCTTTGATGTCATTGCCAACTCGATAGGCCTTGCAAGTTCCGCTGGGGCAACCTGTCAGCAAACCATTAATATCATCAAAAGCGATAAAGCCCATGTTTTCACTGTAGGCACTGCCAGCCAGCTCACCATCAGTTACTGGCACGTTGACGCCATAAGCGACAACTCCGCCACCAGTTGCATTGTTCATGCTGATCCAACCAACTCCAGAATTGACCCCAGCGCCATCGTCAGATCCTCCCCAGATCCAACCCAAAAGATTTTTGCTGGAATCGGCTTTGACTTGCATGGCCAAAAAAAGCAAACAAATGATTCCCAAAATCAGAGAAGCTGTGAAAATTTTATTTTTGTTTTTTGAAGGCATACTTTTTAGTTTTTGCAAGTTTAATTTTTGCATAAAATTTAAAATTGCTGATTATTTTTTGACAGCGGGAACTGGCACTTGAGCCTGAGCCTGCGCTGGAGCCTGCGCTTGAGCTTGCGCTTGTTGCTGACATTGAGCATCCACTATTTGAATTTGCTGATCATCTTTTTTGACTTCAAAAGATTGGCAATTGCTGGCTTTGGTTTTTTTGATCAAATCGTCAATACTGGTGGCATAACCTTGTTGATAAGCAGCTTGCATGCCTCTGATTTTGTAGCCGGCATAAAGGTCATAGGCCACATAGACAGTGGTGGCGAAAAACCAAATGATGAGGATTGTTTTGAGGACGTCTTGTTTGTTGATGCTGAGCATAGTTTTTTTGTGAAAATTCAATCAAGAATGTTTTGAGAAAATTTGCTTATTCAACTTAATTTAATTGGGTTAATGTTTTTTGTTAAACGTTATTTCAAAGGGGCAGTTGGAGCTGGCGGAACAACAACTTTTCCATCGGTTGGCGAAACTGGAGCTGCGGTTGCATTGGCTGGCAGGGCTGGTGGAGCTGGAACTGGGGTTGCTTGACCTGGCAAGGCTGCTGCGCTTTGAGGAGCAACTTGCACGTCAATTTCGCTGGCCGTGAACTCAGCTTTGCTGCGAATGTTTTCATTGGTTGTGATTGAGAGTTGTTGACCTTCTTTGAGATCATTGAAGGAGATTTCTTTTTTTTCTTGCATCATTGGAGGAATGACGGGAGCGCTTTGAACTGGTGAGCTTGCTTGATCTTTGAGCGTGGCTTGCTGTTCAGTTAGTTTCTTTTGGAAATCAGCCATCTCTTGTTGAAATTGAGCTTGGTCTTTTTGAACCAGCTGGTAAATTTTAGTGTTGGAGTCAGTGTGGATAGTCAGGGTGTTGGTGCCTTGAGTTGCCATTGGGTCACCTTGATTGGTTTGCAAGGTTATGGTCCCATTGGAAACCTTTTTGACGGTGCCGTTGGCAGTTTTGACTTCCATGCCCTCTGGCAATTTTGGGGCACTGACGCCAGCGCAATTTTGATTGCTAGCTGTTGGAGCTGCGACTTTGCTGGGCGAGAACTTTGCGCCGACCAGTAGCCCAAGTCCGAAGACTGCCAGCAAGGCCAAAGCGACGATGAGGATTAGTTTTTTGTTCATTTGTTTTTGCATATTGTTTGGTGGTTTTTCCAGCAAGCAATATTTTTTATTAATTATTTTTTAAAATTTTTCTGCTAAACAACTTTTTTAATTATTTTTAAATTAATTTTGCCTTAATTTACGAGTGGGGCACATTTCAAACGAATACCACTGATTGCTGGGCCATCTCCACCACAT
>CAIOVI010000053.1 GCA_903861715.1 uncultured bacterium
AAAAACTCAGTCGAGGACCGTCCTCGACTGGGTTTCCTTGCCTCAGGCGCAGGCACAACCGCTGAAATATACATGGCTGGCGTGAAAGCTGGGTTGATTTCGGGAATGGAAATCAACGTTTTGATTTCCACCAAAGAAAATGCTGGTTGCATAGCAAGGGCTAAGGCATATGGAGTGCCCTGTGTTATTGTCAACAGAAAAGTATTCGGTTCTCAAAAGGATAGTCAGCATCTTTTTAATGCTAATATCTTAGATACGCTTAAAGATTATAACACAGAGTTATGCTTTCTGGCTGGTTGCAATCAACAGATAAATGCAGCTCAGGGCATTTATTTTGTCAACAATCATCCTGCCCCAAAAGCAACTGATGGAGGCAAGGGAATGTATGGAACTGCTGTGCACGAACACGTGCTTGCGAGAATAATGGAAGAAATTTCCAGACATCCTGAACAGCTCGACCATCAATGGCGAACTTGCATTGATCACCATGAGGTGATTTCTCGAAATCCTGATGAAAAAGGCATGGACATTGGAGCGCCTTTGTCGACAACTTGGGTTGATATTCCACCTATCATTATTACGGAATTGGCAAATGAAAGCACGACAATCGCAGAAGCAGCCGAAATCCTGCAACAGTATGTCTTGCGATACGAATACCTTGCTATCATCTCCAATGCAATGACAGCTGTGCAAAGAGTCAGAGATGCACACGAGCTTGGAATCAAGCTCGGGGGATACTAATTTTCAAAAAATAAAACAAGAGAAAGGGTTTAGGCGCAACGCACCTAAACCTTTTTTTCATTTCAATGGTGTGCTTTTTGTTTTGAATGTATAATTAATACATGAATAATAAAAAACCAAAACAGGCCGTCTACGTTGGGCGCTTTAACCCAATTCACCTTGGTCACGAAGCCGTGATTGCAAAAATGCTTGAGCAGTTCGGAACTGAAAACAGCTTGCTGATTTTGGGCAGTTCCACCGCCGATTTTTCCGAGCGTCATTTTTTTTCTTTCAAAGAACGCACTGACTTTATTAAAACTATTTTTCCTGAACTTCCAATTGTTGGCTTGCCAGATTTTCCCACTGACCAGCAGTGGCTATTTGAACTAGATAAAATTCTGCTTGCCAAAAATTTTGATCCAGCAGAAGTTGCTTTCTTTGGCGGCTGCCCTGCTGACCTTGTTTGTTTTTTGGAAACCGGCAGAACATGCCAAGTCCTCAATCGTTTCGACGGCACCACCCCAATCATCTCCGCCACCCAGGTGCGAGCGCTATTGTCCAACAATAAATCAATCAAAAACTTTCTCAATCCCCTCATCACCAACAAAGTCAAAAATCTTTTTGCCGAAAAACACAAAAAATCTAGAAAGAGATAGAATTATTGAAAAACAGTAAATTTACTTTTTGTTTATCTCAATCCACAAATTGCTGAAAACTTCTCGCAGATTATGCGCCATGACCGGATTATAAATTTCAATCAGATAAAATGGCCGATTCTGAGTGTAGATCATAATAATATAATCTCCTGTAATCCAAAAAGAGGAAGTGAAATTTTTGCCCGTTCCCCAAAAATCAATCTGGCGTCTGTCTATGTGCTTATCAATCATTTTCTTTTCAATCTCCGAAGGGTTGCTAAACATTTTCAATTTGACACTTTTAGCCGAAGGAATTCGCAGCCAAAAATCATCAATCCACTTTTTATAATTAGCCACAATGGTGTGGTCTTGAAAGCCCCACCAAGTGCTATCATATTTTTTTGCGCTAGCGTTCCACTCGTCAGTTTGTTTGTACAAATAATCTTCCAAATCAGACTCTTCAATGAATCTGATTTTTGGCATGGAATATTGCTGGCTGGTTGGCAACTTAGATAATTCTTCCATGGCTTGCGTGATAAGTTCTTCCTCTTCTTTGATTGCTTTCTTTTTTTTCTCCAACATGTTGGCAAGCTGCTCCGGCGGAAGCGCAATCAAATAAATATATTTTTGACCAATGTCTTCTGTCAAAACTCCTTTTTGAATCAGACTTTTAGCCACACTATAAACCGTCGTTCTGTTGATGCCGGTGTTTTTGGCAATCCGAACTGGCGTGGATCTTCCCAAGCGCAAAGCCTCAAGATAGATCTCCACTTCCTTGTCATTAAAACCAATTTTTTTGAGTATTTCTTGAATCATATGACTCAATTATAGCAGTTTGTTGAGGATTAGTCAACACTATTTTATTGCTTAAATAAGGCATTTTAATTATAATTAATTTATCTTTTTTTAGTGATTATTGACAATACGATAATTTTGATGTATACTTCAAAGTCAAATTGAAAAAAGCAACTCAGCAATATAAAAAGATAGACCGAGTTGAAGTAATTTGACAACTCAATACTCGTAAAAAATAATATTTAAATTAATCAAAAAATCTTATGAATAATAATTGGAAAAAAATTGTGGGAATTGTTTTGCTCACAACTGCAATAAGTTTCGCAACCGTCAAATTAACTTCATCAAAAAGCACAAACATTATTGCAAAAACAAGTGTCTATGATAATGTACTGAAAACCGGTGTCATCCGTGCTTGCTATGTGGTCTATCCGCCAGCTTCCATCAAGGACCCAAACACTGGACAGCTGTCAGGAGTATTTGTAGAAACTCTGAATAAGGCTGCTGAAAATATGGGTTTGAAGGTTGACTGGAATGCTGAAGTTGGCTGGGGAGAAATGATTGAAGCTTTGAATTCTGGCAGATGTGATATTATCGGCTCCCCTGCTTGGAGCAACTCAACCCGTGGCAGAAGTGCAGAGTTTTCTCAACCTCTTTACTATAGTGCTATTAATGCTTATGCAAAAATCAGCGACAAAAGATTTGATAGTAATCTCCAAGTTGCCAATAACAAAAACTTCAAATTAGTAACCATCGATGGTGAAACTTCTCAATTGATTGCCTCTAGACAATTTCCGCAGGCTCAAGCCTTGCAACTTCCCCAAGCGACTGACGTGGCGCAAATGCTCATGAATGTTGCTGATGGAAAAGCCGACATCGCTTTTCTTGAACCAACCCTGGCCAATGAATACATCAAAAACAATCCTGGCAAAGTTAAAAACATTTCAACTGACAAGCCAGTTGTCATCTATGGAAACGTCATGATGATCAAAAAAGGAGAATTCACTTTCAAAACCATGATGGACAGCGCCCTCACTGAACTGCTCGACAGTGGTTATGTGGAAGAATTAATTAACAAATATGAAAAAGATTATCCCGGTGGATTCTACCCCGTGGCAGCGCCCTATAGCGTGCCACAAAAATAATCATCTCATCCTAAAACAATGTCAATAATCGACATCATCATCACCTATCGAGAAGGTTTGCTCGCAGGCCTTCTCGTCACTCTGAAACTTTGCCTGGTCATTTGGAGCGCAGGGATTCTGATTGGCACAGCCATTGGATACTTGGGTTCAAAATATCCAGCAGAGATCGGTGCGCCTTCAAAAATCAGTTCATTTGTTTTGTCTGGCATCCCAATTTTAATTCTGCTTTTCTGGCTGCACTATCCCCTGCAAGCAATGTTGCAACTTAATATCAATCCGTTTTTCACTGCAGCTTTTGCCATCTCAATCGTCAACATTTTTGCAGTCGCCGATCTGGTCAGAACTGCACTGACAAATTTTCCCGAGCAATACAGCCTAGCCGCCAAAGTTTGTGGACTGAGTCCAAAAGAGATATTTTTCAATATCAAACTGCCAATCATTTTGCGACAAATAATTCCAACGATGCTCAATCTACAAGTCAGCATGTTGCAATTGACTTTGTTTGCTAGTTTTATTTCCGTAGATGAAATCTTCAGAGCAGCCCAAAGAATCAACGCTATTATCTATAAACCAATTGAAATATATTCAACACTGGCAATTTTCTTTCTGCTAATTTGTTTGCCACTCAATGGCCTGGCAATTTGGCTCAAGAAAAAATACACCAGAGATATATCTGAAAGGTAAATCTATGTTAAAAGCAACAAACCTCAATACAACTTACGATAATCGGGAAGTTTTGAAAAATGTCGAGATCACAATTGAACCTGGCAAAATCACTTCCTTGATTGGTCCGAGTGGCGCCGGAAAAACAACTTTACTCAGAGTCTTGTCCATGCTTGAGAAGCCAAAATCTGGCAACATTTCGCTTGATAACAAGAAAGTAGAATTTCCAATTCAAAAAAATGACCAAGCATCACCTTGGCCAGAAGTTTCAGTTGTGTTTCAACAGTTGTTCATCTGGCCACATCTAACCTTGCGCAAAAATATTGAATTACCACTGGAAATCAGAGGAACTTTGAATGAAAGCAAGCAACATTTGGATCAACTTTATCGAACTTTTGATATGGCAGAATATCTTGATCGATTTCCAAATGAAGTTTCTTTGGGTCAACGGCAACGTGTCGCCTTGGTGCGAGCTCTTGCTTTGAAACCAAAATACCTTCTGCTGGATGAAATCACTTCCTCACTAGATGTTGAGCAATCAGCCATTATTTTGTCCCATCTGACTGAAATAAAGAAGCAAGGTGTCGGCATTCTTATGGTTGCTCATGATATTGATTTCGCTTTGTCTAATGCCGACACGGTCTGTTTCATGGAAAATGGGAAGATCGTTAAGCAAGGAAAACCCTATGAATTTTTGCTGGAATCGAAAGACCAAAGAATCAGCAATTTCATTGATAGCGCTTCCCTGGGATCAGCGAACGTCCGAATGTATTTCGGGCAAGAAGAATTTCAAGCCTATCATTTGGCACTCCTTGAGCGCTTGCAGCCAAACAGCACGATAACTATTATAGGCGGTCTCGGAAAAACCTGGTATGACCCCATGAAAGACAAATACGCTCAATACGATGCTCTGAGAATCAAGAAAAATATCACGTGGAATATGTTGATGTATGAATATGGTGATGAAGATAGTAGGCTCGCAAGAGAACATCCTGAACTAAATAAGCTATTTACTTTGTCAAAAAGTATGAAAAATATGGCTGATATCAATATCAACAGTGATGGCACGGTAATTCTGCAAATTTTTGATCCAATTCCTACCGTGATTGAAATTAAAAACCAGGCACTGGCTGACTCATATTTGAATTATGGTTCTTTAGACAATTGTATGGGTAAAGTATAGCAAGGAATTCTGAATTGGGCTATGCTGGGTGTATGAATATATCACAAACGCTAGCCCAGCATTATGAGCAACTTCTTAACCTAACTGATCCATGGATCATTAAGG
>CAIOVI010000054.1 GCA_903861715.1 uncultured bacterium
TATAAGGTAACTTTTGTGAAATTGTCATATTTTTCAAAACTTGGAGCTGGCAACTGATAAAGTGCAATACTAATCAAAGCCCTGTCAACGCCAGTGCCTCCTTCTTCGCAAACCCCTACTTGCCTCATGAAAGAAGCCAAATCTTCATTTCTAGAACGAGGCGGATGATCAATAAATCTATCAGTATCAATCAAGGGTTCTCCCGTATTGGTAATTTCAATCCGATTATCAAATATCTCAATCATCGGACCAGCACCTGACATTGAAAGATCTTGATGAATAAGCGCATTAGCGACAAATTCGCGAATGGCAACTTCTGGATACATTTTGACTTCTTTTCTTAGTGCTTTCGATATCTCATCATTATGTGGTAATTTGTCATTAATATAATCAAGCAAATTTTCAAATGCGATAGCATATCCAAGAATTCCATCCTGTTCTTTTATTCTATCAACTTTTGTGTTGCCCTTGTAAATTACAACCCTGACAGACTTTCTTTTTATAGTTGGAAAATCATTTAAATTTTTTGCAAACAAAACAGCTCCAAGATTTGTAATATCATAACAATTGTCAAAAACCTTTTTTACCAAACCATGCTGTGCCATTTTTTCAACAAACTGACTTGTTTCACTAGGAATGCTCTGTTTTGTAAGGGAAAAATATTTTGAATAGTCGAGCAAATCTAATACCTCAGTGGCAGATAAATCCTCCCTTGCGACACCCTTTTCAAAACTTTTTTTGTTGATATTGTTCCAAATCTTACTTTCTTTTTCTGGATAATCATTGAGTTTTGGGGTGGCTGATCCAACTCTAATATAAGCAATATTATTAAACTTTACTGGTTGACTTATTGCCGGTGGAATTTCTATAATAACAATATTTTTCTGCTCATATTGAAATTGATGTACAATGAAATCAATTCTCGGGTTTAAATGTTTTGATAACCAAAATTCCAAATGATCATTGCCAACCTTCTCTTTGTTTGGAAAAAAATTTGTACCGATAATACTATGGGAAAAATCTTCGATGCCAAATACAATATAGGCACACTTTTTATCATGCAAGTTGGCAGAGTTTGATAATGCTGATATCCTCTTACCAATTTCCTCAGGATTTATATTATCAACCTTGAACTCAATCGTCTCAGTTTCACTTGGAAGCGACACGAGATTCATCAACAGCTTTTCTAGTTGTTCCTTTTTTTCCATAATTTTATAAATTCGTTAAATGATAGGCATAGTCTCGAACATATTGAGGCACTGTCTGTCTGAAACCATTGCAGGCGTTAAATTCCTCAAAAGTAAAAGCGGGTGTTGTGTTTAATTTTCCCCATAACTCTCCGTTTGGAGCATCAATGATTTCGCGAATTTCCTTGTCAGTGGTATATGCTTTGAAAAAATTTTTCACATTTTGATAATGAGCTTGATCCACAGGATTTATTTCCATAAACTTTTCCCATGCTGATTCCAAAAGATCATCTTTCATTTCAAATGATTCCTTGTCACCAAAAGCAACCTGCAAAAATTCTTTGACGGAAATTCGACGATCAACATTAAAAATTTTGCGAATTTTATCCAAATTAAGAAAATATTTTGGTCTGTCGAAAATTTCTTTTTTGGCAAAATCTTCAGCTTCTTCAATCTCACCATTTTCCCACATATTTTTGAGCGTAATATTTCCAAGCACATCCTCTTCAACGGCACGCTTAAAGCCCTCTCGATCAATCCGCATAATAACTCCCTCAGTTTCTTTGGGCGGGAGATATTCATCTGGAGAGTTTAAGTTGATTGGGCTTTTTGGTGGCAGTGGTGGATCTGTTGGGCCATCACCTCCTGGGCCAGTTGGTTCAGTTGGTGGGGCGATATGACTAACTGGAAGCTTTATTTTTTCATCATATGCAAATTCATTTTCAAAATATTCACAAGTGGCAAAAAAATCAAAAAATTTGAACTTTTCTTTTTCTTCAAAAAGTGGCTCGTTTTCATAATCATCATATTTAAACTGCCATTTTCTGGTACCTCGTCCTTTGATCTGCACAAAATCAGTCGGTGAAAAAACTGGTCGCATGAGGGCAATGTTTAGTAAATCCTGACAGTCATAACCTGTCGTCATCATGCCAACAGTCACAGCTACGCGAGTTTTGCTTGAATCATAGCCCTCTGGTTGACCAACTTTTCCGCCAAGGCAATTGTTGGAAAAATTGATAGTCATTTGTTGCGCACCTGCAACCTGCGAAGAAACTTGCATGGCAAAATTAGATTGACTGTATTGCTCTGGCCATTTTTCAAAAGCAAGTTTGTTCAAAATATTCGTAAGGTTTCCAGCGTGTTTTTGAGAAACTGCAAACACAATCGTTTTTCCAAAAAGTTTTATTCCCAAATTTTCAGCAATTGGGTCAAAAAGTCCATTGTCAATCAAAGCCTTGCACATTGCGACATTGGTTTCTTCATTAAAAATCTTGCGTTCAAAATGTCGCTCATTGAAAAATTCATCAACAATTTCACCTTTTTCTGTGAGTGTATGCACGGCGTAACCTTTTTCCGAAAGAAGCTCAGTTGTGACATTTGTGCGAGCATCAACAAGTGTCGGCTTTATGAGGTAGCCCTCTTCCGAACCTTTTTCCAAATCATAAGAAAAAGTTGGATTGCCAGAATTGCAACCAAATGTTTTATAAGTATCAATCAAAAGCCGGCGTTCATATTCCCTTTGACTGTCTGCACCCTCGGCATCAAATCCTTTCAAATAATTTTTTGGGGTAGCAGTAAGTCCTAATTTATAGCCAACAAAATATTCAAAAACAGCTCTACTATTTCCACCAATTGAACGATGAGCTTCATCGGAAATTACTAATTCAAAATCAGTCGGAGAAAACTCTTTTTTGTAGCGATCACCAGCCAAAAATGTTTGGATTGTGGAAACAACAATGCTGGTATTTGCCCAAGAATCTTTGTTTTCCTTATAAATTACGCTTCGATAATCTTTGCCAAGATATTTTTCAAAGGCTGTCTGGGCTTGGTCTTCAAGCTCAAGACGATCAACCAAAAATAAAATTCGACGAGCATTTCCTGATTTCAAAAAAAGTTTAATCACCGCAGCGGAAATAAGGGTTTTCCCTGTACCCGTTGCCATTTCAAATAAAAATCTTTGACTTCCATCCCTGGCTGCTTCTTGGAGTGCTTTAACAGCTTGGACTTGATACGGTCTAAGTTGTTTAAGCTTATTGTTTTTTAGAAAGTCCCCTCGAGTAGCTTCGTTTTGAAAAGCTGGGTCTGTCGCAAAAGTTGGAATTTGAGTTGAAATAATATAGTTTTCATCAACTTTGGTTTGAGCGAGTTCCACTGGATTCGGGGTGTATTTTTCATATTGTGTAATCGAATCTTGAGTTGGAAAACGCGAAATTGTGTCGGGGTTGCCATGCTTAGTGTCCCAAAAATAGTGGATGTTGCCATTTGAAAGAATAACAAAACGAGCACCGCAATTGCGAGCATAATTTCTTGCCTGCTCTTTGGCCGAAAGTGGGTCAATGGATTCGCGTTTTGCTTCTAGAACAACTAAAGCACGCCCATCCTTGTCAAGCAGAAGAAAATCAACTGCACCACGACGACCATCTGAAGTGGTTGCATTTTCCAAATCCTCATCAAGTTCATTAAATTTCACGCCAGCCTCAAGTGAGATGTTTGCTTTTCCTTTTTTATCATCTTCAAAACGCCAACCTGATTCTTCAAGTAGTTTGTTAATTTTGATTCTTGCGCTTGCTTCTTTCTGCATATTTTTTGAAAGTTTATTTTATAACCCTCCATATCCCCATTCTACTCCCATTTTTTCCCCAGGGCAAGGCATTTTTTGACCTTTTCAACTTTCAGTAAAAAATCACATCTTTTTCACTTTTTTTTCAACTTCTTTTTGAACCATTTTAATTGTGTCCAAATAGGCCTTTTCAACCTCATTCAAATTTTGCATTTGATATTTTCGATATTCCATCTCTGCTTTTTCCACTGCCTCAGCGTGACTTATTGAGCCAGCTTCGGTCAAAACTTTTTTGTCGAAAATACTAATCAACTTGTCGAGTTGAGCAACCCAGTCTCGCATATGCATTGCTTGATGCTCCATAGCCTTGACCTCTGCCAAATCAAAATGCGGAATTGAGTAGCTACCAAAGATTTGATTCTATACCCAAGCGAAATTATGAGGTCCAGATTATAGTAGTTAGTCCTATATTTTTTCCCATCCAAGGCAGTATGTAAGAATTCCTTACATACTGAATTTTCTTCTAATTCATTCTCATTAAATTAAAAATTTTCCAAATAAAAAAGCCTCCGGTAGTTTTTAGTTAAATCTGCTTCCAAGATTCAACTCTGATATTGCCATTGCAACATCAGGTGTTCCTTTCGCTCGCCGCTCCTAGAACACTTAACTATCGAAGGCCTTACTGGCTAACTGAGCATAAATGCCTTTAAACTGACCGCCAGTTGACATCTCCTTGTATTAAGAAAGTAGCACACACTTTTTCAGTTGTAAATATTCTCATCAAAAAATCCCGCTTGCGCGGGATTTTTAAAAGCTAAATTTTCTGAAAATCTATTTCTTCAAAGCCACTTTTTTGACAGCAGCGTTAAGTCTGGATTTCTTGCGAGCAGCGGTGTTTTTCTTGAGCACTTTCTTTTGCACAGCCTTGTCAATGGCTTTGATGGCAGCTTTTAGGGAAGTTTGAGCCTCAGCCACTTTGCCGGCAGCCAAAGATTCCTTGGTATTCTTAACTGCACTACGGAAAACTCCTTTAATTTTCTTATTTTTAATGGTCTTTCGAGCGGTTACCCGCATGTATTTTTTTGCAGATGTTTTGATTGGCATAGCCTAATTTGATACGAATTACATTCGAATTGCTTCCGAAATGATCGTAAGGATTAAA
>CAIOVI010000055.1 GCA_903861715.1 uncultured bacterium
ATGAGCGTTAAGAAATTTTCAGCGAGCTTTTTCAGCAGAAAAAGTGCAGCGGGAATTTTAGCGAAGAGTGAAGTCTTTGCCCCAGCAACAAGCACGTGTCGGGATTTCTTTTGTAACTTTTCTATTAAAAGAAAAGTTAACCCTGGATCTTGAGTATAAAAAATAGCGAAGGGTTTTTAAAAAATAAATTTTCCAAAAAACAACATTCTCACATTCTCAAGAATATGAGAATGTCTGTGCATAGCTGGTTCCTTTCGTCGGTTCAAAGTCTCTGACTTGCCTGTCCGCCTTTGGAGGGAACTGCTTTGTTCTTGTGTTAAATATCAATATGCTAAATCCCGCATATGCCAGAATTAGCATATTTGCAAAATTGCAAAACATCAAACGTAGACTCGCCTTTTCCAAAAAAGTCCTTATGTGGTTGAATGGACATATTTCTCTTCACAAAGGGCGTGTCAATTTGGAATTTTGAGCATAAAAAATAGCGAAGGGGTTTAAAAAAATCCTCCGCTATAATGGTATTTGCCAATTTTTTAAAAACAAAAACTTTTTCGGTTCAGGTCAGAGACGCTTAACCGACACAAGAATTTTATGCCAAAAAATAAACGTCTGGTCTTCTCATAGAAAAACTACGCCACTCCCCATAAAGAGCCATTCGGATGGAAAGCTTCTTAGCTCTCTCTAGGAGCTCTGCCTGATGGCCATTCTCTAATTCCCGTGCAACTTCAATTGGAGACATTAGAAAACCCTGCTGACCCGATCCGTCAATATGTTCCTTAACATAATAACTATGAGAATCTAAAAATTCATGCAACCTTTTAGTGGTTTTATGAAGTGGATACTCCGCCTTCACCCTTGCGATGAAGTCTGCTGGATATCTTTTGTTCGCCATTTGTCCCGTCCTTGTTTTATTTGAATTAATCACACCCAGCCTCGAAACGACAAAATAAATTCTCATCTCAACGCTGGGCGCAATTTCTCAAAGATTCGGTTTTTAAGTTACGACGTTTAATGATAGCATATTTTCGACCAAAAGTCAATAGCTGAGTTGCCTTACGCCATTTTTCCCTTTCTTTCAGCCAAAAACTTATCCCCTTATTGTTCACAAAAATTGTCATTTTCCCCATTGCCCTGCCTGGTTGCAGTTGCTATAATAAAAAGACATTTGGAAATGAAACACATAACATAAAACATGGAGCATGGGGACAGAAATTCCAAATTTCTGATTTCCAACTCGCCTCGATTCGAAATGATTTTCTCATCAATTCGAAGCGGGTGTCAAATAAAATCCAAAATTCGAAAATCTAAAAAAGTTAAAAATTGTCATTGCGAGCATTTCTGTACTCGGAAATGCGTGGCAATCCAGAATCTAGCAAAGCCCTGGATTGCTTCGTCCGTCTGCTGACTGACTCGCAAAGACGAAAAATAAAAACTTGCATTTCCTAAGAAGTTAATGCCTATAATAAGTTTACCCCGTGGCGTCTGCCACTGAGGCTAAAAGCTACTCCCACATGGCTAGAGATTTCAAAGAATACAACAAACCAAAATTCACCCCAACCAACAACAACGTTGGCGAACTTCGCATTCCGCCGCAAAATTTGGAAGCTGAACAATCCGTGCTGGGTTCCATCATGCTAGACAAAGATGCCATCATCAAGATTGCGGATATTTTGAAAGTTGGTGATTTTTACAAAGACGATCACAACGAAATTTATGAAGTCATTTTGGAGCTTTATGAACAGCGCGAACCAATTGACGTGCTCAGTCTTTCCAACAAATTGGATGAACGCAAACAATTGGAAAAAATTGGGGGCTCGAGTTATTTGGCTTCTTTGGTCAACGGTGTGCCATCCGCTTCGCACATTTTGCACTATGCCAAAGTCGTGCAGAAAAAAGCTTTGCTGCGGCGCCTCATCAACGCAGCTTCAGAAATTGTCGAGGCTGGCTATCGTGAAGCTGACGATGTGGAAAAATTGCTCGATGAAGCTGAACAAAAACTTTTTTCCGTTTCACAAAAATACATTAAGCAAGATTTCATTCCGATTCGTTCAATTTTGGAATCCGCTTTCAATCGCATTGACGAACTACATCGTGATGGCAACAAATTTCGCGGCGTGCCAACTGGCTTTGTTGATTTGGACAACATTTTGGCAGGACTGCAAAAATCAGACCTGGTTATTCTCGCTGCCCGACCTTCAGTTGGAAAAACTTCTTTGGCGCTGGACATCGCCCGTCACGTGGCAGTGCGTGAAAATGTCGCCGTTGCTATGTTTTCATTGGAAATGGGTTCTGATCAACTTGTGGACCGCATGCTAGCCGCTGAAGCTAATGTTGATTTGTGGCGCCTGCGAACTGGGCGCCTAACCAGCGAAGGACCCAACAATGATTTCCAGCGTATCGGTGAGGCTATGGGTATTCTTTCAGAAGCCAAAATTTTTATTGATGACACAGCTAGTGCCAACATCATGAGCATGCGAACCATGGCCCGTCGCCTGCAAGCTGAACATAATCTTGGGCTGATTGTGATTGACTATTTGCAACTCATGGAAGGCCGTGGCGGTGACAATCGCGTGCAAGAAATTTCGGAAATTTCCAGGGGCCTGAAAAACCTAGCTCGAGAATTAAACATCCCAGTTTTGGCACTTTCTCAACTTTCCCGTGCCGTGGAAGCTCGCTCTCCGCAAATTCCAAAACTTTCCGACTTGCGCGAATCTGGTTCGATTGAGCAAGACGCCGATGTGGTGCTTTTCCTTTATCGTGAAGATCGCGAAAAACCCGACACTCCCAACAAAGGCATCGTCAAAATCATCATCTCCAAGCATCGCAACGGTCCAGTCGGCGAAGTCAGTGCTTTCTTCCAAGAAAATTCCGCCAGTTTCAGGTCACTTGAAAAAATACACACGCAGAATTAAAAATTTTAAATTTTAAGTTTTAAGTTTTAAATCAATATCAAATTTTAAATGAAAGAAAACAAAGGACAATATGATTTGGAAAACAGAACTGCGAAATTTAGCGAGGACATTATTGATTTGGTAAGAAAAACAAAAAAGGACATCACCGCAACCCCAATTCTCAATCAGCTTGTTCGATCAGCCACAAGCGTTGGTGCTAACTATTGTGAAGCTAATGGTGCTAGTTCTAAAAAAGATTTCAAGAATAAAATATACATTTGCAAAAAAGAAGCAAAGGAAACAAAATACTGGTTACAACTTCTTGCAAAAGCCAGCATAGATAATATTCAAGAATGCAGAAAGCACTGGCAAGAAGCTCATGAACTTACTATGATATTTTCCAAAATTATTATCACAATTGAGGGTAAAAATAAAGAAATTAAAACTTAGACATTTAAAATTCATTTCAAAATTAAAATTTTAAATTTAAAATTATTCAAGCATGTTTCCAAAATCATTTCAAAAACTGATCAAGAATTTTTCTTCTCTGCCCTCAGTTGGTCCCAAAATGGCCGAGCGTTTGGTGCTGTTTTTGTTCAAACAAGATCCGGAAAAATTGGCCGAATTTGCGGAAAATATTTTGGAAATCAAAAATCTGAAAATTTGCAGCCGTTGTTTTAATATTGCCGAAGGCGAACTTTGTGAATTCTGCAAAGATCCCAAAAGAGACCAACACTCAATTTGCGTGGTTGAAGAACCGCTGGACATCATTTCGCTTGAGCGAACCAGGTCATATGCTGGTCTTTATCACGTGCTGGGTGGCGTCATTCAAGTTGGCAACGCTGGTGAGGAACTGAAAATCAATGAACTGCTTACCCGTGTGGAAAATGAAAAAATCACCGAAGTTATTTTGGCCACCAACCCAACCACCGAAGGTGATGCCACGGCGCTATATTTGAAAAGAAAACTTCAAACTTTAACTATCGATTCTAATAATCCTACAAAATTAAAAATCACCCGCCTCGGCCGCGGACTTTCCACTGGCGCCGACCTTGAATATGCCGACGAAATCACTTTGTCATCTGCTTTGACAAATCGCACGGAATTGCTATAATCGAATATCGATATTTTTTCAAAAAACAATATTGAAATTGTTCTTTTCACCAACAATCAAAAAAATAAAGAGAGGTCAAAATGCCACTGACAAAAAAGATGATCCAAAATTTGTGGAAAATGAGAAGAACATTCACAGTACACAAGGATGGGATTAAAAAATTTCTACCCAAAAATGACGAAGCGCTCACTGAGTCAGGCATAGAAAGTCTTGACATTTTTCAAACATGTGATGAAAAAACAATAACTTCAAAAGCACCTAGAGCCAAACAAAGTGAATTTGGTTTAAAGGGCTATTTCAATAGCAGACTTGCATATCTCAACATTATAGAATATGCGAACCTACTTGCATCCATCTTTGTCCTCATTATGAATGAAGGAGTAAAAAAATTTCCAACTCTCTTGGAAACCAGCTATGAATTTATTCATTCAATAATGGATGGCGGTGAAATTACAATTGAGGTTAAATTCTTGAAAGAGGAGCTGCAGGAAAGCAAGAAATGTATTTATCACTTTTCATACGAAACAACTAAGCTAATTAATCCAGATGACCAGTTAAAGATACTGCTTGCGAAAGGATTGATAAAGATTAGAGCAGATATAAAATGAATGCTTCATGACTTCTCTCTAAAGCCAACAAAAAAAAGCCGCAGTTCCCTCAGGAACTCGGCTTTTTTCATATCTCAAAGTGAAATTTTATGCTCTATGTTGTATGTTCTATGTTCCATTTTACGACTACGCAATCTTCTCAATCAGAACTTCGCTGTAGGTCTGCTTATGACCAAATTTAACCTTGTAGCGTTTCTTTGCTTTGTGCTTAATGCCCCAAACTTTGTCGTGACGTCCTTGCTCCACGATGGTGCCTTCAACTTTTGCTCCAGCAACCAAGGGAGTTCCAAGCTTCACTGCAGTTTCATCGCCCACAAAAAGCACTTCTTCGAAAGTTATTTTTGCGCCAGCCTCGCCTTCAAGTTTTTCAACCTTGACTTTGTCGCCTTCGGCCACTTTGTATTGCTTGCCACCTGTTTTAATGATTGCCAACATGATCGTATATATAGCTAATTGTTACTAAATAAGTATAGCCCAACGGGCTGGACTTGTCAATAAAAGTCAGTTTGGTAGGATTTAGGAGTTAGCTTGTAGGAGTTTCCTATCAGCTAAAACCTTGGCCTACTACCTAATTTGTATTACTTAACTTCTAGTTCATATTCCCTACAACCTACAACCCAATTCCTAACTCCTATTCCAGCACTGCCTTAATCCTCCTGACTCCAGCCGAAGAAGCCTCCTCCTTTTGAATCCTGAAGCGTCCCAAGGCCCCTGTGCGCTTTGCATGTGGCCCACCGCATATTTCTCGGCTAACCACCCGATCGCCGTCCAAAATCGAATATATGCTGACAATTTCGCCATATTTGGCCTCAAAAACGCCCATCGCCCCCAATTTTTTGGCTTCGTCCAGGCTCATTTCGGCTTTTGCAACCTCAAAATCAGCCTCAATTTCGCCGTTAACCAGTTTTTCAACCTTGGCAATTTGCTCCGGAGTCATTTTTTCCCCATGGGAAAAATCCAAACGCAAACGCTCCGGGGTGATGTTGGAACCTTTCTGAAAAACGTGCTCGCCCAAAACTTTGCGCAGGGCCGCCAACAACAAATGAGTCGCCGTGTGAAGTTTGGCAGTTTCCTCTCCACTATCCTGCAGTCCACCCTTGAACATTCCAGCTGAAGCGGTACGGGAAAGTTCTTTATGTTTTTTTAATTCTTCCTCTGATTCCAATAATGATTTTTTTGTAATTAAAACGTTTTTTCTCTTTGCTTCTTCAATTATCATTTCGGTGGGAAAACCATATGTTGTATACAACTTAAAAATAGTTGCTCCTTTTAATTTTCCCGCATAGTCAAAACTTGTGTTTATTTCATCATATTCAACATCGTTATCATCATATAGAAGAGATATATTTTTATCAAACTCCTTCAGTCCCTGTTCCAACGTCTTCCTAAACTTCTCCTCTTCTTTTCTCAACTCTGCAAAAATAACTTCTCTATTTTTTGCCAGCTCACCATAATGTTCGCTATAATTTTGAATCACAATTTCTGCCACACTAACCGCAAAATCTTTTTCAATCCCAATCAGTTTTCCATAGCGCACAGCTCGACGAATCAAACGTCTCAAAAAATATCCTCGTTCGGTGTTGGAAGGAATCACTCCATCGGCAATCAAAAATGTGCTTGCTTTCAAATGATCAGCAATCACCCGAAAAGATCTTTTCACCTCTTCGCTCTCTTCATATTTTTTGCCAGCTATTTCCTCAATTTTTCCAATGATAGGCGTGAACAAATCAGTCAAGAAAATGTCAGGCGTGTTGTCCTTGGCAGCTGCCAACCTTTCGAGTCCGCCACCAAAATCAATGTTGCCTTTTGGCAAAAGTTCATAGCCTTTTTCGGTTTTCACATATTGCATGAAAACATTGTTGCCAATTTCCATAAAACGTCCGCAATCACAATTGACATGGCAAGGCAAATCTTTAAACTGCGATTTCTCATGCAAGCCAAGCTCGGCTCCAAAATCCCAAAACATTTCACTGTCTGGACCGCCTGGTTCGCCCACGGGCATATTTTCTGGCACGCCAGCTCGCGACCACCAATTCTTTTTTTCTTCATAATAAAAAATTCTGCCGCCACCCATCCCATCTCTTTCAGAAAAATCAACATCCTTCGCCTCAACTCCAATTTTTTCAAATTGTTCTTGCCAAAGTTTAACAGCCTCTGCATCACGCTCGATGCCCAATTTTTCATTGCCACGAAAAACTGTGATGTATAATTTTTTTGGATCAAGGCCAACTTCCTTGGTCAAGAATTCAAACATCCAAGCAATTTGCTCTTGCTTGAAATAATCTCCCAGCGACCAATTTCCCAGCATTTCAAAAACGGTCGTGTGACGATTGTCACCAACCTCTTCAATGTCCTGCGTGCGAAAACATTTTTGCGAATCAGCGATTTTGGTTCCGAGCGGATGCTTTTCTCCCAACAAATAAACCACCATCGGTTGCATGCCCGAACCAGTGAACAAAGTTGAAGGGTCATTTTCCGGCACCAAGGAAGCCGAAGGGATGATGGTGTGCCCCTTAGACTGAAAAAATTCCAGATATTTTGTGCGAAGCTCTTGAGCGTCCATGTTTTTTAGCTTATAGTTATTAGCTTATAGAAAAATTATTACCTCAAAGCCCTTCTGATTTTTTCTTCCAAATCTCTGAAATCATTTCGATCGAAGTTTTCTTTTAAAGCTCTAATTTCCGAACTTAATCTGTCCAAAATTTCAGTAGCAGTTTTTAACTCTCCACCTTGAGCGGCTTTTTCAATATGCCTTAATCTACTTTGATCAAAAGTGTTAAAAACTATCTTCTCACCTCTGGATGTTTTCTTTTCAGCTGCGGCTGATTTGACAATGTCAACCAAATGAATAATGCTCATATTTTTTATTTTAAAAAAATTATTTTAAAATTTTTTTCTTGCAAAATTATGGGGCGGAGCTAAGCTCCGAAATAGCAAACTATAATTAAATAAGTTAATCTGGACTTAGTCCCTAGGAAGTCGCTAATCCACAATATCTTCAATTTGCTCTTTGATGTTTTTCCATTCGGCCTCATTGAGGCTGCCTTTGAGCTCCTTTTCTTCTTTCAATTTGATCACAGCCCCTTCCGGCTTGATCTTGCGGCCCTTGGCCTCACGCTCAATCAGCCGAACTCGTCCCCAAGCGGCGCTGGAAAGTTTGATTTTTTTGTTTTTCACGAACGCTTCAATAAGATTGACAAGGCTTCTGGCCATATGATTGTGTTTCAAAAAATTATTCGACTTTTTGCTTTAAAATCTCCCAACTGAAATTATTTTATGCTTAAGTTTGATCAACTCATTTTGCATGGCCACAATTTCCTCATTAGTTCGTTTCAATTTGCCCTCCTTCAAAGTTAGCTCCATTTCCGCTTGTTGCTTCTTGCTCTTGAGCTCTCTGATTTCCGCTTCCAACACAAGTTTGTTTCTTTGGGCGCGTTTAACATCCGATTCTTCGAGAATCATTTCCATCTGCATCTTTTTTTTCTGAGCCAAAGCTTCTGGTTCCAGTTGCATAAAATTGTTTGTCACTTGGCGAATCCGCCATTGAAAATTAGGATTAATTGCACTAATGCATATCAAGTTTTGGGGGGTTATGCGTTTGATCGAAAAATTACTCAAGAAATTAGAAATTAGGACCTTATACCAAATCAATTAAATTACTGTTGGTTGCAAGGAGGTTCGACCTCCCTAATGGAGGTCGAACCTCCAACGTATAGCTGTAACTAATTAAGTTTATTCTGTATTAGACATTTCAAAGGATTATTCCGCCTCCCAACACTTCGTTGTCATCGGCATAAAAAACAGCTGATTGCCCCGGCGTCACGGCCTTTTGCTTTTCAAAAAATTCCACTTCCAGCATCTGACTATTGAATTTTTTTGTATCTTGTTTTATTATTCCCCTCACCAATTGATGACGATAACGAATTTTCACATTCACTTCCAGTGGCAAAGTGGGCTCTCCGGCAATCCAATTTTTGATTTGGACCAACATGGAAGTTCGGTATACCTGAGCATCATTTTCGTCGTTGGTTACAATAAGTTGATTTTTCTTGAAATCCCTCCCGACCACAAAATATGGCCCACTGCCTCCAATGTTGATGCCCTTGCGTTGCCCGATGGTGTAAAGCTCCAAACCTTCATGCGTGCCGATTTTTTTTCCTTCCGTAGTAACAATATCTCCAGGTGAGAGCGTCAAATTGCGTTTGATGAATTTGGTGGGAGTTTTTTCTGGCGTGAAACACAAACCTTGAGAATCTTCTTTGTCAAAAACTGGCAGTTTGAGTTTCTCAGCCTTTTTTCTGATTTCTGGTTTTTTGAATTTTCCAATCGGAAACAAAATGCGCGAAAGTTGGTTTTGTTTCAGGCAATAAAGGAAATAGGTTTGGTCTTTTTCTTCGTCGCAAGAAGTGTAAAGATGATGCTTGCCATCTCTGTCTCTGATTTCGGCATAGTGACCAGTGGCCACAAAATCAGCGTCCATTTCCAACATTTTGCGAAACAAAAAATTGAATTTTATTCTTTCGTTGCAAACCACGCAAGGATTGGGTGTGCGTCCGGCTTTGGTTTCTTCCAGAAAATAGTCCACAACTTCTTTTTTGAATTCCTTGGCGACATTGACGGTGTAGAGAGGGATGTCCAAAATCTGCGCCACCTTTCTGGCATCTTCTTGGGATTCAAGCGAGCAACATTTGTTTTCTCGCAAGGCATCCTGACCTGGCTCTTTCCAAAAATGCAAAAAGACTCCGACCACATCATAGCCCTGCTCTTTGAGAACGGCGGCTGCCACCGAAGAATCCACCCCGGCTGACATCCCCAAAATAACTCGTTTTTTGCTCGCGCTTGTTGTTTTCATGTGCACCTAATCATAGCATCATTTTTCTTGATTGTCGAGCACGCGCGAACACAGCCCAATACTGGTTTGCTGATCTTTCCATCCAGCGACATCCCGCCGCAGATGAAAACAAATGGACGATTTTTTTGTAGCATAAAAAATTCTTTAATTAACTTTATATTACCAAAAGGCTACAGATTTGTCATTTTTAAGGATATTTTCGAAATAATATTCAGCCTGAGTTTTTTATTTTATAAAATCTGCAAGAAACATTGACTTTTTTGATAATTTCTCTTATTCTCCTATTAAAGAATCCGGCTCTTTTCAAACATAAACCCAAGAGGACACCACTATGGACAACGGCTACCTAACTAGCGCTCTCTTTCCAAATCCTCCAAAAAGGAGGCAACGCAAGGAACTCACAAATGAAATAAAGAAAGTGAATGCAACCATAGGTCCCAGTACTTATGAGGAGATATGTGTAAAGGGTATAACTCGTGAAGCATCCGAAGTCAGCTTCATTTTTCCTGGAAACATCTGCGAGAAATTTCCCGCCACCAGAGAACTTTATGAAAAACTCAAAGTCGATTCTGACAGAAATGTGCTACTTACGCTCCGTGAAACCCATACTAAAATTTACAGACGTGACAAATTCGGCAACGAAAATACCGTCGTCCATTATCATATTAGCTGCACACTCATCAAGATACTTGTTTTGTAACCAATTGGTTAAAACGCCAAAAAGCCCAGCTTCACCGCCGGGCTTTTTCATTTTTCTTTTAAAGATTGTTACTAATGAAATTCTTTAGGGCTACCAAGTCTTTCTTGTCTTTATCATAGTGATATGCATTGATTCCAACTGACTGAGCGCTTTTGACCGCATTCAAATCATTCTCAAAATACACGACCTCAGATTTATCCAGTCCGAAATGTTTCAACATTATTTCATAATATGTTGGATCAGTCTTTTCTGGATCATGCTTCAAAGTGAAAACTTCATACGGCATATTATTCAAACCGAACAATTCCATTTGCTCATCGTTCGCCCCTGTCAAAATAATCTTTCTGTTTGGATACTGCTCCAACATTTTGTGCATCTCTTCAAAAATTCCCTCCTCTTTTATCACAAAAGCATTAATAGCATCAACTAGGATTGTTTTCATATTATTTAAATTTTAAAAAAATTAATAATTCCCCCCCCCTCTATATTCACTCCTCTTCTGATGCATTCTTTCATTAAAGCCGCCTTGCTGGATAAAATCAGCACTCAATTTTTCACCTCAATATCTTTGCATTTAATCTGCACCATATGAAGTACGTAGGCGAAAAACAAGTGATGAACGTTAAGAAATTTTCAGCGAGCTTTTTCAGCAGAAAAAGTGCAGCGGGAATTTTAGTGAGGAACGCAGTTTTTGCCACAGTATCTTCATCCGGTGCGAGTTTTTCTTTCCTCCAGGTTTCTTTTTGCGGAAAAAAGAAATGTGGAAAAAAGTTTTTCTTTTTTCTTGCCTCCATTTTAACACAAAAGGCGAGATAAATCTCGCCTTTTGGAACTGTTTTATTTCTTCTCCTCTTCTTTCTTCTCACCTTCAACCTCCGCATCTTTCACCCCGTCTGCCGATGAGGCAGATTCGGCGCCGTCTGCTTGTGGTTGTTCACCTGCCGGTGAGGCAGACCCGTCTGCCGGTGAGGCAGAAGCTGCGGCATAAAGTTTTTCACCAATCTTTTGCGCAGCTTGCGAAAGGGTTTCTGACTTGGCTTTGATGGCGCTCAAGTCTTCTCCGTTCTTCACTTTGTTAAGTTCCTCAATCGCTTCTTGGACAGGTTTTTTCTCATCTTCCGTGAGTTTGTCACCAGCATCGCGCATCGCTTTTTCAGTTGAATACACAAGTGTGTCAGCCATGTTGCGAGCTTCGACCAATTCTTTCTTCTGCTTGTCTTCTTCAGCGTGCATTTCAGCATCTTTGGTCATCTTTTCAATTTCTTCTTTGGAAAGTCCAGATGAAGCTTCAATCTTGATTGATTGTGATTTGCCAGTGGCTTTGTCTTTGGCAGTCACATTCAAGATTCCGTTGGCATCGATGTCAAATTCAACTTCCACTTGCGGGATTCCTCTTGGTGCTGGTGGAATTCCATCGAGAATAAATCTTCCAAGGGTTTTGTTGCCAGAAGCCACTTCACGTTCGCCTTGGAGCACATGAATTTCAACGCTAGGTTGATTGTCAGCAGCAGTTGAAAAAACTTGCGCCTTGGAAGTTGGAATAGTTGTGTTGCGATTGATAAGTGGAGTTGAGATTCCTCCCATTGTTTCGATTCCAAGTGTCAGCGGTGTCACATCAAGCAGAAGCACGTCTTTGACTGAACCTTCCAACACTCCTCCTTGAATTGCTGCGCCGAGCGCCACAACTTCATCAGGATTGACAGTGATGTTTGGTTTTTTGCCAAAGAATTTTTCAACTGTTTGCAAAACCAATGGCATGCGAGTCATGCCTCCCACCATCACAACTTCATTAATGTCTGAGGTTGAAAGTTTGGCATCTGCAAGTGCCTTTTTCACTGGCTCCAAAGTCTTGGTCACCAAATCACCAACCAATTCTTCCAATTTTGCGCGCGTCAGTTTCATCACCAAATGTTTTGGTCCGCCAGCATCAGAAGTGATGAACGGCTGATTGATTTCACTTTCCATTGCAGTTGAAAGTTCAATTTTGGCTTTTTCAGCTGCCTCTTTGATGCGTTGCAGTGAAAGTGGATCATTGGAAAGGTCGATGCCTTCTTGCTTTTTGAATTCAGAGATAATCCAAGCAATGATCACTTGGTCAAAGTCATCGCCACCAAGATGCGTGTCACCATTGGTTGATTTCACTTCGACAGTGTCGCCGCCAACTTCCAAAATGGAAATGTCGAAAGTTCCACCGCCCAAATCATAAACCGCAATTTTTTCATCTTGTTTTTTGTCAAAACCATAGGCCAAAGCGGCAGCGGTTGGCTCATTGATGATGCGACGCACATTAAGGCCAGCAATTTCTCCAGCTTCTTTGGTGGCTTTGCGTTGAGAATCATCGAAATAGGCCGGCACCGTAATCACCGCATCCGTGATTTTTTCGCCCAGTTTTTCTTCTGCGTCACTTTTGATTTTTTGCAAAATCATCGCGGAAATTTCTTGCGGAGTGTAGTCCTTGTCGCCCATCGTCACTTTGACAGTCTCGCCAGCGTGCACAATTTTGTACGGCATCGTTTTTTCATCCCTTTGAACTTCGGCATCATGATAAGAGCGCCCAATCAAACGTTTGATGGAAAACAAAGTGTTGCCTGGATTGGTCACCCCCTGGCGCTTGGCCAAAAGTCCAACGAGTCTTTCATTAGCTTTTGAAATAGCCACCATTGAAGGAGTTGTGCGATTTCCTTCTTTGTTTTCAATGATTTCCGGTTTGCCACCCATCACGACTGCAAAAGCCGAGTTTGTGGTTCCCAGATCGATTCCAATAATTTTACTCATATTTTTTTTAAACCCACAAATCTACAAATCAGCTACAAATCTACAAATTAAATTCGCAGACTGTTTATAAAATTGTACGTTAAATTATTTATTACTTATTATTTTTTATGTCTTCGCGAGGATTTTGTACTCGAAATCCGTGGCGATCCAGAACCTTGCAATGCGCTGGATTGCCACGCCCGAGTACAGGCTCGCAATGACAATAAATCTGCTACACGTTACGTGTTACATGTTATGCGTTGTGTGTTATATATGCAGCGTGCTACAATGATTTTAGAGCTTGGCACAATGTTTGCTGGCTTTGCCCCTCGGGATTTTTGAACCATGCCCGTTGGGGCTTTTTTCTTTCAAAAAACAATCTAGCAATATTAGGGCTTATGCGTTTGATCGAAAAATTACTTACAGTCAGTTTTCTTTTCCTTTCTCTTTTTGTTCGTAGATTCGTTATTCATTCGCCCGCCTGCCGTCGAGGCAGGTAGTTTCGCATCGGTAAATTACTCTACTGCTACTCTCGCCGCTCTGATAACCTTATCTCCAATCTTATATCCCTTCATCATCACGATCTTAATCTTGTTTTTGAATTTTTCTTTTTCCTTTTCGCAATCGCAATGGTCACACTCGCAAGCTTTGTCCGCAATCGCTTCGTGGAAAACTGGATCAAAATTGTCACCAACTTTCGGCGCAATTTCCTCAACTCCATTTTCAGTCAGCACTGTTTCCAATTGCTTTTGAATATACATGATCCCCGTCACCCAACCGCCGTCTTTTTGATCCTCAGGAATGTGCGCAGTTGACATTTGAAAATTGTCCAGAACGGGAATGATTTGCAAAATGATGTTTTGAGTGGCATATTTGAGCAAATCTTTTTGCGATTCGGCTTGCATTTTCTTGTAGTTTTCAAAATCTGCTTGCGTCCGTTTCCAGCCTGCCAAATTTTCCTGAGCTTGTTTTTCAAAATCTGACTCACCGCTTTCTGCCTCATCGGCAGATAAATCTTCAGCAACTTCATTTTCAACATCAACCGCCTCTTCGATCTTTTCTTTCTCGGCGATGTCTTTTTCCAATTCCTCTTTTTCCTTTGTTTGTTTTGTCATAATATTTTTATAATTACTACGAATTATTATTTATCGTCATCGCGAGGATTTTGTACTCAAAATCCGTGGCGATCCAGAGCCTTGCAACACCCTGGATTGCTTCGTCCGCCTACTGGCTGACTCGCAAAGACAAATCCATTTTTAATATATTTTCCCTTAACCGATAACCGTGAACTGTAACCAATCTTGCACCCTAACAATATAACAATTTAGCAATATAACAATTTTGCATTTTTCTAAAAAGCTAAAAAGCTAATGCCTGACAAGCCAACAATTACTATTACAATGGAAGCTCCCAAAAGTTTCTTCACATATTCAAGCATTGATTTGTTCTTGGCATATTCCATCCTTTTTGGGCCAATCAACGCCAAGATGCCTTTTTCGCCAGAGCTTAATTTGTAGGGCGACACAATCATGGAGCAATTTGAGGCCGCTTCAATGGGATTTTCGCCGCCAATAAAGATTCTGGTTTCACCTTCTTTCATGTCCCTGGTGAGTTGATCAAATTTCTCGTCGACATAGTCCAGCATTTCAACCAAACGACACATTTCATCCAATTCCTTGAATTCCGGTTCTTCCATCAATTCCCGCATGCCGAAATCAGAAAATTCATCGTTGTCAATGAGGCCACTGATGGCAAAGTTGCCACTGACATGCGAAAGGAGTTTGGCAGTCGTGCGAGTCAGACGGGTGTTTTGCGCTTTTAGTTTCAAAAATTCCCGCTGCATTTTTTGTTGCTCATCCCTTGAAAGAATTTTGTCCTTCATCACTTCTTCCACAAAATAGCGATAACCTTGATCAGTTGGAATTCGACCAGCACTGATGTGAGGCTGATACAAATAGCCATCTTCTTCCAAGGCCGTCATGTCATTGCGAATGGTGGCCGGGCTGACTTTGAATTTGTATTTTCCAACCAAAATCTGCGAGCCAACCGGCACCGCTGTTTGGGTGTATTCCTCAATCACCGCCGCTAAAATTTTTTGTTGACGTTCATTCATAAAAATATGCTAATTCTTGCGAATTTTTATCTAATTTTCGCGAATATTCCGTTGCATTTATTTGCGACTATTCGCAATAGCATTAGCGATTATTCGTGATATATATCATTATATATCATGCGTTAGCAGTCGTCAAGTCCGAGTGCTAACTGCCTAAATACTACGCTTTTGCAGAGCTTTTATTGCATTACCTGCTACTACTCTGCATTTACGTTTTGCATTCTTCCTGCACCATATGAAGTACGTAGGCCCGTCTCGTTCGAGGCTTGTCCACCTTGGCGAGTGCCAAACGAGACAGTCCGAGGCGGACGAAAAACAAGTGATGAGCGTTAAAAAAATCGACATAGAAATGTCGTCCTGAACTTGTTTCAGGATCTCGGTTGCACTGAACTTACTGAAACAAAGAAAGTAGATTCTGAAACAAGTTCGCAGTGACAAAATGAGTTTGCCCCAGCAACAATCCGCCCAGGGCGGAGAGATTTCCCTGCCTGCCGGCCTGTCTGCCGATAGGCAGGTAGGCAAGTTTTGTAACTTCTTCTTTGCGGAAAAGAAAAGTTAATCCCAACCCTGGTTTGCCACGCATGATTACATGCTCGCAAAGACAGTAAAAATTTTTCCATCAAAAAAAGCCTGGGCTTTATTTAGATAAAGTCAGACTTTGAATTGTTGATTCAGGGCCACAACTTGGGCGACCCTAAATCAACAAAAGAACATACGCGTTTCAAATTACGCAGCCCTCCTCTTTGACGTAATAAAATGCTCCTCCAGCAGCTCTCTTTTTACTGCTTGACTGGCAATTTTAACTACATCATCAAAAATAGATTTGGAAGACGAATCATGGTTAAGATAGAGTTTTCTTCCATGTAGCCCTTCAAGGAGTTGCCTAAGAGCGGGAATCTTCACTATCTCAATTGATATCTGAAGATTATCTTCAATAAGCAGCTTCCTCAGAGAGGCATACTTTGTAAATTGATTTAACTCCACTTCTTGACATAATTCTTCCCCATAAAAAGCTCGAACAATTTTTCTCATCTCGGAAGTAAAAAGAAAAGTGCCAAATTCCTGAATTCTTTTTCCATAAACATTAATGTAGCTTTGTTTTTTCTTTTTTGCCACTCGGTAAAAAGACAAAAGCAATAAAGCTATTCTGAATGTTCCCTCTTCAACGAAATTAAAGTCTTTGCCTATTAAATAGGTAAGAACTGGAATTTTGGTTACCCCTTTAAATTTGTCATATTTGCACAGTGACAAACAATTGGCGTCGGGGTCTCCATTAAATGATTTTAAGACGCCATTAATTCCTCCCCTAGGCTTTCTCATGGTTATCCTTTTCTGTTTAAAGTATTGACTAAATTGACAAATAGCGAAATTTAACTTTGCCTATTTTTACCAAAAAACCCACCGAAAGTCAAGCCTGAAACCTTGACAAAGCCAGGGTTTTCTGCTAATTTTCAATTTAGCTTTTTTGAAAAATTAATACCCTTCCCCCAACCAAAATATCAGAAAAATGATCATTTATACTTGCCTCAAATATGCAATCAAAGAACTTGCAATTTTGATGCGCACCCTGAAAAGAAAGTTTGAAGAAAAAAAGAAAATTGCAGATTCAGAAACCCTTTAAACTCACAAAAAATGACGCAACGAATACGAGGACTACTATCGCGACAGCCAATGCTGTTGCTGCTGCCTCTGCTACTTTTTCTTCTAATCCCAATTCTATTGACACCGCCATCTCTGAAGGCCTTTCTTGCGCTCACGTCGATAAACCTTGGGTCAACCTTTTTGGTTGTTGGCCTAATGTATATTCCTGATTGTGACAAGCATGAAACCCCCCAACATTTAAAAGTTCCTTTTGTTGTTGGAGTTTTTGCGCTAGCTTTCATTTTTTTGTGTAAGGGAGTTTCCTTGGCAGCTCCTTTTTCTTTTTTAAAATTCTTTCCATTTTTAAAACCATGGAATTTCTAAAGAATATCTGCTGGCAAGGCTTCGCTTTTGGGTCACTAATTATTGCAACTGCAATCATCGCTGGCCCTCACAAAGAACCAAACAAGCCTCCCAAAAAAGGTTATCAACTCTTGTGGATAGGCCTTATTGTCTTGGGATTAGTGAATATTATTTTGTCCCTAATTCCAAATATTTTCTAACCCAAAAGTTTTTAAAAGACAACAAAAAAAATCGTATTTTTTCAACCCGCTTTCAAGGAAAGCTAACAAAAAAGGAGAATTTCACGTGAAAAAGAAAACAGTCTTTAGGGACCTTATTATCACAGGCGGATGCTTCATTACACTTGAAGCTCTCCTGAGGATTATCAAAAAAATGAAGGTGGCAAAAGGGCTTGCTGATTTCTTTGGCACGCCACCACCCGTAACAAAATTTAAACAAGGAACTCGCAAAGAAGGGGTTCCAGGTTTTCTGCACTGCGGGAGAGCAGAAAATAATTAACAAACTCCTTTCTTTCAAAAAGGCAGTGTCGTTCTCACGCGACATTGCCTTTTTTATTATCTAGCAAAGTGAGCGTCCCGATATTTATCGGCACCGAGCGAGCGACGATAACAAAAGGTTAATACCTCACCGATTTTATCGGTGTGAGCCCGAAGGGTCCAGGGCTTGCCCTGGGTATTGATAACCTTTTATTTCCCCTTTTTGCTCTAGCAAGTTAACAATTCAGCAATGTAACAATTTTCTTTTCACGCCTTGCCTTTCCGCCTCTTTTTGCTAAATGGTTTTTCGGAGGACCGTCCTGGGTGAAGCTCTCTTGATCTTACAACTTTCTACCTTTCTTATTCCAGGCAATATTCAAATTATCTGCAGCAAATTTATCATGCTGGATTCCAAAATATTCAGCCACGCCTTCCAAGAGTCGTGTCATTGCTTCTTTTTCATCATCACCTCTTTCTTCAACCACTTCCTTTGTGGTTTTAAATTTACCATCTTCAATTTCCTCCTCGTGTGACAAAACATAACCGTTTTCGATTTTTTCTATTTTAAGTTCCCACATATATTTTTTAATCTTTTTTAATCTTTTTTCTTCATTCTTTTCTGTGCTTCTAAAACTTTTTTAATTTCACGATCAAAGTCAGAAATATATTCTCTATCCTGCCGAATTCTAAATTTATCATATTCATATTCCGCCTTAATCTTAGCCTCAAGCGCTGTCACCTTTCCATATCAATATTGGGTAGCTTGAAATTCTTAGTACCTGCGTTAGCAGTTCTGACCAATCATTCATGTTTGTGATAATTTGTCTTGTTGCAAGGTTTTCAGCTAAATCAAGATATGCAGAAACCAATCTTTCCAGTTCTTTTAAATCTGTGATCTTTTGATAAAATCGTCTCTCACTAATCCTAATTTCTCTAATTCTTTCAAGCAAATTATCATAGTAATCTTTGCCGAAATGTTTTGATTGCTTCAATCTCTCATCGTCTAACACAAAACCTTTTACGATAAATTCCTCCAACACATTCTCGGACCATATTCTGAATTTTATCGCTTTTTCTGAATTAATCCTAAAACCAACCGCAACAACAGCTTTGAGATTATAGAAGTTTGTTTTATAATTTTTTCCATCGTCTGCAGTTGTCAAGAATTCCTTGACAACTGACTTTTCACTCAATTCACAATCTTTGAAAATATTACTTAGATGCAAACTGACATTTTGCTTAGTGGTTCCAAAAAGTTCCGCCATCAATTTCTGATTAAGCCAAATAGTATCATCGAAAAAATAGACGTCAATATTCACCAACCCATCATCAGTTTTATAGACCACAAAATTATCGAATTTTTCCAAAGTTGAAACTATTTTTTTTTCATATTTTTTACCCTACCTACTTATAGTGGTATCATAACATCTTATTATTTTCCATGCAAGACTGACCCTTTTTTGATTTTTCTATTTCAAAAGCTAAAATTCAGAATCTTTTACCAGTTACTGATCACCGCTGCTAGTTACCAATTACTGGTCACTATCTGAAAACAATGCCTTGCCTTTCCCCTTCTTTTTGCTATAATCAAGAAGCTTCAGAAAAGGCATTTTGCTCCCTGTCCCCATGATTAAATGTTTAAATGATTAAATGTTCAAATGAATACCTCTCCCCGCATCTTTATCGTCATCCCCGCCTACAACGAAGAAGAAAAAATAAGCTCAGTCATTTCAAGTCTCAGAGAAGCTGGATATGAAAATATTCTCGTGGTTAATGACGGGAGCAGGGATGGCACCGCCAAAACAGCCAGCGAGACTGGCGCTGAGGTTTTGAACCACATCATCAACCGCGGACAAGGTGCGGCTCTCAGAACTGGAATTGAATATCTTCGTGAAACATACTCCCCTGACATAATTGTGACTTTTGATGCCGATGGACAACATCGAGTTGAAGATATTGAAAAAATCATCAAACCAATTGTCGAAGAAAATGTTGACATCGTGATTGGATCAAGGTTTTTGGAAAAAAAATGCAACGCTCCACTCCTGCGAAGAATCATCCTGAAAGCTGGAATAGTCTTCACCAACACAATCTCAAACATCAAATTGACCGACACTCACAACGGCCTGCGAGCCCTTGGCAGAAAAGCCATTGATTCAATCGAAATCAGCCATCGAGGAATGGAACATGCTTCCGACATTATTGATGAAATCACAAAAAAAGGCCTTTCCTATAAAGAAGTTCCCGTTGAAATAATCTATTCAGACTATTCCCTAGCCAAAGGTCAAAAGAGTTCAAACTTCATGAAAATGGGGATTAAAATCATAATCAAAAAACTCCAATGATTTTCAAAATATTCATTCTCATCTTTATCATCTTTGCAGCATCCAGAACATACCTTCGCTTCAAAGACAAATCTATCAACATAGCAAGCCTTTCTCTGTGGATTTTAATCTGGCTCACGGTGCTTTTGTTGGTTTTTGATCCTAAGATATCAGACATTGCAGCATCACTTCTTGGGATTAATGGAGGAGTAAATGCAATGTTTTTCATTGCAATCATACTTCTTTTTTATCTCGTATTTCGTCTATATGTAAAAATGGATACCATCGACAAGCATCTCACTGACCTATCAATTGAAACATCCAAAGAATTACATAAAAAGAACAAGCTATGAGAATATGTTTTATTGTTGAACATTTTTTTCCCCATATCGGCGGAGTTGAAGTTGCATTTGAAGAATATGCAAAAAGACTTTCCCAAAAAGGACACCAAGTGAAAATAATCACCAGCAATTCTGGCGGAATTACGGGCAAGAAAGAAAAGGACGGCTACAAGATTTACTATTTAAGTTGTAAATCTTTTTTCGGACACCCAATATTGCAAAAAGATGAGCTCGATAAACATGTTGAATGGGCTGACGTTGTTCACACCACTACCTACACAGCCGCACTGCCAACTGCAGGTCTCTGCAGCAAATACAAGAAACCCTGTGTAATAATGGTTCACGAAGTTCTGGGAAAGAAATGGTTTCTTGTTGAAAAAAATCCAATCATAGCCACGGGTCTTCTTTTTTTTGAATTGCATGTATTGACAAGAAAATATAGCATATGGCAAACAGTGTCGCAATCAACCCAGAATGATTTAATGAAACACAGAATTCCAAAAGAAAAAATCAAACTTATCTATCATGGAATTGATCAAGCAATTTGGAATTCAAATGTGGCAGAGAAAAACCTCAATGAATTTCTTGGTTTTGAAAAGACTGAGAAGATTTTTCTCTACAATGGCAGACCAGGGAAAACAAAGGGTATTTTTCTCCTGCTTGAAGCCATCAATATCATCAAAGATAAAATTCCAAAAGATTTCAAATTTGGATTCATCTTGAGCAAAAAACCAACCAATGAAAGAAAGAAATTTGAAGATATTACAAGAAAATACAAACTTGAAGGTTTAGTGAAAATAAAAGATTCGCTTCCCTATCAAGAGTTGCCAGGTTATCGAAAAAATTCCTTTGCTTTCATTGCACCTTCACTCACGGAAGGATTTGGTTTTGCGGTGGCAGAAACCTCAGCACTGAAAGTTCCCATAATTGCCAGCAGCGCCGGTTCTCTTCCTGAGGTTGCAAGTGGAAAAGTGCTATTTTTTGAAAATGGAAATTCGACAGATTTGGCAGAAAAAATCCTCCTCGCAACCGAAAATAAATTCCAGCAAATACCAGAGAAAAAATTCGATTGGGATGAATCGAGCGAAAAAATAATGGAAATTTATCAAAATTTAATATGAAAGTTGCAATGATAATTGAAGCATGGCATCCAATTTGGGGTGGTGGACAGTCCCACGTCTTTGAGCTGTCAAAAAAACTTATCAGCAATCATGGATGCAAAATAGATGTCTTTGTGATGAATCTTCAAGATGAGAATGGAAATATTCAAAAAAATATTGAGGAATTTGAAGATGGAAACTTGAGAATAATCCGAACAGGCAAAGCAAGGAATTTCAATTCTTTCACCGATCGCCTATCGTGGATATTCGAAGTAGTCAGTGAAGTAAAATCAAACCATAAAAAAGAAAAATATTCATTAATTCACGCTCATGCCAATCTTCCAGGGATTCCAGGAAAAATTTTAAGAGACCAATTGAAAATACCTGTCATTTATACTATTCACGGAAACGGTGCAAATTCAATGGTCGATATGTACGGCAAAAATTTAAAAAGCCTCATTCTGTCAATTATAGAAAATTTTCTCCATACCAAAATAAAATATGATGCAGAGATAAGTGTAGATAGGCTTACTTCAGAAAAGCCAAATAAGAACAAGAGAATTTCAGTAATCTCAAATGGTGTTGATATTGAAAAATTTGAAAATGTAAATATTGCGAAAGACAGCACTAAAATAAAATTTATTTTCGTCGGAAGACTTCATAAACAAAAAGGCTTAGACTATTTGTTAACAGCAGTAAGCAAAATAAAAAATGAATTACCAATAAATGCTGAATTTCACATAATTGGCTCAGGAGAATTAGAAAAACATCTAATGCAAAAATGCATAGACCTCGACATCAAAAATCTTTTCAAATTTAGAGGTAAAATCTATAATGCAGACTTAATAAGGGAATATAAATCTTCAAACATATTCATCCTGCCATCATTGTATGAGGGACAGCCCTTAACACTTCTTGAAGCCTGGGCAGCAAGGTTGCCTGTTATTGCTACGGATGTTGGGGATAATAAATATTTTGTGAAAAATGAAATTAATGGTTATCTAGTGCCAGCAAAAAATATAACTGCCTTATCAAAAGCAATTTTAAAATCACTGAACAATGTATATATCCAAACTATGGGCGAAAATGGATTCGATTTTGTTAAGAATAATCACACTTGGGATATTGTCGCTAAACAAACATATGAAATTTATTCAAAAACTCTTCAATAAAAATAACTTGATCTATTTCGTGATAGCTGCCTGTGGAATTGCTGATGCCTTTTTTTTCTATTCAAAAGGACTAACAAGAGAAGCCTCGACCAATTCAGCTTATTTGGAATTTATCAAAAGTTTCCCGGCAAGCATAGCAAGTGTCAGAGTTGAACCATTGTTTATAGTGCTTAGTTATTATCTTTCTAAGATTACAGCCAGTAATATCTTGACAATAGTAATTCTCAAGAATTTGATCATACCCTTTCAATTATTTGTTTTCTATAAAACAGTCAAATTATTCATCAAAAACAATTTTCTAGCAGTTCTTTCTGTCATCTTTCTGAATTTTTCATTCGCATACATATCAATGGCGGACAATTTACTGCGAAATCACCTTGCAAATCTTTTTTTGTTAGTTTCTCTTTATTTCATATTTAAGTTATTCAAAGTTGGAAATCTCAAAAAATCAGAAATCATAATTGCTTCATTGAGTGGCGGAATTTTAATATACACACATATTCTTCCTGCAATCTTATTAGATTTTACATTAATTTCCTCAATTTCTTTTTTGATATTATTTACCTTACTAAAAAAAAATAATTTCATTGCTTCCAAAATACAAATCAATCAACCGGATATGGTTTTGTTAAAAACCATAGCCTTGACTACTATACTTATATTTTCAATACAAGCGCCCTATATTAAAAGATTAGCAACCAATTCAGGTATTGGAGACTACCAAACAATTAGTCCCGCCACCCCTCAAACAACAATTTCAAACGATAACAATGGGCCAGTTGACTCATTAACAGAAAATACTTCTTCAAAAATTCTAACGGGCACAGCCAAGACTTTCCGAATAATTTTCGAATATCGCCTGCCAGGCTTCTCAATTTTCTTCATGTTCTTGTCCTTTCTTTCGATCTTATTTCTCTTTACAAAAATTCTCAATCTTTCGGCCGAAACCCCCCTTTTGATATTGTGGGGACTTGCCTACTTTGGAGCAAAGGCTGATTTAATTTTTGGCATCGGAACACTCCCCTATCGATTCTCGTTAATGCTTATTTTTCCAGCATTGCTTTCCTTGATCATTTTTTTGGAGTATTTAGTTAAAAAAATTCAAAACAATGAAGGCCGCATATTTTTACTAATAATGCTGGTCATTGCATTCATCGGAATAAATTTGCCAGCGATAGCCGAGACAACCTTGTTAAAAGATTTTAACAACGATGCTATAAAAAAAATTGATCTTGAGGAAATGTATGCCGAAATGAAAATCAAAAAGGATGGAAATGTTTTCTTGATTAACGGCGATTCACTAGAAGAATCAGGTTCAACATCAAAGTATCTCAGAAATAACACCCTCTTTTCCACAACAAATCAAGAACAAATACTTTCTTCGATGCAAGCAAATAATATTAACTACATTATTTTTGACAACAATAGAATTGGCAAAGATGGCAATGATTTAAGCTCACCGATAAACACAAACATTGAAACTTTCAAAACTTCCCCTTATTTCAAAAATCTCGGAGAATACCTAGGTGAAACAGGGACTCACACTACCATCTTTGAATTTATTCCTGCTGGAAATACTACCAATGCAGTTAATGCAAATATATTTAATTGCGATGAAGATGACTCATGTGCTGAAAAATTTACAAATGAAATTGAAAAATCAAACTCTCCAATAAAAAAATGGTCCATAGAAATCTATCAAAATGACAAGAACATCCAAATCAATGAATATGCAAGATTTGAAAATGGACAATTTTTTAATATCAAATACAAAAATAATAATTTTAAAAATGATACTTTTTCAAAAGGAGCAACCATTGCACTCAAAGACATTCAGCAAAGAAAAAACACGACTCCAATAACAACCCTTCGGTCAGAATCCGGAATAATGCTATTACGCAGCAGTGGAATCAAAATATCTTATCTCAATCTGGAAAAATTAAGCATAGATAATCTAACAATATCCGGAACACTAACGAACAATACAATTACCTATCTAGCCTTAACAAGAAAAGGCTATACTACATTGGTTCATATAATATTTTTCCTATTAATAATAACAACTTACATTATTTTTCTAGCTTATCAGAAAAAAAGGCAAAACATATTTCATATTTTCGACTTTTCTTCAAAAATAAACTCCTGCATAATTTTAACCATGATAATGTTACTACTCATTGATTTAATTGCTGGAAATATGATATTTGTTGAAATATATAAAAAACTAATCGGAGCTTAAAAATATGCCGAAAATATCAGTACTCATGTCTGCGTGGAATGAAAATCCAACTTTTCTAAAAAAATCTATCGAGAGTATTCTTTCTCAAAGCTTTACCGACTTTGAGTTTATCATAATTAATGATGGATCATCAAAAGAAACTTCTGACATTCTCAAGAAATATGTTCAAAATGACAATAGGGTTATCTTACTGGAAAATGCATCCAATCTTGGACTCACAAGATCATTAAACATTGGCATAAGGAAATCGAAAGGTGAATTCATAGCCAGAATGGACAGTGATGACATTTCAAGCCCAGAAAGGCTTGAGAAAGAATTAGGCTTCATCTCAAAAAATAATTTCGACCTAATTATGGCAAATTGTGACTTCATCAATAACAAAGATGAAATTATCAAACAAAAGATACTCTCCCCAATTACTGACCTAAAAAAATCTTTAATGAAGGGCAACTTTTTCATCCACAGCACTTTTTTTGGCAAAAAGAAAGTTTTCAACGAACTCTATAATGAAAAATTTCAAAGAGCGCAAGATTATGAATTCCTGCTAAGAGTTCTCGGAAAAGGCTACGAATTAGGACAAATGAGTGATTCTGTGTTAAAATACCGTATAAACACTGAGAGTATTTCCATCAAAAAAGCTAAACAACAAGAATTTTGTGCCCTAAAAGCTAGACTTCTAGCCATCACAAAGTACGGCTATGGATATTCTTTCCTTCCCTATCTGCTAAGGTCATTGCTGATTTTGATGCTTCCCTATAAACTCAAGAATTTCATTGTTTACAAAATACTAAAATGAAAATTTTAACCCTATTTTTCACCTATGGAGCGTCCATTGAAGATTGGACAAAAAATGGCAGCCTTGATCGAGAAATCAACATCTACTCAAGATTTTTGCAACATTTTGACAGAATATATTTCATAACCTATGGCAAAAATGATTTGAAATATGCAAGTCTGATGCCTGAAAATGTGATCATTCTTCCCCAAAAAACAGTCAAAAACAACCTGCTCTATTCCCTGCTAATTCCATTTATTTATAAAAAAGAGATTACTGAATCATCCTGGCTTAAAACAAACCAGATGCTTGGAAGTTGGTCGGCTGTTCTGGCAAAATTATTTTTCCAGAAAAAACTTGCACTCAGAACAGGATACACTGAAAGCCTCACGTTTGCGGGTAAAAATTTCCTCAAAAGAAAACTCACCGACATAATTGAATTTATAGCCTATAAATCTGCTGATTTTTCAATAGTCACCAGCCAATCTCAAAAAGAATACATTACTCAAAAATACAATGTCAAAAAAATTCATGTAATTCCAAATGGCATAGACATTGAAACATTTAAGCCAAATGAAAAAAAAGAAGCATCAGAAAAAATCAAGCTTCTTTTCGTTGGGAGATTGCACGAAGAAAAAAACCTACCAAACCTGCTCAAGGCAGTCAAGGACTCAAAAAACATCAAATTGAAAATTGTCGGGAAAGGAGAGCTGAAAGATGAAATTCTAAAACTTAAAGATAAATATTCTCTTGACCTGGAAATAATTGAAAGCGTTCCAAATTCCAAACTTCCAGAAATATACAATTGGGCCGATATCTATATTCAGCCATCTCTATACGAAGGCAACCCAAAAACCATCCTAGAAGCGATGAGTTGTGGACTGCCAGTGATTGCTAGTAATGTAGAAGGGATAAATTCTGTCATTAAAAACCACGAAAATGGATGCCTTTGCGAAATCAACATTAAATCAATCAAAAACAGCATCTCGGAAATTATCGAAAACAAAACCCTCAGGGAAACAATAGGAAATAAAGCTCGAAGCTTTATCGAAGAAAATTATGATTTAAAGAAAACAATCAAAAACGAGTTAACTCTCTATCATAATTCGAGTAAATAAAAAATTTATGGAAAAAATAATTCTAAAAATCTTAACCAATCTTAACAATTTAACATACAGATCAATAAGTTCCCTGGCTATAAGAGCAAACAATGGAATTCACCCAAAACATGAAATATTAAACTACCACGATTTTTTTCTTAAAAATATTTCCAACAACGATACCGTGCTCGACATCGGTTGCGGGAATGGATTTGTTGCATACGATGTTTCTCAAAAAGCTAAGAAGGTCATTGCAATAGACATAATTGAAAAAAATATAAAACAGGCAAAAGAAAAGTTTAGCCATGAAAACCTTACATACATCCTGGGAGATGCAACTAAGTTTAATTTCAAGGAAAAAATCAATGTCATAATACTTTCAAATGTCCTAGAACACATTGAGCGCCGAATTGAGTTTCTGAAAAAGATTAAAGCACTTGCTCCAAAAATTCTGATTCGTGTTCCCTTGATCACCAGGGATTGGCTAGCTGTTTATAAAAAGCAACAAGGTTTTGAATATAGACTAGATGAGACACACTTTATTGAATATACAGAAGAAGAATTTAAAGAAGAGATGGAAAAAGCTGGGCTTAGCATAGACAAATATTATATTAAATTTGGAGAACTATATGCCATCATTAAATAAAAAAATACAGGTTTTCTTATTAGGAAAAGACCATATTGGATGGTCAGTTGATAAGGATAGAGAAAACATCTATAAATTATTCAACAATAGCGCTGATTTTGAAATCACAAAAAATATATTTAAAGCGGATATTATATATTCTGTCTGGTATGACATTTTAAGCAGGCTGCAATTTTTTTATCCCTTACTTATCCTTAAAAAAATAAAAAAAATAAAATTATTTGCAACCATAACAAACAATATCGAAAATACACCTGAAAAAACAATTGCGCTAAAAAAGTTAATTGATATTTGGGTTGCTCCAAGTCTAAAGACATATAATTTTATCCAAGAAAAAAACCTAAAAACAATCCATCTTCCATTTCTGATTGAAAAAGATATTTTTCTGCAAACAAACAAATTGAAAAATGAGCTGGCTGAAATACTTAATATTGACATTGATACACTCAAAAATAAAACTTTATTTGGGTCATTTCAAAGAGATTCCCTTGGCAGCGACCTATCAAAACCAAAATGGCAAAAAAACCCAGCGTTATTAATAGAAATACTCAAAAAAATTCCCCGCGAGAACATCCTCCTCTTGCTGGCTGGACCAAGAAGACACTACATTGTCAATGCGTGCAAAAAATTTAGCATTCCCTATCTCTTCATTGGAAATGAATCCTTGATAAACAACAATCAAGACGATATTTCTGAAAATAATATTTCTTTGGAAAAAATCAATTTACTCTACAATTTAATTGATGCCTATATCGTCACATCAAAGAGTGAGGGTGGACCAAAAGCGATCTTGGAAGCTGCCATAACAAAAACATTAGTCTTCAGCACCGATGTTGGATTAGCCAGGGACATATTAAGTGAAAATCTAATCTATGATGAAAAAGACCTGACTATTATCATAAAAGACCTAAACGACCTGATAAATAAAAAAAATAATTTTACAGAAGAAATAAATTTCAATTATAATAAAGCCCTCCAATCATTGAATGAAAAAAATATTCTAACCACAATAAAGAATGGATTTTATGAAAATTAACATTTTTTTTAATCTTAAGGGTGGTGCTTGGGGAGGAGCAAATCAATTTCTCAAAGCACTAAAGAAAAAGCTTGCAGAGAAAAAAGCATATGAAGATAATCCAAATGATTCGACTACGGTCATAGCAAACAGCTATCATGAATTGAACGATCTTATCTCTTTTTTAATATTTAAACCTGACACCTTTATCATTCACAGACTAGGTCCAATCTTTTATTATCACCGAGGAAGTGCCTGGCGATTATACGATAAGTTCATAATTAATTTCGCTAATAAGTTTGCGGATGGAATAATATTCCAATCCGCCTGGAGTTTTGAAGAAGCAAAGAAGCTTGGTTTCGAAAAAGAAATCGAGCATGCCATAATCCACAATGCGCCTGATTGTGAAATATTTAATGAGCACAATAAAAGCAACCACAAGAAGGATATTAAAAAGTTCACTATCATCGCCACCAGCAATTCAGACAACCTAGCAAAGGGCTTTGACTATTTTGACTTTCTTGATAAAAACTTGGATTTTTCAAAATATAGAATGATTTTTGTTGGAAGATCGCCCATTAAATTTGAAAATGTAATTCACATAGCTCCCCAGGATTCAAAAAATCTTGCAAAAATTCTAAACAGCGGAGATTTATATTTGTCACCGGTAAAAAACGAAGCTTGCTCAAATGCCATACTGGAGGCTTTGACCTGTGGACTGCCAGTGCTCGGACTCAACAATAGTAGCAATCCTGAAATTATAGGATTTGGCGGAGAGCTATTTTCCAATAAAAAAGAGCTTATTGCAAAAATTGAAAAAATCAGGAATAATTACAAAAGCTATCAAGATGCTATCAAAAAACCTGGTTTAGAAAATATCACAAATCAATACATAGGATTTATAAATAAAATAGAGAAAACTAAGCAACCAAGAAAAAGAAACAACTTTGCTTTATTGTTTTGCAAAATAAATCTATTCTTCATCAAAAACTTAGTCTTAATTTTGGAAAAAACCGCTTATAATAAAAAAAATGCCCTATAATAAAAAATTCATATCCCAAACTGCACACAGGAATGGCTTGGAAAATCTGCTGAGAAAACATCTCCCAACTCTGGATGGTGATATTTTAGATATTGGTTCAAAAAACAGAAGGTATGACCATTTACTCTCAAAGAAGCCAACTGCCATAGATATATCCCCGAACGAGACTAGTGATGTTTTGCCTGGGGATATGAATTCATTGCCATTTGATGATTCAAGTTTTGATTCCATAATGGCAATAGAAGTCTTTGAATACACCTCGAGCCCTCAAAAAGCAATCTCTGAGATTATTCGTGTTTTGAAAAACAATGGGACATTTGTCATGTCTGTTCCCTTTCTTTATCCATACCATGATGATTATCTGAGATTTACTGAAAATTATTTGCGAAAAATTCTTTTGAAAAAATTTTTAAAAATTGAAATTATTCCCATTGGAAACTCACTAACAATTATTGCTGACATTGTTAGAAGTACCATCTTTCGTGAAAAGAACATCATTCTCAAGTGCCTACTTGCGCCTATTTATTTGCTCTTTTTATCATTTATTACCCTGACTAAAAATAGAAAAAATGAAAAAAGAAAGTACGTTTCAGGATATTTTATAATCGCAAAAAAATGAACATCAAAAATTCAAAAAAAATATTAAGAATGGATGATATCGGAGCTTCCACGAAATATTGGGAGATTTATGGAAATGGGAAAATTACTTTTAAAAAATATACCCTACACCTTCCAATAATTACAAATTTTTTCTTCTTGAAATACCTGCCGTGCTTTAAATCATGGGGGAAATATGAAGAATTAACAAAAAAAGAATGGGAGGAGATATTGACTGTTCTAAAAAAATACAATCGGAAACTTTTAGTTGGCGTTACTGCAAACTGGATTGAAAAAGATGGAACCCCAATTCCATTTCCAATAAAATTTCCACAGCAAGCTGCCATATTGAAAGAAGCTCAAGAAGCTGGTTTTGTTGAAATTGCCAACCATGGATTCAGTCATTGCGTCATAGGCAAACATTTACCAAGATTACTTTCTAGCAACAGACGATATCACAGGGAGTTTTGGCCATATTTGAGCCAAGAAACTCACACGAAACATATCCTGGAATCACAAAAAATTCTTGAAGATTATTTTGAAAGACCCATAACCACATTGATTCCCCCAGGAAATATTTGGAGCATAAAAACCTATGAGGCTGCAAAAAAAACAAATATTCAAAAAATCATTTGCAATCAATATATGCTTGACTCAGAAAAACAGCTAAATAAAATTGATTTTATCTCTGATGTCAATGATTACTTCAATTTTCATGACAGAGAAATAAAACTATACGGGATAAAGTGGTTAGAAAATATAATAAAAAAATATTAATTAAAAAATAACTATGCTAGAAGAATCCATTTTAAATTATTATAAAAAATATTACAAAGATTCACTTGGTCTTCCAAATTGGAAAGAACTTTCAGAATTAAGAATAACCGAAGAGCTAGGAGAGGGGAAAAAATTATCTTTATTAGAGGAAAAGATAGGAAAAATAAGAAATAAGGTGTTGCTGAATGTTGGTTGTGGCACTGGCGGATTCAACATCTCCGCAAATAAATACGGGGCAATCACACACGGAATCGATACAGACGAAGATGCAATTAATATTTGCAAGAAAAAAGCTTCTCAAAATAATATCTCCGCAGATAATTTCAAGTTAGGTATGGCTGAAAATATCCCATTTGAAGATAATACATTTGATATAGTTTATTGCTTCACAGTCTTAGAGCATGTAAATAATGTTAGAAAATCTTTATTAGAAATGATCAGAGTAACAAAGCCGGGAGGTAAAATTTATGTGAATAGTCCGAATTATTGGCGTTTATATGAAGGTCATTACAAAATCTTCTGGTGTCCTCTCTTCCTTATTCGACCGATTGGGAAATTCTACCTGTATCTTCGAAAAAGACCAGTCAAATTTTTATCCACACTTAATTTTCTAAATAATTTTACAGTTGACAATCTTCTCAAAAATGAGGCTGTAAAAATTATTCATTTTAAGCAAAAAAATAAAATGGGATCCGGTGCATTAGAAATCATTTCATATAGATTCAAATATCGAGATTGTTATAGTTAAAAATTTATAGCATAACGCAAACATAAATTAAGTAAGAATATTATTTCAAAACAAGTGAAAGAAAAAATTACCATCATCATAGTAAATTACAACTCTGCCGATTTTATCGATATTGCCATATTTGCCTTAACAAAATTAACAAAAAATCCCTTCAGGATCCTAATTATTGATAACAATTCAAAAACACCTGACTATCTAAAATTACAAAAGATAGTTTCAAATTATAAACATTATATAGATATAAAGCTTGAAAGGAAAGAATACCATCTGACTGGAAGTCTAGCTCATGGAACAGCGCTTAATTATCTGGCTACAAAAATTGATACGCCATATTTCTCAATTCTAGATGCAGATGCTACATGGCTAAAGAAAGACTGGGACGAAATCCTGATTAGCAAAATGTCAGACAAAATCAAAGTTATTGGCACCCAAGCCGACCCACCAAAAATTCAAGATTTTCCGCTGATGTTCGCCATTCTTTTTGAGACGATGGCTTTTAGGGAATTAAAAATAGATTTTAGACCAAAAGATCTCACTAAAAAACAAGATACGGGCTGGGAAATGAGAGAAAAATATCTAAATGCTGGCTATCAAGGCATTAATATAAAGCTTAAAAATACCAGGCTTTACAAAAAAGGTCCTTTCTGCAAAATACCGGCCGTTGGCGAATACTATTTTGAAAACAATTATGATTACGTTTTTGCATCACACTTTGGAAGAGGTAGTAACCCATTTGCTAAAAAAACAATACCTTCAAAAAATAGACTGCTCACCTTACTATTACTACCTATAAATTACTGCTTATGGCAAAGAGATAAACTAAGATGGCTTAAAAAATGCAAGAATATAATAAATAATCAACTTTAAAAATATGACATTTGATTTCTCAAAAGTGGAATTCGAAGAAGTGAACTGTATAATATGCAAATCAAAAACTCAACAAAAAAAACTACTTTCTACTAAAGATTTATTGTGTGGCATGCCAGGAAGTTTCAGTATAGTTGAGTGTCAAAAATGCGGGTTAGTATTTCAGAATCCCAGACCAAAAGAGAAATACATAGGACACTACTACCCGGATGATTTGGGTTATTTCAATATTCAAAAAAATGAAAACGAAGAAATTGATAGTCTGACAAAAAAAGTTTTAATTGATTACTATAAATACTCCAATCTTGGAAAAAAGAATCTGTTAAGGAAAATCATTCTCTATCCTGCATACTACTATCTATACAAACATCGCTCGATACCAAAATTCAGGCAAAATGGAACGATCTTGGAAATTGGTTGTTCAAATGGTTTAGCATTAAAAAAACTAAAGAATTTGCAATGGAAAGTAAAGGGGATTGAAATTAATAAAAAAGCTGCTGACTATGCCAAAAATGAAAGAGAATTGGATGTAGAAATTGGATCAATATTTGATTTTAATTTTGAACCATCATCATTCGACGTAATAATACTAGATATGGTTTTAGAACATATATATAATCCAGAACAAGCTATAAAAAAAATATCCAAGTGGCTGAAAAAGGATGGCCAGTTAATTTTCAGTCTCCCATATTTCTATGGTTTTGAGTTCAGTGTTTTCAAAGAATTCTCGCATAGCTTGCATTTGCCAGCACATATAACTTTTTTTAATAAAAATGCCATAGCACATCTATTGGGTCGTTTTAGTGATATAAATTATGTTTTTCATCATTTTGATAGAGATATTGTAGCTTCTGCCGAATATAAATATCAAAACAATCACAACTGGGTCTTAAAGCAAATCGCTAAAAATAAACTTTTAAGATGGACAATAATAAAGCCTCTGGTATTTGTCATGTCCTTATTCAAAAAAACCAGCAGAATCACCGTCTTTGCTACAAAAAATTAACTTTGGTTTTTGCATCTCTTTTATGCATGTTTGTAATATCTTTCTGTTACATACAACACGGTTGGTGACAATATACACTGAAAGCCAAATAAAAACGCTAGACCGCCTATCCCAAAGAATGGCAACAAGATAAACAAAAGAGCTACACGCACTAATGGCGTTGCTATTGATTCTATCTTAATATTCTTTTCCTTTTTGCTAAATATAAATGTATTGTAGTACAACATGGAAATAGCATACACCGGATAGAACAAAAAAGAAATTTTAGTCAAAAGAATGGATTCTTCATATCTTTTAGAAAACAACGATGTTATTAATAAAGGTGAAAAGAACCAAAAAACAATAAATATAACTGATGAAATGAAAAATATTTTCAAGTAATTTGATTTAGATATGCACCCTTGCTTAATTTGCTTTGGTGCTACAATCCAAAGTGCACTTTTTGTCACATTTTGTATTTGTTTTGAAAATAAAATTCCTACTGAATAGATAGCTAGTTGAGCTTGGGACAGAAAAATTCCAACAACTATTTTGTCCAGATTACTTGACACTAGATTTAACATGCCAATCCTCGTTAAAAACCATCCGTATCTTATCGTTTCTTTATCACTCTTTTCATTTTTGACATACTTCAAACTTTTGAAATAATAATACCCATTAAAGAAAGTAAAAGAAATCAAATAGGCAGTGACAATTGCAATCAAGTTATTTCTATAGAAAAATATGATTCCAATTGTAGCAACAGTGTTTATCAAAGATTGGATTGAACTGTATTTCGCAGAAATATCAAATCTACTCTTTCCTTGCAAAAAACTGTCCCAGGTGTTTGGAGCGTAAAAAAACGGGAAGAAAATTGAAGAAATCATCAAGGCAATTCCGAGTGAATGATTCTGATAAATATAATAATATCCACCTACAATCAATAGGATTGGAATCCCCAAAAGACTCCAGAGAAAACTGGTTTTGACAACTTTTTTGTAGTCTCCATCACAGCCTTTTGCTACTGACTGAATTATAGAGGTGTTTAACCCTGGCACGGAAAGAATTGAAGCGATTGATAAGATAGACAAGATAAATTGATATTGACCAAACACTTCCTGAGTTGCAAGCCTTGCGAATGCAACAGAAAGCAAAAGGCCACCCACTGAAGCTATTCCCTGCCGAAACAGCACCCAAAAACCATTTTTAACAAAATACGGCAAATCCAAACCAAATTTTTCCCCCATTGATTTAGATATTAAATAAATTTTGTTGTGAACTTTTTTAATCATTTCATTATGCAAATCATTGCGCTAATAAGCATTACAAGTTTTCCCGATACCACTCCATGGTTTTTCCCAATCCTTCACCGATGCTAGTTGTCGGCTCATAGCCAAGCAAAGTTTTTGCCAAAGTGATGTCGGCATAGGAATCTTGGATGTCGCCTTTTCTCGGATCCCCAAAAACAATTTTTGATTTTGATTCAGTTGCCTTGATGATATTTTCAGCCAAGGTAGTGATATCAATTCTGCCAGAATATCCAATATTAAATCCTGTTATTTTTTCAGTATACCCCACCCCCAGCCAAGAATCAAGCAAACATTCAACAATCCAACTCCTCTCTTTCCCATCTCTTCATGCATTTTTTCGATGTCTCCTCTTTCACATCTCCGCTTCTATTCTCACTCCTTCTCCAGCCCCTATATCACTCAACTCCAACCTGGCACCAACTCCAGACGACCGCATATTTTTGGTGCCAAGGGTTTGCATTAACTGGTCAATACTCACCCCAATAAGATAACCACAAAAAGAAGGTCATTTTTTGTTTTGCCAAACAAACAACAATACCCCCACCCCCAGCCAAGAATCAAGCAAACCCAGGCATCTGCATCCACTAAATTTTTCAACCCCACCTGCTTGTTTTTTACTTTTTAATCAAAATTATTACTGTGTTTGCCTGATCAATTTTACAAATTTTCTCAATACCACACCATCGTCTTTTGCAAGCCTTACAACACTTTCCAATACCCCCCTTTGTCGGGGCCAACTCGCTCAATGAGTCCTTTTTCCTTTAATTTAGACAGATTATATTTAATCCCATCTTCCGTTATATTTTCCAAATTTTCAGATATTTCTTTTCGAGAAATTTGAGGATTCTTTATCAGCAACTCCAATATTTTCTGGGTAGTTTTCTGGGTAGTTTTCTGGGTAGTTTTCTGAACACCAATACTATTCCCTGGTAGTTTTTGGATGTCTCCTCGCTGTAAGGCTGGTCGCATAAAAATAATGGAAAACCAATTTTCATTGGTTTCAATTTTTGGATTTGAAAGACCATATTCCTTCATTGCTTTTTTCATGCGTAAAATTCCAGAACCTATCTTTTCAACAAGATCCATTCTTTGCATCAAGCCAAACAAAAGATTATTTCTTGACAAGCTTCTTTTTCCCAATTCTTTTATTGTGATTCCATTCACCAAGCCACCTGGATTTGTAATCTCAACACGATCAGAAAAAATATAAATTTGAATATTGGCACCTGTTACAAAATAGTTTCTGTGTGCAATTGCGTTCAAAACCGCTTCACGGAGTGCATCCTCTGGAAGTTCAAGTTTTTCTTCTCTTGGCCCACCCTTGATTATAAATTCCGTATTCAGCCTTGAACGCAAATAATTCATGGCGTTTTCATAATTGCTGAATAAATCAGCATCAAACTCCTTCCTGTCCAATATTCTATATTTCGTTTTTCCATAAAAAAGCACACATGTAATTGTTGACTGCAAAAGAAACTTTGTAACATCCTTAGAAAAAAGAAGCACGCCAGCATTTTTGATTTTATCGTCAGAAACTAAGTTAAGATTTGTTAAAATATCACGTGTTGGCAAAAGCACACATCTCTTTACCAATAGTTGAGCTATGCGATTCCTTAAATTCAACATTATAGCCTTCTCCCTGACTGATATAAAATTCTAGTTCTTTTTTGTTTAGCATTTTTTAATTTCCATTATGAAAGCATTCGTAATATGATCAGACACTTATCTTTTTCATAAAGATAAAATCAAACATTAAATCCTACTATTTTTTCAGTATACCCCACCCCTACCCGAGAATCAAGCAAACATTTGACAATCCAAACAACAAACAAGCCAGACAATTCATGCAACACCCCAGCCACCTGGCACCAACTTCCGACGACCGCATTTTTTTGGTGCCAGACATTTTAATTTCATAATCAGAACCTCTCTCACTATTTCTCAACCACAATCCTTTCAAAAAGCAACCCAGACAGTGGCACCAACTCCAGACGACCGCATATTTTTGGTGCCAAGGGTTTGCATTAACTGGTCAATACTAATTTCAATAAGATAACCACACAAAGAAGGTCAGTTTTTGCCAAACAATATAATGGTCCCATAAATCTGCACACGAAATATGCTAAACTTAGAGGGAAATATTAACCCAAATTTATGACCAAAATACACAAAACCTTTAGCCCCCAAGAAAAAGCCCAAGTAGCTCTCACAGCTATCAAGGGTGAA
>CAIOVI010000056.1 GCA_903861715.1 uncultured bacterium
CAGTTTTGAGTTGACGCCAACTTTTCATATGTTTGCTCATGTTTTATGGAAATAACAAAAAACAAGCCACTTTCGTGCTTGTTAAATTCTTTATTTTATGGGTTGACCCGATGTCGCCAAACGTGATATATTGTGCGACGTTGTATATATTAAAACGAATCACCTTTTTATGTTCATTTCTCTATATATTTAAAATAAAAACACCAGTGTCTATTAATTCAAAACCTAGAGATTTATACAATGCTCTGGCAACTTCTCGCTTAGGACTGCTTGTGAGTTGCAATTTTTTGAGTTTTTTTTCTTTTGCGAGTTCTATGAGTTCATTCATTATTTCTCTGCCAAAACCCCTCCCTCGACATTTTTCAGCAACAACCACGTCTTCAATCTCCCCCATTTTTCCGAGCGTTGGCAAATAATAAATAATTAATGAAGCAAAGCCAACCACTTCCTCATTTTCTTCAATAACTAGGCAATGCACAGCATTATCATTAATTAATTCTTTAGCATTAAGATCAACTCCCCCACCAATCAATTGTAGAAATAATTTTTTCACTTGTTCTTGATCGTTGATTTCAAATTTTCTGATTTTATGCATATTCTTTAAATTAAAAAAAATAAACAAATATTTCAAAAAGTCCTTATGTGGTTGAATGGAAGTATTTCCTTGCTAGCGTTTTTCTTTATCGTATAGCGAATAAATTAAAATAAGAATATTTTTAATTTCTGAGTTAATTTTATGGTAAAAACTATTTCCTTTCTTGATAATTTTTAATGGCGGCATGCAGCGCATCAGCAGCCAAGTTGCTGCAATGCAGTTTGGCTGATGGCAGACCACCGAGCTCTGCTGCCACACCTTTGTTGGTGATCTTCAGGGCTTCCTCAATAGTCTTGCCTTTGGCCATATCTGTGGTCATTGAGGAAGTTGAAATCGCTGCGCCACAACCCAGAGTTTCAAATTTAACATCTTGAAGCACCTCGCTGCCCTGTTTGTCCTTTTTAACTTTAATATAAAGACGCATGATGTCACCACATTTCGGATTGCCAACTGTGCCGATGCCGTCAGCATTCTTGATTTTGCCTTGATTGTGCGGGCGCGTGAAGTGCTCCATCACTTGTTTGGTATATTTTTGCATATGTATATAAGTTTTTAGAAATTTATAAGAAAAAGTAAAAAAATTTTTAAAATATTGATTTATGATATTTATTTATACATGAACCCTCAAATCTACAAATTAGCTACAAATCTACAAATGGACGAAATTTGAAAACATATTTGTAGATTTGTAATAAAATTCGTATATTTGTAGGGCTATTGAAAGTCTGCCAGTACGTTGCCTGATATCTTACGCAAGCGCTTGACGACTTCTTTAGTTTTATTAATGACGATATCTAATTCTTGTTTAGTGGTGTGTTTGCCAAGGGTCAAACGCAAACTGCCATGGGCTTGCTCATGTCTGAGTCCCAATGAAAGCAACACGTGCGAAGGATCAAGCGCTCCAGATGAGCAAGCAGACCCGGTTGAGCCGGCGATGCCGTCCAAATCAAGTGAAAGGATCAAGCCTTCACCTTCAACGTCATCAAAACGAAAGTTGGCGTTGTTGGGTGATCTTTTTTCGGCAGAGCCATTGAGATATGATTTCGGAATTTCCTTGAGCACTCTTTTGATCAAATAATCTCGCAAGGTTGTGATTTCCTTGATTTTCTTTTGGGTAGCTGGAGTTTTGATGGCATTAATTGCCTCTCCAAGACCAACAATGCCAGGCACATTGTGCGTGCCGGCTCGCATTTTGTATTCCTGATCGCCGCCATCTTGAATGCGCTTAATGGCAGTTCCCTTGCGGATGTATAGCAGTCCTACGCCTTTTGGGCCATAGATTTTGTGAGCTGACATGGAAAGTAAATCGACGCCAATTTCATCAACGTCGCAATTGAAATAGTTGACCCCCTGGGTGGCATCTGTGTGAAAAGAAATCCTTGGCAGCTTGGCTTCCAATCTTTCGGCATTGATTTTTTTGAGCAATTTTCCAATTTCGGCAATTGGTTGCACGGTGCCAATTTCATTGTTGACATACATCACGGAGATTAAAATCGTGTTGGGCTTGATGGCTGCTTTAATGTCTTTGACTGAAATCAGACCTTCTTTATTCGGTGAAATGAAAGTAACCTCAGCCAAGCCATCTTTTTGAGCAAATTTGCAAGCGTCCAGCACGCAATGATGTTCAAAAGCCGTGGTAATGATGTGCGGTTTTTCGCCAGCCTTCCTGGCAACGGAATTGTAAGATCGCAAACTTCCCTTCACCACCAAGTTATTGCTTTCCGTGGCGCCAGAAGTGAAGATTATTTCCGAGGGACTGCAGCGAAAAAACAAAGCCGCTTTGGCACGAGCGTCATCAATTGCTTCCAAAGCGCGTTGGCCAAAACCATGCACACTCATCGCATTGCCAAACTCCTGTGAAAAATACGGAAGCATGACGTCCAAAACTTTTTTATCAACCGGCGTTGTGGCAGCGTAGTCTAAATATATTTTTTTCATAGTGTATTATTGATAAATTAAGATATAAAATAAAAAATTGTCTTTGCGAGGATGTAATCATCCGAAGCAATCCAGGGCGCTGCCTAATTCCGGATCGCTACGGATTTTCGAGTACAAAAATCCTCGCGATGACAGAGTAAATACTGATTTGTTTGTTCCTCTTTAAAACCTACTTAACCAAATCACTCAATTTTATTCCATACAGAGTCTTCTGAATTTGCATTCCAAGCTTGTTCCAAACGATGCTTGATGGGCATTTTTTCTCCATGGCGCAAAATTTTCCCACGCAGCGCATTGGAGAAATATCGCCATCCAAAATTTCAATCACCTCTCCAGCGGTGATTTTTTTGGGATTTTTGGCCAGGGTGTATCCCCCATTCTTGCCTTTCACTGAATCAATGACGTTTCCATCCCTAAGAGTCCCCAACAGTCTTTCCAAATATTTTTGCGAAATGTCTTCTTGGCTGGCAATTTCCTTGATGGTTTTTTGCTCAGGATAACACTTGGCCAAATTGACAATTGCCTTAAGCCCATATTCAGCTTTGGTTGAAAAATGCATAAGTTTTTTTTAATCTCTACTAAATTAGTATACATTCATAATATCATCTTACTAATTTTCGTCAAGAGCATAAGACATGCAAACATTTAAGCATTTAAACATCCAAACATCAAGTCATGGTCTTGTTGGGATAAATTTGATATACTAAAAATATTACATTGTCTTTGCGAGGAGGTATTTCTCCGAAGCAACCTAAGGCAGTGCCTAGCTCTGGATCGCCACAGATTTTGAGTACAAGATCTTCGCGATGACATGAACATTGAAGACTTTATAAACTTTTAACTTTTTAACTTTATAAACTATTTTTTATGCGTATTTCATATTCAGCTTTCGACACCTATCAAAATTGCAGCTTGAAGTATAAATTTCAAAATGTTGACAAGATCAAAGAACCCAAATCCAAGGAAGCAGTTTTTGGGACGCTGGTTCATGACACGATGAAGTTTATTCATGCACCTGCCCTGATTGCACCAAAACTCGAAGAAGCCTTGGCGCATTTTTCGGCTGGCTGGAACAGTGATGTTTTTGAAAATGAATTGGAAGAGCGCAGCGCTTTTTCGCAAGGCGTGGCCATGATTCAGGATTATTACAAAAAAAATGACCCTTCGGCTTCAATCGTGGTTGATTTGGAAAGTCGCTTTGCCATCGAGATAGGCACTGATAAAAGTAAACACATCATTTCTGGCATCATTGACCGCATTGATAAAACTGAAGATGGCTATGAAATCATTGACTATAAGACCACTAAGAAAATGCCTTCCCAGGAAAAAGTGGACAATGATTTGCAACTCTCGGTTTATCTCAATGCTTTTTTGGCTCGCTATCCTAAAGAAATTGACCGTTTGGACAAAATCACGGTCAGTCTTTACTATCTCAAACATGGGGTGAAACTTTCTTCAACTCGAACCCGTGAGCAACTCGAAAACGCCAAAAAACTTTTTTTGGAAGTGATTGCCTTGATTGAAGAAGAAAAATTCGAGCCCAATGTGACGCCACTTTGCGATTGGTGCGGCTATCAGAAATTTTGTCCGATGTGGAAACACAAATTCAAGGAAGAAAGAAAGATTGATAGCGAGGAAGTCAACGCTGCCATCAGCGATTATATCAATCTCAAGGCTGCCATCACTTCAACCAAATATCAACTGGCCGAGCTGCAAGAAAAAATTGCGCAATATATGCAGCAAGAGGGTGTCGATCGAGTTTTTTCTGACGAAGGCATCATCGCGCAAACACTTCGTAAAACCTACAAATATGACGCTGCTCTTCTTCGTGATATTTTGGAACCGCTCGACAAATGGGAAGCAGTTTTGAAAGTCGATGGCATCGCCCTGCGCAGCATTATGAGTGTCCTCTCCCCTGCTGCCCGCAAGGACGTTGAAGCTGCCAAAGTTGTTGATAAGGAAACAAAGAGTTTTTCTGTCAAGAAAAAGTAGATTTTTGATTCTGGAATCTAGATTCTAGAATCTGCCCAAAAACCTTGACACAAATTCAAGAACTGCTAAGATATTCAAATATCGAAAATGGTTCTTTTTTTGACTCCTGCCTCCAGGGATAGGTGCTACTGATGAACAGAATGATTACTATGATAATAAATAGTGCCTGTTCTGGGGTAGGAGTCTTTTTTATTAAAAGTCGCCTTCTTAGCTCAATCGGTTAGAGCGCTTCATTGACACTGAAGAGGTTAGAAGTTCGAATCTTCTAGGGGGCACGCAGCTACTCAATGTAGTAGCTAAAATTTATTTTTCTGGACATGTAGCTCAGCCGGTAGAGCATTTGCTTTGTAAGCAGAAGGTCGGGGGTTCGAGTCCCTCTATGTCCACGCAAGCCCTATTTGATTTCAAATATGGGCTTTTGTTTTTTTAAAATTTAATATACTTTTTATTTGTCAGTTCAATGTCTCCGACTTGAACTGCACCGTTCTTATTTATAAAACCAATTTTTTAGAACTATTTCGATTCCCTCCAAAGGCGGGCAGGCAGGTCAGAGACCCTGAACCGACACATTTTAGAATTTAATATACTTCTCCCACTTTTCAAAAAGTTTTTTGGTGGCCAGCAAATCGCCGACGTTATATTTGGCAATGTCGAGAAATCTTTTTTCGGCAAAAAGTTGGCCGACTTGGTCACCGGTGATGCCAGCAGCTTTGGGACTTTCGATGCCAAAAGCGCGAGTGAAAAGATGCAGACTCCCCCTTCGACGGACTGCGCCATAAAAAGTGAGTTGATCAAGCAAGTCAATATGCTTGGCATTCTTGGGTTGCAGGGAGAGATAGCGATTGGCCATCAAATTTTTGGTTGGACGCAGGCCGTGAATTGCGCTTCTGATCAGCAAAAATGGCACATCAAAAGTGCGCCCATTGAAACTGACAAATTCATCATATTTTTGAACCAAATTCCAAAATTGTTCCAACATTTCTTTTTCGCCCAAAACTCGGAATTTGATGTTGTCTTCTTCGCCGTCTGAAATTTCAGTGCCTGGCGCTTGGAAATAAACTGCGCCTTTGTCTTTCTCCACATCATAAACTCCAATGGCCACAATTTGACCAGTCAAGGGTGAAAAACCCAAATTGCTTTTGACCTCAGCAAATTGCTTGTCGGCTTCCGCTTGCGACTGTGCCTGCTTTTCAATCCAATAAGTCAAAGCCCCCTGGGTGGTTTCATCCAAGGTGTCAAAATCTTCCCCGATTGTTTCAATGTCGAAAACTAATTTGCTCATATGCTTTCTATATAGCATATTTCCCACTATTGTCCAAGGCTGAAATCCAAGCTATACTGAATTAATTGTAGTATTAATAGAAGGCTGAACCTTCGGAAATTAGCAATCCTTAACTAAATTAATCCAACACTATCAAAAAAATGAAAGTAACTATTCACAAAATTAAAAAGTTTTTTGCCAGCTTCTTTACGCTGGAAGATAGCGCCCACAACATTGCTGCCGGAGCAGCGTTGGGAATTTTTTTTGGCATCATGCCAGTTGAGGGAATCACCACCACGCTGGTTTTTGTCACTCTGCTCAAATTCAACAAACCTTCAGCCCTGATTGGAATGTTTGCAACGAACTCTTGGACCACTTTTTTCTTATTGCCCTTGGCAGCCCTGACTGGTGGCCTGCTTTTCAACCAAAGCATTGCTTCACTTTATGCACAATTTGGTCGAACCTATTAAATGGGTTTGAGATTTTTTTTCAGCAAGGCAGTGCTGCTTGATTTGGCCTTGCCTTTAATTGTGGGCTATCTGATTGTTTCTCTGGCCATTGCCATGCTTTTTTATCTTTTTATTTACGTTTTTTTGAAGTATTTCAAGGTGGAAAAATCACGCTAACTTAGTTTATCGTTGTCCCGACAAACTTTTCACCCGCAAGATATTTTTCAAAGTTGGCAATCTTTTTGCCATTGAGAATTGCCACTTCAATTCCCTCTTTGGCTGCTAATTTGGAAGCAATTGGATCAAACGGCACATTAGCCCCCGGATCCCAAGTGTTGCCCACAAGTTTTTGAAAATCATTCCAATTGATTTCCTTGATGCGCTTGGCGTCTTTGTGTTTTTTGGGATTTTTATCACAAACATAGTCAATATTGGAAAGATTGGCAATTTTTTTCACGCCAAATTGTTTGGCCAACAGCACCGCGATGTAGTCCGTTGAATTGCCCGGTCGATAACCAGCTGCAATTAAAACAGATTCTTTGGCCTTCAAAAAACTTTCCAGGTCATAGGGGTTGCGACTGATGCTTGGGTGTGCATATTCCTTGAAGATGGTTCGCATGAAATGAGCATTAAGCCGCGTGGCATGAATACCCAACCAATCCTTGTCTTCATCATCAACCCCGCCGACTTTCACCCCGGCTTCAATATATTTGCGAGCAGTTTTGCCACCGCCAGTGATAATGATGAAGCGATAACCCTTGGCAATGTTGGCCTCAATCACTTTTTTGAATTTTTTCACAAACTGCCAATCAATTTCTTCCGGCACAATCAGCGACCCTCCCAATGAAATGATGATGGTTTTTTTGTTCATTGTTATATTTATTAATTTGAATTAATTTTCTTAGCAATTTCTTGTAAAATATTTTCTTGCTTGTGAAGTTCTTGTAAAATCAGCTTAATTTCGTTTTCGGCCTTTTGGTCAACTTCAAAATCATATTGCGTTCTTTTCTCAGCTGCCTTGCCTTGCAAATTTTGTCCAATGAGCAAAAGTGGCATCAAAAAAATCTGCAGCATGTTGGAAATAAAGAGCCACAAAATGAAACCTGGATATGGATCAAAGCGCAAATTTTGCGGTCCCAAAATGTTCCAACCCAGCCACAAAACCGTCCAACTGAAAATCACAAAGAAGAAGCCCATTGTGCCAACTTTGTTTGTAATAAACAAGGCCAAGCGATCGAGCTTGCTTAATTTATGTTCATGTTTAGCCTTAATTTCCTCAACGTTTTGCAAGGATTCTTGATTCATATGTGTTTATCTTTTTATTTAATATATTCGTCCGCCTTAGCCTTGGTCTGGTGCAGTTTGGCCAAGGTGTTTTCCATTTCCGCTTTGATGCTCAAAAACATTTCCAAGCCTTGCTGCAATTTGGCGATGTCATTTTTGTATCTAGCAATGATTTCTTCATCTTTTTTGTCACTTCCCTCTTGAAGCTTGCGTTCCTTTTCCAAAAGCTCTTCGCCCAACTTCAAAAAATTTTCAATCTCAGCAATTTCCAGGCCAATTTGAATCAAATTGGTCTGCAAATGCTCTTCGATTTCCTCAAAGGATTTCACCTTCTCAGGTTGTCCCGCATCGTTTTGGGTAGATTCATCTGGCTCAACTTCTGTTTCTTGGGTTGTCATAATAATAGCTTTTAGGCATTAGCTTCTTAGCTTTTTAGCTTACAAAACAAAAGACCCGTAATGAAATTTTATTTAAATTAAAAACAATTACTAGTTTTAACTTTATTTCATTTTGCAATTTTTAGCAATTCTTCAACCACAATTTGCAGTTCAAAATTCCCTGATCCTTTATTGATATGCCCTGCACCATGCAGGATAATAAATTTCGCATCAAGTTTGTCACGCAGAATTTCACCTTTTTCTGTCGGTACGTATGGATCGTTGTCTGAATTAATTACAATAAATTTTTTACAATGCAACCTTACTTTCTCATAATTAACTTCTTTTTCAAAAAAGTTTTCAATTTCAGAAACCAAGCCAAGACTTTCAGAAAATCCTGAAACAAGAATTGCTCCGCCAATTTCTTGATTAGTATTCAATACCTCAAGAAATCTTAAAATTGCAATCACGCCAAGACTGTGACCTATCAAAAAAATATTTCTATCAGTGTCACCAATGATTTCTTGCATAAAAGATAACCACTCTTCTTGCTTTGGAAAATCGGCGTTTGGCATTTGCGGAACAGTGACATCAAAGTTATTCTTTTCTAATTCAGTCTTAACCCAAGGAAACCAATTTGATTCCGGTGACCCTTCCCAACCATGAATAATAAAAGCTTGTTTTTTCATATTTCTCAATAATTAGGCAAATACTTTGATACTTTCGAGTATCAAAGTATTTGCCACTTTTGAGAAATCGAGTTTACTACAAGAAACATATTTAGGGCAGAATATTCGGCAGGAAAATTAAACTTGAAATTTTTAGCAATTCTTCGACTAACTCTGGAAATTCATTGTTGCCAGTGCCTGTGTTGAGATGTTGACCATTATGTATGACATTAAACTTTCCGCCTAACTCTTTGTGCAAATTAACTCCTTGTTCAAATGGAACCAATGGGTCATTGTCAGAATGGAAAATGATGATGTTTTTGCAGATTCTTTTGATTTTTTCAAAATCATTAATTTCCTTTGAAAAATCTTTCAAAATCAACCTCAACACTTTCGAGGTTATCTTATCATCTAGAAAATTTATATTTAAAAAACCAGAAACCAAAATGATTCCGCCAAGCTTAGTGTCCTCAGGCAAGGATTCCAAATATTTCAAAATAGTAAAAGAACCCAGGCTGTGTCCAATCAAAAAAGTTTCTTCGTCGACATCGCCAACAGTTCCGCTGACCTTTTCTAGCCATTGATTCAATTTGGGGAAATTGGGAATTGGCATCTTGGGAACTGCAACTTCAAAATCACGACTTTCCAATTCGTTCTTTGTCCAAGGAAACCAATTGCCAGCTGGCATAGCTCCAAGTCCATGAATAATAAATACTCGTTTTTTCATAGTTTTACATAATCGTCAAACACTTCGATACTTTCGAGTATCAAAGTGTTTGACACTTTTGTTTTAGATTATGATTTGCTTCTTTGATTTGTATTATACTAAATCAAATAAATGCATTCCACTTTGCTATTCCGGAGTTCGAATCCGAATCGGAGTCGAACTCCGTCACAATGTAGCAGTGATTTATTTGATTTGGTATTATTTGGTTGAGGTAGTGCACTTACTCTCCGTCCTTCCTTGCCCAAGTGCCTCATCGGCGCTTTTGAAGCATACCACGTTTTCGGGCTTGATGCGTTTGGCGTAGGAACAGGTTGGCAAATAAAATTTGTTAGAGGTTCGACTGCCAACATAGACGCAGCTGGCAGTTTTTGCTGAGAGGCTGGAAACTTTGGCGTCAGTCGCTTGAGTCGCTGCCAGGACCTCAGAATTGCCCTGATTTTGATTGGATGGGTCACTTGAGACCTGAGCAGGCTTTTCAATCACAAGCGGTTTTTGCTGCCATTTTTGACCTTGGAGCAACCCAAATTCGAAAGAAACCGCTGAAATAAGGCAAAAAGCCACAACCAGCACGATTTTCGGCTCATATTTTATAAAAAATTCTTTGATTTTGAGAAATATTGGAGACATAAAAATAGCCTACATGTTTATACTTGATCAATTAAATTACTGCCAGCTGCAAGGAGGTTGAGCCTCCATTGGGGAGGCTCAACCTCCAACGATTGGCTAGTATGAATTAAATTGACTTAGTATCAAATGTTTACATGCTTAAATGTTTATATACTTATATGAATTTATTGACAATCCTGCTAATTCTGTTAGAATAACCCTTGTAACACTGAGTGACTGAAAATGAATTTTGAGGCGCCATGCGCACGGCGCAACTCGCTGCCAAGCGAGATTGAAAAACATTTTCTTTCGCAACGACCCCCGCAACCTTTTTATCATTATATTATATTTATGGATATAAGAAAAATGAGGAAAGTGTGTGCGGAAAAATTTCAAATAAGGTGTGGCGTCCCGCAACCAATTTAAAAAAACTACTTTGTGTATTTTTTTATTAGAATGTGGAAATTACCCGCAACTTATATTTTTTAAAATTAACTACTTTAATAATAATTACGAACTATTTCAATCCCCTTTTTGGTTATTGATTTTTGGTTATTGATTATTGTTTGTTGCTTATGGCGCATCGTAAAGCTGGTGGCTCTACCACCCTTGGTCGAGATTCACGTTCGCAAAGACTTGGAGTCAAGATCTTTGGAAATCAAAAAGTTAAAACTGGAAACATTATCATCCGACAACGCGGCACCAAATGGCACGTTGGAAAAAATGTGAAGCGTTGCAATGATGACACCTTGATGGCCTTGGTTGATGGAACAGTTGTGTTCTCATCCAAAAAAGTTCGCAGCTTCACCGGACAGTTGGTGACTCGCAAATATGTTAGCGTGGTCAAATCTGACACTCCAGTGGTTCTTAAACCGAAAAAAGTTGTGCTCAATCGCGTGACTTCTGCTCGCAAACTTCACCCAGGCAACAAGCCAGGAAAAAGAAGCGGAGCCAAGAAAGTTGCTCGCAAACCAAACATGCGCAAAACAGTTCGCAAGCATTTGGTTGCTAAAGAAGCAAAGAAGAACAAATAATTTTTCTACGGATATACACGGATTGATGACAGATTTTCACAAATCACAGATTAATCTAAAAAAAGAAACCTCGAGAGAGGTTTCTTTTTTTGTTAGGCTATTTTTGAGAGGAGATCCTTCTCTACTAAATGTAAATTATCCAGTTTTGTGCTCCAAATGTCATGAGTGCTTTTGACAGCTTTTTCAATTTCCGCAAAACTCCTCCATTTGACTTGTTGTACCTCGCCATCGTTAAAGGATAATTTATTAAGATTATCTTCAAAAAGAAGATAGAAAACGTAAATATATTCCCTATTTATAGTTCCGTCATATTTTTTATTAAAACCTATAATTAAATCTTCGATTTTTATCTTGAGTCCAATTTCCTCTTCAGTTTCACTTAAAATTGTCTCATTTATGGTTTCACCATTCTTAACATGTCCACCAAATGAGGACGCCCATTTGTTAGGACTAGTTTCTTTTTCTTTTGATCTTTGATGGGTCAATAATTCCATTTGTCCGTTATTTTTTCTGAACAGATAAATATGCACTGTCTGATGCCACAAACCTTTAGCATGGCAAACACTGCGAAGCTCTTTTTCACCAGTCAAATTCCCATTTTCATCAACAAGGTCGAGATATTCTTCGGACATGCAATTTAAAAAGCTATTTATTTAATGCACCTTCATTTCTAATTAAAATATCGGCGAGCTCTTTCTCCTTTAAAGTAAACGGCGTATCTGGGTGATATACAAAAATTCTTAAATCTATTTTTGAGAAAGGAAGTTCAAATTTATTTGCTTTTTGTTCCACGCTAATATCTTTAGTATAAGCATTTTCGGCATCTAAAATAAGAACCTCTCCATGCCTTGGAAAGTCTCCTTTAAACATTAGCAAACTCGTATCTCCACACCATTTTAATTCAATAAATTTTTCGCTTAAAGCCTTACCAATTAGGCCTGAAATAAAAGTTTTTCCAACATCAAAACTACTTCCAGTGATTGACACTATTACACCCTTTTGGCCTTCTTGAGTTTTTAGTAAGTTTAAAATAATAGAGACGCTTTTTTGCACGCCATCTTCAACTGAGTATTCCTTCTTTTCTTGATGTTGTTCAAAATGTTGTTCATTATACATCATATTGGATATACTAAAACTTCACATTATTTTCTTGATTTCGTTTTTTCGCGGCGCTGACAAAACCGAAGAAAAGTGGATGGGCTTTGAGTGGGGTTGATTTGAACTCTGGGTGAAATTGAGCTCCAACAAGGAATGGATGTTTAGAAGTTGGCAATTCAATGATTTCCATCAATTTTCCATCTGGAGATTTGCCAGAGAAAACCAAACCGGCAGCTGCAATTTTTGAAATATATTCGGGGCTAACTTCCCAACGATGTCGGTGACGCTCTGAAATTTCTGCTTGGCCGTATAAACTTTTGGCAATAGTTCCCTCTTCGAGTTTGGCAGGATAAGCACCCAGTCTCATGGTCGCGCCATAATTGCCATCCTCTAAATTCTTTTTTTGCTCTGGCATAATGTCAATCACAGGACTAGTCGTCTCGCGATTAACTTCCGTGGTGTTAGCATCAGTAAGATTCAAAACATTGCGGGCATATTCAATCACAGCCAGTTGCATGCCATAGCAAATTCCCAAAAATGGAATTTGGTTTTCGCGACAAAATCCAATAGCTTTGATTTTTCCTTCAATGCCTCGTCCGCCAAATCCACCTGGCACCAAAACTCCATCGTATTGCGAAAGTGACTCAAGTTTTTCCGGCTCTTTTTCAAAAACTTCACTATTAATCCAGTCAATTTTGGTTTTGACCCCGGCTTGATAGCTGGCATGTTTGATGGCTTCAATCACGGAAATGTAAGCATCTGACAAAACAAAGTCGCCAGTGCCAAAATATTTTCCCACAATTCCAATGGTGACATTTTCTTTAGCGGCTTTAATTTTTTCTACCAATTCATTCCAACGTGAAAGATCAGAAGTTTTTGTTTCCAAGCGCAATTTTTTCAAAATTGTTTCCGAGAGATTATCTCTTTCAAAATTAAGCAAAACTTCGTAAACATTGTCCACGTCTGGAGCGCTGATAACAAACTCCTGCCCAACATTGCAAAACATGGAGATTTTTTCTTTGCGTTTTTGATCCATTGGAATTTCACTGCGCGCAATGATGAAATCTGGCTGAACCCCGGCACTATTGACCGTGCGCACAGCATATTGAGTTGGCTTGGTCTTCATCTCGCCAATTTTGTTCGGCATTGGCACATAGCTGACCAGCACTGAAAGCACATCGTCGGGATATTTGATTTTCATCATGCGAATGGTTTCCAAGAAAAGCACATTTTGATATTCCCCCACTGTTCCACCAATTTCAATCAGGGTAATCTCTGAGCCATCTTTTTCGGAAGCTTTCACGATGCGATCAATCACCTCCAAGGGAATGTGCGGCACCACTTCCACGCATTTGCCACCATATTCCAAATTGCGTTCACGCGCAATAACAGATTGATATACTCGACCAGTGGTCATGTAGTTTTCGCGCGAAAGTTGAATTTCCATGAAGCGTTCGTAGTTGCCCATGTCCTGATCAGTTTCATCTCCATCATCGAGCACAAAAACTTCCCCATGTTCAGTTGGATTCATGGTTCCAGCGTCTACATTAACATAGGGATCAATTTTCAAGGCCGTCACTTTGTAACCCCTGGCTTTCAAAATTGCGCCAATTGAAGAAGTGGTGATGCCTTTGCCAACTCCACTCATAACTCCCCCCATGACAAAAATGTATTTTCTGTTTTCCATGCGAACATAAAGTTCGAATCAACCCTAATTCATTCGCGAATATTCGCGAATATTAGTGAACAGATTCGTATTAATTAGTGATTTAACTACGCAAAAAGTCGCCGAAAGCGACCCCTTGATTTCTATATTTCTAAAAGATACTTCCCCTTTAAAATCATTATACACCCTTTGCCAAATTTATTCAATTGTCACTTTGATTGTGAAAATTGTCCCGTGATTAAGGGTTATTTTCACTTCATGGGTGCCAAGCTCTCGCAAGTGCCCAGAGGCGATAGCCTTTTCTGAAATTTCTAATTTCAATTTTCTGATTTCAGCTGCAATATCTTTGGCAGTGATCGAGCCAAAAAGTTTGCCGTCTTTGGAACGAGCTTTGATGATGATTTGTTTTTCCTTGAGCGCTTCCGCTAGTTTTTTCTCTTCAGCTAACTGCTGATCCAAAAACATTTTTTTCTTTTCATTTTCTTTTTCCACAATGGCAACCCCACCAGGCGTTGCCACCGCTGCCAATTTTTTGGCCAACAAAAAATTGCGACCATATCCAGCTGGCACTTCCTTGATTTGTCCTTTTTTTCCGATATTCTTAACATCTTGCAATAAAATAATTTTCATAATTCTAACTAATAATTTTTTAATCTCCCATTTAATATACCTCGCCAGTGATATTCTTTCAAGCCGCTGGTTCAATTGATTTGTGTTTCTGTTTTTTCTTGTTGATAAGCATGAAGAGTGACAACGCCTGCATCGCAATAACCTGCATGGTCTCAAGGTCAGATCCATTTTGCTTAGGGCTTTTCTTTTTCAAGATGATGCAAGCATACACATTATCCATCGCCTTGGGTGAGGAAATCGCCAGAATTTGTTCGTTTTCCAAAACTTGCATGTCTGGGTTGCAATCTTTTTGGGGAAAGTTGATTGCCACATTGCTATTACTTTTGATTTCTTTCAGAATTTCGCCTGAAAGTGCGTTGGCAAAACGAATCATAAATTCATTTGATTTTCCAAACAGGCGAATAGCTTCCATGATTGATTCATAAAGCTCACGTTGTTTCTTGGTGGTCAAGTGAGAGCTTTCAGGAAAGCCCAGCGCAATGTTCATGATAATGTCAAGCTTCCGGTTGATTTCACCAATGTAAGAATAAGAATGCGTCAGATCTTTGTTGGTGCGACTGATTTGTCCAATCATCTTTATTTTTTCCTTTTCATCTTGCTCCAATCTTCTTTCAAGCCAAGTAAAAAGGGCAAAACCCAAAATTCCCAAAAATAAAATCATATATTCTTGAGTTTGAATAACACTAAGGTTAAAAATTCCCTTAGAGATAATGGATGGAATGAAAACTATGAAAGTAAAGATGATGAAATATATCCAATACATAATCCAGTTTTTTACTAATTGATTTATAATTTTTTCATAATTTGCCTAAAAAGTCAATATCTATCGGCATTTCAACAAAAACCCCACCAATGGGTGGGGTTTTTGACTATTTTTTACAATAAAGGTGATTGATATATTCATCTAGATCCTTCCTGAGATCTTCTCTCTCGAAAGCATAGGCCAAAATTGCTTTGAGATAATTCAGTGGATCTCCAGTGGTGAGCCATTCCCCATCAGTGAGTTGCTTGACTTCAACGATCCCTCCCTTGTCAACATAAGTTTTGAAGGCATCGGTCATCCAAAGTTCATTACCTTTCCCGAGTGGTGTGTTTTTCAAAATATCCACGATCTCCTGATTTACAATCATTCTTCCAAAGACGGCAAGTCTCGAAGGTGCTTCCTCAACGGAAGGTTTTTCAATAATATCCTCCATTATATTCGTTCCCTCTTTGATTTTAACTACGCCATATCTGTTGACGACTTCCAGGGGAACTTCTTGCACTGAAATCATAGCATTACCATTTTTTTCAAAATCTTCAATCATTTGTTTGGTGAAGGAAACTTTCGACTTCACAAGATCATCGCCATAAACAAAAACGAATGGCTCGTTGGCAACGAGACTGGCCGCAGACAAAACTGGGGTGCCATTTCCATAGGGACCTTTTTGTCTGACGTGGATGAAATTGGCCATTTCCGCAATACCCTCAATCATGTCAGCATATTTTTCCTTGCCATTTTTGCGCAAGTCATCTTCCAAAGCTGTGCTGTGATCAAAATGATCTTCCAAGGGTTTTTTGTCCCAACGCGTCACAAAGATGATGTCTTTGATTCCAGCTTCAACCAATTCTTCAACCACCAATTGAATGATGGGCTTGTCTACAATGGGAAGCATTTCTTTGGGCATGGATTTGGTGGCTGGCAAAAGTCTGGTGCCAGAACCTGCGACTGCAATAACTGCCTTGGTAATTTTACTCATTTTAAAATTATGCGATTCGAATTTACGAATGAACATTCGAATTTACGAATAGAAATTCCATTCAAGTCATTCGAGTTTTGATTCGAGTCATTCGAGTCGATTATATTATTTTAATTTCTTCTTGCTTAAACTTTTCAATTCTTCATTAAACTCAGTGATGGCCTGATCAAGAATGGGATGAAAATTTTGACTGATGCCTTTTTCTTTCACAATCAAACTTGCCTGCAAAAGCGAATCTGGAGTGCCGGCATCCAACCATTCCCCTTCGAAAATTGTCACTTCCAACTGTTTCTTTTTCAGATATGCTTTATTGACATCTGTGATTTCAACCTCGCCTCTTTCAGATGGCTTGATTTTTTTGGCCAGTTCCACGCATTCATTGTCAAAAAGATAAAGACCAGTTACGGCATAGTCACTGATCCATTGCTGCGGTTTTTCCACAATTTCCATGGCTCGGTTTTCTTTGTTGAATTTGACCACTCCAAAACGCTGCGGGTCAGAAACCTTTTTGGCAAAAATGTGTCCCCCACTGCGAAATTCTTTGATTTGTTTGGCAAAATCATCTTCAAAAATGTTATCTCCCAAAATGAGCGCCACGTTGTCATCGCCAATATGATTTTCGCCCAGCGTCAGTGCTTCGGCCAATCCTCGAGGAGCTGATTGGACTTCAAAGGTGATGTGAATGTCATGCTTTTTCAAAAGCGAACCCAGCAGGTTGAGAAATTGTCCAGAATGCTCTGGCGCTACGATGACCAAAATATTTTTAATCCCCGCTTTAATCAAAGTGTTGAGCGGATAAAAAATCATCTGACGGTCATACACTGGCAAAAGTTGTTTGCTGGTGGTGGCTGTCATTGGAAAAAGCCGCGTGGCGGTGCCGCCGGCCAAAATGATACCTTTCATTTTGCGTCTTCTTGTTTTGATGATTTGATCTTCGGACATAAAGTTAAATAAAAAATAATTTTGTTTATGAAAACATTGGTCTAAAGATATTATAAATTGAAAACTCAAATGTATTTTCTTCCTCCTTTAGCAAAGGAGGACTGAGGTGGATTTGAAAGATTAACTTAAGCAAGAAAGTTTTCGAATCCCTCCCAACCTCCCTTTTCCAAAGGGAGGAGGTATACTTTTTACACGGCTGGATATATCGGATATTTTTTGCAAAAAGTTGTCACTTCTTTTTTGATTTGCGCTAAAACTTTTTTGTCGTCATGTGCCAGCACGATTTCTTCAATCCAACCAGCAATCAGCTTGATTTCTTTTTCTTTCATGCCACGAGAAGTGACCGCTTGCACGCCAATACGAATGCCGCTTGGGTCCATTGGAGAGCGTGGGTCATCTGGAATCATGTTTTTGTTGACGGTGATGCCAGCTTCATCCAAGGCATGCTCAGCTTGTTTGCCAGTGATGCCTTTGCTGCCAAAAACATCCACCAACACCATATGATAGTCCGTTCCGCCAAATTTTATTTCAAAACCTCTTTTGCGCAGTTCCGTTTCAAGCACCTTAGCATTTTTGATCACTTGCTTGGCATAGGTTTTGAAAGCTGGTTTCAAGGCTTCACCAAACGCCACGGCTTTGGCGGCAATGTTGTTCATATGCGGTCCACCTTGAAAACCAGGAAAAGCGGATTTGTCGATTGCTTTGGCAAATTGCTGTTTGCACATAATCATCCCGCCACGCGGACCGCGCAAAGTTTTGTGTGTAGTAGTGGTCACGATATCAAAATATGGCACCGGATTTTCAATCGCTTTGCCAGCAATCAGTCCCGCGATGTGCGCAATGTCAAACATTGAAATGGCGCCAACTTTTTTGGCAATGGCTTGGAACTTTTTGTAATCGAGTTTTCGAGTGTAAGCCGAAAAGCCAGCCAAAATAAGTTTTGGTTTATGCTCGATGGCTAATTTCTCAAGCTGCTTATAATCAATTTCACCAGCTTGGTTGGTTTTGTATCCAATAAAATTATAAATATGCGCCGAAAGTGTGAGTGGATGTCCATGCGTCAAGTGTCCGCCATGAGAAAGATCCATGCCCAAGACCGTGTCACCAGGCTGCAAAACTGCGTTATAGGCAATCATGTTGGCTGGCGCCCCGGAATGCGGCTGCACGTTGACGTGCTCGGCGCCAAAAATTTTCTTGGCCCGCTCGATTGCCAAAGTTTCCACCACATCAGTAAAATCCTGCCCGCCGTAATATCTTTTGCCAGGATAACCCTCGGAATATTTGTTGGTGAAAACACTGCCAAGCGCTTCCAGCACCGCCCTGGAAACATAGTTTTCACTGGCAATCAATTCCATCCCCTCTTGTTGACGTTTGATTTCGCCTGTAATCGCAGCGTATATTTGTTTGTCTTGTTTTTTCAAATTTTCGTAGGCCATAATAATTTATTTAGACGCTGAGTTAATTTAGTAAATATTTTAAAATAATAATCGATATAATTCACAGCCAAAACCGAAGGAATAGTCGCAGCACTCAATTGCCAAAAATATGGATTTTTAAGAGGGTTCCTTGTTGGTTCAATGTCTCTGACTTGAACCGCGTTGTTCTTTCGCTTAGAACTCAGAATCAGAACTGTTTCGATTCCCTCCAAAGGCGGACAGGCAGGTCGGAGACACTGAACCGACAACCCTTTTTGATTTTATTGGAAATTAGAAATTTAGATTTTAGATTTTTTTAGGTATTCCCTGAGCGCAAGTTTGTAACTTCGCATTGGATTAAGCCGAGTGTTGATCAAAGTTGAAACATATGGCCGTTGAGCTGGTCGTGGAAATTCGTCGCTGGAAACGGGAACGACTTTAGTTTTGATTTTGGCCATCCGATATAATTCTACAACTGCTTGGTGCCATGTGCAAGCACCTTCATTGGTCACGTGATAAATGCCAAAAGGTTTATTGGCCTCAATAATCTCCTTGGTTTTCTTGGCCAAGTCTGGAGCATAAGTAAAACAGCTTGTCTCTTCATCTACCACTTTTACCCCATCAACATTGCTAACATTTTTTTTGCCCACAGCTAACATCACATCAAAAAAGCTTTTCTTGGCCGTTTTTGATTTGGCAGGTTTGCCGAAAAGTTTTGAAAGGCGGATGATATAATATTTTTCGCCATTTTTTTGGACAGCTTCTTCGCCCATCAATTTCGTCTGGCCATATTTTTGCACGGGTTCAGGAATGGCATTTTCATCAAAACCAAGTTGGGGCACGAAACCTTCGTGCAAGCTGCAAGAACTGCACGAACCGCCGCAACCAGCTGGCTCAGGAAGTTCAGGCAAACCTGAAAAAACATAGTCCGTGGAATAGTGCACCAAAGTCGCATCCATTTTCTTAGCGACCTTTGCCAAATATCCCGGGGCTTTTCCATTGATTTTTTTGGCTTTTTCAAATTCAGCTTTGTCTTTCTCGCATAAATCAACTGCGTTATAAGCAGCCGCATTCAAAATTAAATTTGGCGAAAGTTTGGTGATTTTTTCTTTGACTTGAACTTCGTCAGAGATGTCAATTTGACCAAAATCCCAAGCGGTCACTTTGTAATCCTTATCATTCTTGAAAACATTAACCAATTCTTGCCCAAGCATTCCTTTGGCCCCAATGATTAGAACTTTTTGCATATAGATATTGTTGAATTTTAAATTTGAGTATATTAAATCACTGTAGGTTGCAAGGAGGCTCAGCCTCCCTAATGGAGGCTGAGCCTCCAACGCTTAATTTGCTAACTAAATTTACTCTATTATATTTTAGCTTTAAGTCCCTATATTGTTGCAAATCTTGAGCAAATTGTCCACTGAAACTCTATCATGAAACAACTTATGCATCCAGCACTCATCTTCACACCATCTTTGCTCAAAAAAATCTCAAAGTTATCTCGATAGCTTTTCAATTTTTTGAAACAAATCTGACGCAAATCTAAGCACAAACTGCACAACTTATTTCATAATAGAGCCTAAAAAGAAAAAATGGCAACCCCTTGAGATTAAGAGGTTGCCGAAAAAATCCAACAAATGACCTAGAAATTTTCATCAGGACCTAAAAAACAAAATACGAAGTGCCATCATCATTTTTTGATAACACTATATTCCCAACATTTTTCAATGCTTCTTGAACACGAAGTGTGCAAAGAATAATAAAGGGAGTGAAACCGAGAAGAATTATAAATGTTTTCATGGTTTATTTTCTCCTTGTGCTTTTGATGTTTGCTCACTAGTCGCAGAAAATTTTTCAGGATCCGTAAAAATAGAACTGCATCCATTGCAGCAACACACCTTTAATCCATAACGACTCCCCGACATACAGTTTTTTCTTTCGTAAGTCTTGCAACCACAAATCCTGCATTCGAAACTAACCGTTGGATTTTTTTTACTATCAAGAAAATCACTCATAGTATTCTCCCTGTTCTTTAGATTAGTGTAAGGAACCGATTGTGCCCATATTTAAGCAGGTTTTCCAAAAAAAGTCCAGCCTTAAAAAAAACATCCAACACGACATTCTCACATTCTCAAGAATGTGAGAATGTCGCTTGTCCGTACTTTGTATTTTGTTTATTGTATTTTAACTATTGTATTTTGTTCATTGACTATTGTATTTTGTCTGTTGTATATAATGGTCCCATAAATCTGCACACGAAATATGCTAAACTTAGAGGGAAATATTAACCCAAATTTATGACCAAAATACACAAAACCTTTAGCCCCCAAGAAAAAGCCCAAGTAGCTCTCACAGCTATCAAGGGTGAAA
>CAIOVI010000057.1 GCA_903861715.1 uncultured bacterium
TATCCTGATTTTTTTTCAGCAATAATTTGCTTTACTTTTCCGCTTAATGGACATTTTTTTACCTTCAAATTATATCATAATTTGGGGTTTTTTTACATAGCTAATTTGACTTATTTTTTAGCCAGGCTGTGGATAACTTTTGGAAGGTGAAATTTGGAAATGCTTAACCTCCCTAAAAACCCAAACCAATCAAAAAAAAGCATCCTTCAAAGATGCTTTTTTGAGTTTGGGTTTGGGTTTGAATTTAAAAACCCTAACTACACTAACAACCCTAAAAATTATTTGAACGAAACCAACTCCACATCAAAAATCAAAGTGGCATTGGCTGGAATTTTTGGCGGATAACCTTGCGCACCATAACCCAAATCGCCAGGAATGGTCAGCGTTCTTTTTTCGCCAACTTTTGCTCCCAGCAAACCTTGATCCCAACCCTTGATCACCATGCCTTGCCCAACAGTGAAGTCGAAAGGCGTGCCGCCATGCAAAGAAGATGCGTCAAAAACGCTGCCATCTTCCAATTTTCCAGTGTATAAAACTGAAATTTTGTCTCCAGTTTTGACCACTCGGTCACCTGTTCCCTCTTGAGTCGTCTTAATTTCCAATTGCATATTTTTTTTGTCATTAGAATTATTAGAGCTATTAGTTCCCGCAGCTTCAACGCTCCCGCCAGTAGCTTCGGCTGTTGCTGTTTGCGCAGAATCGCCGATTTGATTCTCTGTTTTGACCGCTTGCGTCGAAGCAGTTTTTTTCACACCCTCAATTTCTTGCGGATTGTTGACACTTGTTTTGGCGTCTTGCACCAGCACCCAACCAGTTGCCAACGCCGCCACCACGACCAACCCCAACAAAATCTTTTTTCCTTCCATTGGTTTTAATTTTTAAAAATTATACACTTTATTGTAACACTTATTGTATGAATTTAAAAATCCCAACTGCCATTCATGCTGCTCGACTGCGTGTAATTCACCACCGTGCCTTCCAAAAAATTGCTCTTGTCACCATTGGCATCCTGCAAGCGATCCAAGTGTTTGTAAGGATTGGTCACAACTTGCGGGAAAAGTGGATCCAGGCCCAGCATGGCCAAACGATTGTTGGCCAACCACTGGGTGTATTCCTGCGTGGTCTGACCATTCATGCCTGGGATGCGATCGCCAAGAATATGCTTGCTCCACTGAATTTCCTGAGCCACCGCCACGCCCATCATTTCTCTGATAATTTCTTCGCTATAAATCTCCGGGAATTCACTACGAATTTCTCTGATCATGTTGGCAAAGATGGTAATGTGGGTCAATTCATCCCGCCGAATGTAGGCAATCACCCTGCCCGTGGCCATCATTTTCATCTTGTCCACCAAGGTGTCAAAAAAAGCAAAGCCATTATAAAAGTAAAGCGACTCCAACAAAAAATTTGCCACCAGCGCGCGAAAGAAATTTTCATCCGTTGAGTCTTTGACAAAATTTTCATAAATTTGTCCGATGTATTTATTGCGCTCCAATAGCACAGCGTCCGTGCGCCAGAAATAATAAATCTCATCGCGCTCTTTGCTGTCCACCACCGATTCCAAAATCGTGGCATACGACTGCGAATGAATTGATTCTTGATAAGCCTGGATTGCTAAAATCAAATTAACTTCCGGCGAAGTGACATAGTCAGAAAGATGAGGCAAATTCACGGTCTGAATCGAATCCAGAAAAATCAAAAAGGACAAAATTCCCTTGTAGGCACGTTGCTCTTCAGGCGAAAGATCGCCGTGAAACATTCTGGCATCATCCTTGAGTCCCGAAACTTTTTCCGGCACCCAAAAATTCCCAATCATCACTTGATAAAGCGATTTGGCCCAACTGTATTTCACTGCATTCAGATTAAACAACCCCGTAGTTTGACCCTTAATAATGGTCCTGGCCGAAACATCATCATTGCCCTCAGGATTAAACATTAAATTAATTTTCATTTTATTTTCCATATTTTATTTTTTTATTTATGAATTATTTGTGTCTACGAATTACGAATGTAGAAAACCCCACAAATCTACAAATCAACTACCCGCCTACCGTCGAGGCAGGCAAATCTACAAATCTATATTCAAATGTTCAACAAAAATAATAGCCAAAACAATTACCCAATCTTGAACAATCTGAATATTATTAGCTACCGATTACTAGTTACTAGTTACTGATTACTGTTTTAGCCACTGCAACTAACGCAATTGTCCTTGATCTCACCAGAAAGACTCCGCACATAATAAACCGTCTTGATCTCACTTTTCCAGGTCTTCACATAATATTCATAAAGTTGCGCCGGGCTGGTTTTGGACGGATCAATCATCCATTCAAAAGAAATTGATTGATCAACCCATTTGTAAAGCACCGCCATCATTTCAATCACCTCATGCATATCCATGTTGATATATTCTTTGTAAAACCAAAAGTTTTCTTTGCTAAGTTTCGGCGCCACTCGCACAGTCAAAGCCGAAAGATTGGTTTCCACAAAAAACTTTTTGTAAATCGGCAGCAACGCCGCTGTCGTGCCAACCACGCCAGCCGTCGAAGTGTTTGGGGCTGGAGCAGTGTGATAGGCAAAGCGCACGCCAAATTTTTTCATGTCCGCAAAAAGTTGGCTCCATTTTTTTCCATCCTTAGTATTTTCCACAAACCACTGCTCGGTTTTGCCTAAAATTTTTCCCTTGTCATATTCGCTGCCTTTGTAAAGCGGATAAGTTCCCCGCTCTTTGGCCAAATCAACTGAAGCGCGATAAGTTGCCAGGCCGTACTGCGAAAACAGTTCGTCCACTGCCGTTCGTGCTTGCTGACTGTCATAGGCAATTTTTTGCGTGGCCAAATATTCCGCCAAGCCAAGGAAGCCCAAGCCCACTGAGCGATAACGCAAGGCCGTCCTGCGAGTTTCTTCGATCGGATAATAATTAAGGGTGATTACATTGTCCAATATTCGCATCGCAATCGGAATAATTTTTTCAATCATTTCCGGTTGGTTGACTTTGGCCACGTTGATTGAAGCCAAATTGCAAACCACAGTGTCACCCGGCTCATATTTGATCAAGATTTTTCCATCCTCCAAAGTTTCTTCGATGAATTTTGAAGCCGAAGTGTTCTGACAAATTTCCGTGCAAAGCTGCGAGGAGTAAATGTTACCCGCATGTTTGTTGGGATTCAGGCGATTGACCGTATCTCGAAAAAACACATATGGCATGCCAGTCTCAACCACCACTTTCAAAAATTTCTTGAAAAGTTCTTTGGCCGAAACTGTTTTTTTCATCTTGAGCCGCTCGTCTTTTTCCAAGGTCACATAAAAATCTTCAAATTCTTTTCCAAAAGTGTCTTGCAGCGCTTTGCCATAAATTTTTTTGACTTCATAAGGATCAAACAAGCTGATTTCCTCATTGTTTTGCAATCTTTGCATGAAAAGATCTGGAATCGCAACGGCTGGAAAAATGTCAAAGGCCTTCGACCGGATGTCGCCAGTTTCCGTTTGCAAATCCAAGAAATCATAAATGTCCAAATGCCAAATGTCGAGCGTCACTGAAACTGAACCAATGCGAGCGCCGAGTTGATTGACTGAAACGGCGGTGTCATTGATGACTTTCACCCAAGGATTAACCCCACCGGAGACTCCCAGCACGCCCCGGATAGAGCTGCCACGGGCGCGGATGTTGCCAAGATAAACCCCGACTCCGCCACCGAATTTGGAAATCTGCGCAATGTTTTCAAAAGCATGATAAATTGCTCGCAAATCATCATCCACATTCAATTTGAAACAGCTGGAAAGTTGATGAAAAGTTGTGCGCGCATTAAGCAGCGTCGGAGTTGGCAAAGAAATCTGCTGCTGAGCGCACGCCAAATACATTTCGATTGCTTTTTGCAAACGAACTTCTTTTGCTTCTGGAATTGCCAAGAACAAACCAATGAAAAAATACATCTCTTGGGGCAATTCTTTAATAATCTTATTAGGATTAAGCAAATATCTTTTTTGCAAAGATAAAATGGTAGTATAACCATATTCCAAATCCAACTTAGCATCAATGCTTTCAGCCGCCAGCAAAATTTCTTCGTCGCTATAAGCATCCCGCAATTGCTTGGCATAAAAACCTTTTTCAAGATAGTCGTGGAAAAGTGCCAACACGGCTTGCGGCGCATAAATGTCTTCGTGCCTGAGCTTGCGATTGCGCAGCGCTTCTTTGTATAAATTGAAAAGCGCAATGCGCCCTGCCACTTCCTGCCAGAAAATGTTTTCCACACTCACCAAATCAATGCAAGCCTTGATCAACAATTTGTTGATATCTGAAGTTTTGATTTCATCAACAATATTTTTCTTAAACATTTCCAACAAATCTTCAAACAAACAACTTTGCTCATAGCCAACCACCGCCCGGTCAAACAAGGCTTTGATTTTAGCAATCTCAAAAAGTTCCCTGCTGCCATCAGCCTTGATCACTTGCATTGAATGCTTTTCAAATTGTTCAATTAGTTTTTCTTTTTTTTCTTCCCGCTTTTGGCTCTGCTGATTGCGATACAAAATAAAAGCCTTGGCCACTTCATATAGCCCATCTTGCATCAGATGTTTTTCCACCACATCTTGAATTTTTTCCACACTAGGAATGCCAGCGTCAGTGTTGGCTTCTGATGAAGCGACCAGTTCCGCAATGATGTCGTCAGTCATTTTGACGATAAAATCTTTGCTGAGTTGTCCAGTTGCGTCGCAAGCCAGCTCAATCGCTCTTTCAATTTTGGACCTTTCAAAAGGCGCCAACTGGCCACTGCGAAGTTTCACTTGTTTGATGTTCATGTGCGCTGTTAAATAAGATTCGAATCCTACCAAAAAATAGTAACCGTCTTATTTGTATGATTTTATTATTTTTAGGACTTATGTATTTGATCGAAAAATTACTTACAACTGACTTTCTTAGCAAGAAAGACTTGAAGTAGACCAGGATAAACTTGCTTAGCAGATAGCTCATGCTCTAGGAATTTGAGAACAAATGCAAAAGTCCTGAAAAATTATTTAAATTTGCTTGATTGCAAAAGAAGCTTAATACGTGTTTTTAGCACTTTAGCACTACATCTTGTGTAGCGTTAGATAATAATACCACAAGACAAAAAACCCAGCAAGTCTTTCGACCTGCCAGGATTTTTCCGCCTTTAGGCTAATTTTTCAGCAATATCAACCGACTTATCCACAAGGGGATAAATTCTACACCTTCGATTCCCTTCTACCTACAATTGCGCAGGGAATTCCGCGTCATTCACTCGCCGTCGCTCGTTCATTCCTTGCCCTGGGCAGCGTCAAATGCTCATCCGCATTTGTCGACGCACACTGCGTTTTTGTTTTACTAAACAAAAACTTGTTTAGCTTCTGCCCGCCCGCCTTGCCGTCGAGGCAGGTTCGATTCCCTCCTACCGCTAACAAATTTAAAATCCCTAGGATAAACCTAGAGATTTTAAAAATTTGAGCGGGTAGGGGGAATCGAACCCCCCTCCTCAGGTTGGAAGCCTGATATAATAACCACTATACGACACCCGCAATATTTTTAATCAAGAGCATGTTCCATCCAACCCATAATTCTGCGATGCAATTTTACTCCAAAATCAGGATTTCCATTACAAACAGCTGAAACATGAGCAGTGCCAAATGGCAATTTTCTCTTATTTTTGCTTGATTTATTTTTTCTCAAATCTATCTGAGTTTTTCTAAAATTTTCAGCTTTCAGCCCCGTAATCCTTCTCCAGTGCGCTTCGCATTCCTTAACATCATTATCAGGATATGTGTAAAGCATAACAGATAAGTTTTCATTCTTCAAGCCACAACAATCCTTAAACCACTTTATTGCCAATTTAATCATCTTGGGATCAGAATTGATAATTCTCACAATTTCATGAGTTTTTGCACCCTCGCCCATATACAGGCCCAGACCAATCATCCATAAATCTCTTTTGCTCAACTTTCCAAGCTCTTCCTTTGCTTCATTTTTAATATCAGCAATATCACGAACTCTTTTGTTGTGCTTCATTCTCCCTGACTTAAGAGGCCCTGTTTTTATTCTTGCCCAAACTTCCTCATTCGGCTCATAGGGAATCTCCTTAAGCCATGAGCTAAGGGTGCTCTTACTGATCTTGATTTCTTTTAAAATCAAGCCGTATGAATATCCCTTCTTTCTGAGCTCTATTGCCTTATTTTTTATGTATACCTCTTTCATGTCTATACTGTAGCATAAAATACAGATGGGTACAACTCTTCAAAAACATAGGCTTTAAAAAATTTTTCAACTCTTGCCAGTATACCCGAAATATTTTTCTTGTCCAGTAAAACCTTGACTTTTCCCTAAAAAGGTGTATAATTAAAGCATAAATGTCTTCTAAAAAGGGCGTTTCACTCGGGTGAAACGCCCTTTTTCTTTTTCAAGATGACAAAAAAATGGCTCAAAATCAGAAGTTTTTTCTTCTTGGTGACATTCCTCGTGATGGCGCCAGTTCAGCATTCTTTGGCTGCCAATTTCGATGCTCAAAGCGTGGTTGACTTGATCAACCAAGATCGCGAAGCTCGCGGCATCCCAGCCCTGACAACCGAAAAAGAACTTTCCCAGGCTGCGCTGGAAAAAGCCAACGATATGGTTGTGCACAACTATTTCGCTCACGTTTCGCCCACCGGTGTGACTCCTTGGGAGTGGATTGGACAAACGGGCTATGACTATTCTTTTGCTGGCGAAAATTTGGCCATCAACTTCACTGATCCTCAAACGCAGCACCAAGCTTTCATGAACAGTGCCAGCCACAAAAAAAATATCCTAAACGAAAAATATCAAGAAATCGGCGTTGCCGTCATCACTGGTAAAATCAACGGCAAACAAACCATCATCACGGTGCAAGAATTTGGAACCAAATCCAGCGCCTTGCCAGCTGAAAAAACTGTCGCCGGCGTCACCACCAGCAAAACCCTCGCTGAAAAAAAATTCACCATTTTAGAAAATTTTCGCGCCGTTTTTTTGCCTGACCTGAATTCAACTGGCAAAATTTTGACCACCATGTCAGCTCGCATTTCCCCAATTCCTTTCGTGGCTTTCCTCTATGCTTCTTCAATGCTCCTAGCGTTGGTCTTTTTCTTTCACGAATTGTTTGCCGCGCATTTTCAATTGGTTTCCCATTTCTTTTCCTTGTTGCGAAAACCAAAACTCTGGCTGCCAAAAAAACTTTCCCCCGTCAATTTTCCGCCGAGTGATTTTTCTCAAAATTTTTCCGGTTTCGACAAAATTTATCTGGCTCACATGAAATGGAGAAAATGAAAGTCGCTCCCCAAAAATTAAAAAACTTTTTTTGTTTTATTGAAAATCTTCTAGAGCCTGCTGAAAATCTCATGTCGAGATGAAATTCAAAAATTTCGAGCGAAAAGCCTGAAAATTAAGGAGGGCTATCGAGATAACCCGATAAGATTTGAAGGTTTTGTAGCCGAAATTTTGGGATTTCAGCCGACAAGTTTATTCTTTCGTTTATTTCGGCGGTGAGATTTCCAGCAGGCTCTTAAAAAACAGGCACCTTAGTTGCCATCTTCCAAAAAACTCTCCCCCGAAGGAGAGTTTTTTATCATCCCGCAAAACAACCCCGTTACAATATACTGAAATCACTCGTGTCCGGTTAACTTTTTTCAAACATCCAAATAATCCCTATTTTAAAATAAAAAACAGCTATTTAAAAACTTTTCGATTTCAACAAAAATGCAATAATTGAAGGATAACTTCTTTTGATATCAATTATGCACCAAGGAAAATTTATCCTCTCCCAATTAATGGAGTTTTTGCCTCGCTATGAATTTAATAAATGCGTTAAGCGTTATCGTGGGAATCACAGAATTAAAAATTTTTCTTGTTATGACCAATTCCTGGCTTTAGCTTTCGGACAGTTATCCCATCGGGAAAGTCTCAGAGATATTGTGAACTGTTTGAATTCTCAAAAACAAAATTTACATCATCTTGGTTTTTCTGGAGAGATTTCTCGTTCAACTTTTGCTGATGCTAATGAGAAACGAAACTGGAGAATTTACCGAGATTTCACGCAGATATTAATCACGAGAGCCAGAGAGCTTTACTGTGAGGACAAAGAATTTGATTTAGAACTCAACGGTGCTTGCTATGTTATCGATTCTTCTGTAATTGAGCTATGTTTAAATGTCTTTCCCTGGGCTAAAATGAAAACCATTAGAGCTGCAATCAAATTACACATGCAACTAGACTTAAATGGCAATATTCCTACCTTTTTTGACATTACAAATGCAAAAACACACGATACAGCTTTCTTAGACAGTGTTGATTTTGAAAATGGTGCCTATTATATTTTAGATCGAGGGTATATTGATTTTGGAAAATCTTTTAAAATTCATCAGGCGGGTGCGTTTTTTGTTGTCAGGAGTAAAAGTGATTTAGGTTTTAAAAGAATTTATTCCAATAAAATTGATAAAACACTAGGAGTAAAATGTGATCAAATTATTCGCTTAAAATGGAACAGCTTAAAAAAATATCCAGAAAAAATTAGGCGCATAAAATATTTTGATAAAGAAACTAACAAAAGTTTTGTTTTTCTTACTAATGATTTTAATCTCCCCGCTAAAACCGTAGCTGATTTATATCGGTATCGTTGGCAAATTGAACTATTTTTCAAATGGATTAAACAACATTTGAAGATTCAGACATTCTGGGGTTATTCAGAAAATGCAGTTAAGATCCAGATTTGCATTGCAATCAGCGCCTATCTAATTGTGGCAATTGCTAAGAAAAAGCTGCAAATTGATCGCAATCTTTATGAAATTCTGCAAATTTTAAATGTAACTATTTTAACTAAAAATACCATGAAATCTATACTTTTAGAGGATACAGATATTGATATCGCTAATGATTCCCAAAATCAGGCTTGTCTATTTGGTTTTTAGACCGGACACGAGTGATACTGAAATATTGTAACAAAAATAACCAGGAAAAATGGAGGCTTGAGAATGCAACCAGAGTGAGGTGTATTGGATATTACAATATACTGAAATGTTGTAACGCAAAAATCTTTTACCATATGTAATTGCATGGTAACACTGCTAAAAAAGTTTAAAGAAATAATTGAAAATAATTGCCTGCCCGCATTGCTACGCAAAGCGTTGCGGGCGGGCCTGCCCGAAGTGTCAGTCATATCATGAATGTCGGTCATATCATGACAGACGGGCGACCGCAAAAAAAATTCAATCCTTCCTTATGTGGTTGAATGGACTTATTTTGAAATAGTAAAAGCGACCTTTAAAAATAAGTCTCTGCGTTTTCAATTATTCAAAAAAGTTTACATCCTTGCCTGCCCACCCTTGGAGAGGGAATGTGAGAATGTCACAGATGATACCCATTTGCATAAAAACACAAGAACGCCAAATCAAAACTCACAATTTTTTTTAAACCCTTGCTTTTTTGCTGGTTTTTATGTAATCATTAAAGACAAAACCAAAAAAGAACTTTGACAAAAGAATTTTAGCAGAAAATCATCAATAATCAACCACTATCAGGGAGACATACTATGTCAAACAATGGTCTTGTTTTGAGGGGCGTGAGATTTAACCCAATCTTTGGAGCTTCAGGGACACTTGGCAATTTCAGAGAAGGCTATGCTTACCATGACTATCTCAAAGGGTTGTTCCCAGAGAGTTTTGATTTCACTGGAGCAACTTTTATTTCAAAAACTACCACAGATGCTCCGAGGGAAGGCAACATGCCGCTTGATGAGCATTTCCAGCCTCGGGAATTTTTGCCAAAATGCATTTATGCTAATCCATTTAAGAGCATTGCATTGAATGCGGTTGGTCTCAGTGGGCCGGGCATTAATGCTCTCCTTAATACAGAAGGATGGCAAAATTATTCTGAGCCGTTTTTTATTTCCTTTATGGCGGCGGATGGAAAAAATCTACAAGAAAGGCTCAGTGAAACGGAAAAATTCGCAAAAAAACTAAAGGTGCATTTAAGGTATTTTTTGTCGAAAGTTGGGGTACAGAAAAATATTTCATGCCCCAACACTAAGCAGAATCCCGCTGAATTTGTCAGAGAAACAATTGAGCATGGCCTCATTTTGAGACTGATTCTTGAAGATGATGTGCCATTGGATCTGAAGATTAATGCTATGGCCCCATTAAAAGCCTATAATGGTCCCATAAATCTGCACACGAAATATGCTAAACTTAGAGGGAAATATTAACCCAAATTTATGACCAAAATACACAAAACCTTTAGCCCCCAAGAAAAAGCCCAAGTAGCTCTCACAGCTATCAAGGGTGAAA
>CAIOVI010000058.1 GCA_903861715.1 uncultured bacterium
AAATCAACAATCAAAAAATCCAAATTGAGGCCGAGGGACTTTCGCTTAATGAATATCTGATTTTGCAGAAACAATATTTCCAGGCAAATCAAAAACATCTCGATGAAAAAGGTTGGACGTGGCTTCTCAAAACAAGCTCCGTTTCGCGTATCGCCGATGCCAATTGGAGTCCTGACTATTCTCAGCTCGGCGTCGGTGCCGATGATCTTGGATATTCGGGCGGCTATCTTGGGTGCCGCCTCTCCCGTAGTTTTTCAAGTTAACTTGGGCTTTGGGTCTTTGGGTTTTTCTTTTGAATTTTTTAAATTTTTTGGCTCGTATAATCAGCAGGCGTGATCAAGTCTGCAGTGATTTGCCAAAAGGAATATTCATCAGCGAGAGTCATGCAGAAAGAAATGCATGAGGGTGCGGTGAAAATTTTTTCCAAAAAAAACTACAGTCTTTCTTTCGGACAAAGGAGTTGTCCTAATGACAAAATGAAATAATTTTTTTCTGAAACGGAAAAAGAAAGATAACTCAAGAGGCGGCTCCGCTTCGCGTATCGCCGATGCCAATTGGAATCCTGACAATTCTCAGCTCAACGTCAATGCCAATGATCTTGGCAATTCGAACGACAATCTTGGGTGCCGCCTCTCCCGTAGTTTAACTAATGCTAAATTAACTTAATCACCAGTAAATTGCTGTTTTGGAGTTCGACTCCGAATCGGAGTCGAACTCCATCGCAATGTGATATTAATTCAGTTAATCTGGCATAATATCCATCAATTGGCTTGCAAATATTTGAGCCAACCGCCGAGCATTTTGCCACTTTCTTGCAAATGCTGTTGAACTTTCAAATATGCTTTGTCGTCAATCACCTTGATGTCCAGCGCCAAGCGCCAAAAAAGTTTCAGCAATTCTATTTTGGTGTTTGCTTTGAGAATGTAGGCATCTTTGAAATTTTTTTGTTGCACATTGCCAAAAACGACATATTCAATTGTTTCAAGCAGGGTATTTTCCAGCTTTTCTCCCAAGCTATAGCGCTCATTTTTGGGAAATTTTGAAACCAGGTTGTGTGTGATCACGTATAAATCATAAAGGGTTTTTACGACGGGAATTTCTATTTGTTGAAAATTTTTATGAATGTTGTTCATGATGATTTTGAAAAAATGATTAGTTTGGAAAACCTGTTGAGAGCTTGGAAGATTTTCAGGGTGGGCAAAAAAGCCAAATCAGATGTGGTTTCTTTTGAAAGAAATTTGGAAGATAATTTGTTTGACTTGGCATTGCAATTGAAAAATGAGACCTATAAACACAGCGGGTACAAACATTTTGTCGTTGCTGATCCAAAAAAACGAAACATCAACAAGGCCGAGGTTTGCGACCGAATTGTGCATCAACTTTTGTATGAGCAACTTGTTTTTTTGTTTGAGCCTGATTTCATTGAAAATTCATATTCTTCCAGAATTGACAAAGGAACGCACAAAGCGATTTCACAACTGAATTTTTTTTCACAGGAAATTGCCAAGAAAAATTTTGGCAATTGCTATGGGGTGAAATGCGATGTGCGGAAATATTTTGACAATATTGATCATTTGATTTTGTTTGAAATTGTGCGCAAAAAAATTGAGGATGAAAAAATAAGGCGAATTTTGCTGGAAGTTATCAATAGTTTTCACACCACTGTTGGCAAGGGTGTGCCATTGGGAAATGTCACGAGTCAGATTTTTGCCAACATTTATCTTAACGAACTTGATCAATATGTTCTCAAAAAACTCAAAGTCTGTTATTATATCAGATATAATGATGATTTTGTGATTTTGGGTCCGAATCGGAAAATTGTTTGCGAGCAAGCGGAAAAAGCCAAGCAGTTTGCGGCGAAAAAATTGAACTTGGAAATCCCAAAAGAAAAAGCAGTTTTCAGAAAATTGAAATGGGGAATTGATTTTTGTGGTTCGATTGTTTTGCCAAATGCGATTTTGCTCAGGCAGAAAACCAAAAGAGGAATGTTGAAAAAATTGTCAATTGCCAGTCAGAAGTTTGAAAAAGAAGAATTGGCGCTTGATGATTTTGCCAAAAAATACAATTCCTATCTGGGCCTGATGAAAAATCGCAATTGTTATAATTTGAAAAATAAAATAACCAACGAATTTTTGTATGAAAAACTTTTTTGAAAATAAAATTATCAGGAAAGAAGTTGGAAATGACACGGATCAGTCTTTTGCTGGCGAAAATCCAGCGCCTGAGCAAGAAAAAAACCAAGAAACTGATGAGCTGGAAAAATACAAACAACAAGCTCAGGACTTGGTGGATTCTTATCGGCGATTTTTCATGACCTTTGCCAAGGACGTTTCTTTGAGTTTCAAAATTTCGGATGAATTTTATATTGACCTGGAAAAAGGGGAGGTTAATCTGGACGTGAAATGGTTTTCGCAGAAAGATTTTTCGCAGTCGCAAATTTTGTGGGCTTGTCAGCATGAATTGGTTCATTTTTGCGACTTGGCTGAAGATGAAGGCGTTGTGAAAAATTTCGAATATATCAAAGCTTGCGCCAGGCAAACCGGACAGCTTATTTTGAGTAAATGGGAAGAAAAATATGGCGCAATTGATCCGGAGTTTGTCGAAAGTCTCAATAAACAAAAACCCATAAATCCCAAGAAGCCAGATGGAGAAAAGATGAGTTCGGTTGAGCGAGCAGCTTTTGACATCCACCATACCTTCTATAATATTTTTGATGATATTTATGTGAATAATCGAGTTGCCAGGAAATCCCCGACTTATGAAAAAGATGAAAAGGGTGGCAAGGAAGTCGCTCGACTCTACCAGGAAAAACTTTTTGCAGGCAATGATTACCGCGAAAAACCGCGGCACTTGCAATTTGTTTATGCACTTATTCGCAATGAGATGGTTCCAACTGAGCAAGTCGCTGTTGGCGAGGATGCGCAGAGAATTTTGCAACAAAAAATTGAATTTCAAGGCAGGCAATACACGCCCGCCGAAATTGTGGAAAATTTCATCAAGCCTCGAAAAAATAATAGCACCCTGGCAAGTCAACGCTATTTTGCGCTTAGGAAAACTTTGGAGCCGCTTTTTAATCAGTTATTATTGAAAGATTTGGAAGAATGGGATCCTCAAAAACCTCCCGAGCAAAATCAACAAAGTGGCCAGGGTGAAAATGAAATTGGCGAAAAAAATGGCAAAGGAAATCCATTTGAACAAGAGTATGAAGATTACAAAAAAAATAATCCCGATCAATTGAATGAAGAAGAAGTTGCTGCTTGGAAAGAAAAAAAAGATTGGGAAGATGAAAATAAAAAAAAGCAAGAAGCTCAAGTGCAAACACAGGAAAACAAAAGTCCTGAGGAAAAAGCTCAGGAAAGTCAAGCCAAAATGGACGAAGCTTGGTGCAAGCAAAATGGCCTGAAGCCCGAAACCTTGCAACAATTCAAAAAAATCCAAGCTCAGGTTGAGCCATATTTGCAAGAATTGTCAAAGCTTTGGCAGAAAATAATTTTTGGTTCAAGCAAGAGACTCGAGCGAGAAATTGAAGGAAATTTCAAAACTGGAACCGAATTGGACATTCAGCAAGTTATTGAGCAGTGGCCAAAAATTGCGCAGCAGAAATTTGAAGATGTCAGGGTGATGAAGCGCACGATTTCCAAAGAAGTTTTGATTCAACGGCCAGAGCTCATCAGGGTGAGGTTGGTTGGGGATATGTCGGGCTCAATGGACGAAGAGAAAAAACATATTTTGCAGCAATGTTTTGTTTTGTTGCTGTCTTCTCTGCGCGAATTCAACACTCATTTGAATTTGACTCGCTCGCAAACCAAATCAAAATTGGAAGTTGACACCGAGGCTTGGATTTTTGGTGATGAAGCGCAGAGAGTCAAGAAATTTAGAAGTGAAGCAGGTTCGGAAGATGAACAAATCGAAATAGTGAAAATATTTGAAAAATTGAGCAGCACAATCGGATGGACTTGCGATCATAAAGCTATGGAAAAAATTCAGCAATCCCTTTCGCAAGCGGATTTGGAAAAAATTGCTCAAAAAAAGATTTTGGAAATTGTTTTGGAGGTGACGGATGGGGGATCGACGGTTGTTGAAAATCAAGAGGCAAAATTTTCCTCAAAAAAAATGCGAAAATCCGTTGACAAAATGCTTTCTGAAGGCGTCATAACAAGGGGGTTTCAAATCGGCGAAACAAGCAAGAAAGAAAAGGAAATTTTTAATGAAGTTTGGAATGATGGTCGCCAGGAAAGTCACGGTGAAATTGTCGGAAAAAACATTGCAAACCTGCTTCCAGCTGTGGCAAGTGCTTTGAAAAAATATCTTGGCAATATACGATTGTAATTTGATGTTCTACTTAACTTAAAAAGCAAAAAATGCTACAATACCCACATGTCCCTCTGCACTGAGCTTAAAACTGAATACGCCGAGCTGGAAGAACTTGAAAAACAATTTGAAGTGGCTTTTGATGAAGCGGTGAAAACTGGCAAATTGGAAAAAGCCCAACAACTCAAAAC
>CAIOVI010000059.1 GCA_903861715.1 uncultured bacterium
AAATCAACAATCAAAAAATCCAAATTGAGGCCGAGGGACTTTCGCTTAATGAATATCTGATTTTGCAGAAACAATATTTCCAGGCAAATCAAAAACATCTCGATGAAAAAGGTTGGACGTGGCTTCTCAAAACAAGCTCCGCTTCGCGTATCGCCGATGCCTCTTGGAATCCTGGCCGTTCTCGGCTCGGCGTCAATGCCTTTGATCTTGGCCATTCGCACGACTCTCTTGGGTGCCGCCTCTCCCGTAGTTTTTCAAGTTAACTTGGGCTTTGGGTCTTTGGGTTTTTCTTTTGAATTTAATGTTGTGTGTCTATATCCTAGAAAGTTTAAGGGATGAAAACTTTTATACGGGATATACAAAAGAGCTTAGAAAAAGATTAGGATAAAATAAACTTGACATATTAATAAAATCGGATATAATGAATTTACAAATCAATTTTATTAAATATTATCCTTATTTATGAGCATAACCAGAAAAATAACCATAAAAGCGAGAAAATATCTTGACACGCCGGAAGTGTTGCTGTTTATTGGCCCACGGCAAGCCGGAAAAACAACCATCCTGAAACAATTGAAAGATGAATTGGAAAAACAAGCCAAAACTGCATATTTCATCAATTTGGAGGATTCAGAATATCTTGACCTACTAAATAAATCTCCGAAAAATATTTTTAAAATATTAACTTTAGACTTGAAGCAGAAAAGTTATATTTTTATTGATGAAGTTCAATATTTGAAAAATCCTTCAAATTTTCTGAAATATTTACATGATGAATATGCTGGAAAAATAAAAATCTTAGCCTCTGGGTCGTCGGCTTTTTATTTGGATGAAAAATTCAAAGATTCACTGGCCGGAAGAAAAAAAATCTTCAATGTTTCAACTTTGTCATTTTCTGAATTTTTGCTTTTCAAGGGAGAAGAAGAATTGTCAAAGTTGAATTTTTCAAAATTATCAATCAGTGAAGCTCAAAAAATATCCTTTTATTATCGGGAGTATGTGATTTTTGGAGGTTATCCGAAAGTTGTCCTGGCTTCCCTTGAAGAGAAAGAGGATGTTTTAAGAGAAATTGCTTTTTCTTATGTTAAAAAAGATATTTTCGAAGCCAAGCTTAAGCGTGAAGATTTGTTTTACAAATTGTTTAGGATTTTGGCCAGTCAGGTTGGGAATCTGACAAATGCTTCGGAATTGGCATCGACGCTTGGCATTTCAAAGCCGGCTGTCGACAGATATTTGTATGTGATGGAAAAATCTTTTCATGTTTCCTTGGTAAGGCCATTTTACAAGAATATTAGAAAAGAGCTGACAAAAATGCCGAAAGTTTATTTTCATGACCTGGGACTTCGCAATTTTTTTGTGGATAATTTTGAAAGTTTTGAAACCAGGGAGGACAAAGGTGCACTTTTGGAAAATGCTGTTTTCAGGCAACTTATTGAAGCTCATGAACTCGAAAGAATTAATTTTTGGCGCACAACGCAGCAGAATGAAATAGATTTTGTCATTGAGGACAAGATTGCTTTTGAGGTTAAAACGAATTTAACAAAATTCAAAAAGAAAAAATACGAGAAATTTTTTCAGAGTTATCCCAAAATTGAATTGTCGCTGGTAACGATTGATAAGAAAGACGATAAGGTTGATGAAGCCCCCGTGTTTGATGTTTGGGAAATTTGAGAAAATCTCTTTTTGATGCTACAATACCCACATGTCCCTCTGCACTGAGCTTAAAACTGAATACGCCGAGCTGGAAGAACTTGAAAAACAATTTGAAGTGGCTTTTGATGAAGCGGTGAAAACTGGCAAATTGGAAAAAGCCCAACAACTCA
>CAIOVI010000060.1 GCA_903861715.1 uncultured bacterium
ATCATAACGACTTACTTCTTTTTGGCTCATGATAATGAGATTGTCCATTTTGATTAATATTAGGGTTTAGCTAATATCATAACCTATTGGGGCGGACATTTCTACTTCCCGCTACTAGGACATTATCACTTCCTTGTTACATAGTTTTCGGGGCGGGATTTTTTTTAAAGGCTATTTTTTTGGTAGTATTGCTTTTTGGGCAAGAAAAAAGAGTAGGCATTGCTACTCGGGGTGAATGATGATTGGCTACGATGAGCCAAAGTGTAGTGATGGAAAATAATATGCCGCCGAAGACCCCGCAAGGTGTAGCCGGGTAGGCTAGAACCCAGGGAAGGAAAGAGGTAGCAGACCTTCCAGGAGTCTTCTTTGACATATTTTCGAACGCCACCGAAGTTTTGTTTGTCCCTTATAAAATATACAACAGTGACGTCCGAAAGCCGATGAGTTGTCCTGCAAACAACTCATTCAAGCAACCTTAGTATTATAGTAGGCTAGCTAGCTGGCTGTCAATGGGCTTCAGAAAGGTCTTTGTGTTTGCAAAAAGCCCATTTTTTGGTAGTATTAAAGAAAGTCTGATGGAAAATTAAAAATTAAAATGGAAAATGACATTGCAAAATTTAAAATTTTTTGCCTATCTTATTGATTTTTTATTATCTAGTGAAATGAGTGAAATGAATTCGCCGGCTGGCGAATTCATTTCCGAACCCTGACCGACGGCAGACAGCGAGCGACGATAACAAAAGGTTAATACCTCGCCGATTTTATCGGTGTGAGCCTGAAGGGTACAGGGCTTGCCCTGGGGTGTTAATACCCTTTTATTTTTGAGATTTGCATCTTATATTTTTTCAAATGATTGCTGATAATAAATTATTAAATATTTTTATAAAAGATTATGTCTGACAAAAAACGCATTTTTTCTGGAATTCAGCCGAGTGGGAATTTGCACATTGGAAATTATTTGGGAGCCATTAGTAACTGGATAAAATTACAGGATGAATTTGAATCGATTTTTTGCGTGGTGGATTTGCATGCTATCACCGTGCCGCAAGATCCTGAGACGCTGCGCAAAAAGACCCTGGAAATTGCCAAGATATATTTGGCCGCAGGAATAGACCCCAAAAAATCTGCAATCTTCATTCAGTCGCAAGTTTCTGAGCATGCAGAATTGATGTGGATTTTGAATACGATTGTGAAAATGTCTGAGCTGGAGAAGATGACCCAATTTAAAGACAAAACTGGAATCGCAGAGGTGAAGAAATATGGGCAAGGATTGTCACAACAGGCCGTTGATTATATTAATAACAGCCCAAGTTTTATGGTGGAAATGAATGAGGAATTAAAAAATTTAAAAAGTAATAGTAAATTTAATTTTGAAAAATATTTCTTGCCATTGTTGGATAGATTTAATGCGATGACTGATATAACACTCGCACTTGCTCAGAAAAAACTTGAAAATGATAAACAAGAAAATGCTAGTGTGGGCCTCTTCGATTACCCAGTCCTTATGGCAGCTGATATTCTCCTTTATGGCACGGAAGTTGTGCCAGTGGGGGAGGATCAGAAACAACATGTAGAATTGGCAAGAGATTTGGCGAAACGTTTCAATCACAAATTCGGCGAAACTTTCATTGTGCCGAAAGCTTTCATCAAGGAAGAAGGGATGCGTGTGATGGGCTTGGACGACCCGAGCAAAAAAATGAGCAAATCGGCAACTTCAGAATATAACTATATTTCTCTGACAGATGACGTCGAAACTGTGAAACGCAAAATAAAAAAAGCGGTGACGGATTCCGGCAGTGGGATAATTTACAGCGACGAAAAACCAGCCTTGAAAAACTTGATCAACATCTTTGCTTCTTTTTCCGGCAAAACGCCAAAAGAAATCGAAGTGCTTTATGTCGGCAAAGGCTACGGCGATTTCAAAACTGAGTTGGCCGAAGTTATCAACAATTTCCTCACCCCATTTCAAGAAAAATTGGCTGCAATTTCTGATGAAGAAGCGCTTTCAATTTTGCGTGCCGGCGCTGAAAAAGTGAGACCTTTGGCGAAAGCAAAATTAGATGAGGTGAAAAAGAAAGTTGGATTTATTTTATAGGAAAAGGAAGCAAAGGGATTAAGGGGCGTAAAGGGATTAAGCAGAACAATGAGATAAGGGAGATTAAGGGCGAGAAAGGGGGTGATGGAAATAAGGGAGGCAGAGTGCTTAAGGGAAATAAGGGGATTAAGGGGAGTAAAGTGAATTTTTAAAAGATAAAAATATTTTAGGTTCTGACTTATCAAATATTTTTTTCAAATTTTATGCTTAAGCCATATAAAGACCCTTATGGTTTTCAAAAACTTTTAGCATTTCAAAAGGCTGAGCAAGTGCAGATTTGTTGCGGGCAAGTGACAAGACTTTTTCCGAAAACCAAAACTTTGCTAAGTTTGGCTGACCAAATGGATCGCAGTGCACGTAGTGGGAAACAAAACATTGTCGAAGGTTGGAAAAGAAACACGACCAAGGAATATTATGATTTCCTTGGTTTTTCAATTGGAGCAATTGCGGAATTAGAAGAGGATTGCAATGATGTCTGGAAGGGATTTTATGCAGATTTAATGGGTATAAAGGGGATAATGGGAGAAAGGGGAATGAAAAAGGGGGATGTTGAAAATGAAAATAGAGCAGGAGAAATGGGGATAGGAAGTGAAAATAAAATAGACTAAATGGGAACAGAAAGCTTGAATAGAATGGGAGAAATGGGAGCCCCTTTAAACCCCTTATTCCCCTTAATCCCTTTTGAGTCCCTCTTGGATATCGAAAAACTGAAATTTTATCCGCTGGATGAAAAACTGCCGCCAATTGTGAAATTAAAATTGCGCTGCAAAGAATTGAATTTTCTTTTGCACAAGCTCTAATAATCTTTGCTGGAAAAAATGGAGCAAGAAAAAACCTTGCCAATCAAGGATAAGCTCAAAATTTCTGAGAAAAGAATAAGTGACAATGATGATGAGTATTTAAAAATTCTGGAAAAGTCAGGACTAGCGAAATTAGCTGACGGAAGAATTGTGAAAAAAGTGTGACACATCTCTGCGACCGCAGACTTCTGTCACACTTTTTTTATAGGTATTTTTTGAAAAAATAATTTTATATCAAATCAACTAAAACACTGTTAGTTTCAAGGAGGCTCAACCTCCATAATGGAGGTTGAGCCTCCAACGCCTAGCTACCACTAATTAAGTTAATTCCGTATTAGACACAAAAAAATCGGAGGTTGGCTCCGATTTTTTTTATTTTAACTTTTGGAGTTCTCTAATTTCTAATAAGGTTGAGCAATTCATCGCGCTTTTGTTCCATGGTGGTTTGCGAAGTTGCTTCGACGTTGAGGCGGATGAGAGGTTCGGTGTTGGAAGCTCGGACACTGAAACGCCAATTGCTTGCTGGATTTTCTTCGTTTGTGAAATCAAGCGAGATTCCATCTTGCTCGTCAATCTTGGTGGCTTTTTCAATATAAAGCGCTTTGATTTTTTCAACAGTAGCTGGAACATCTGCCACTGCTGAGTTTATTTCCCCGCTGACAAAATATTTGTGCCAGAACAATTCTTGCATAATTTCTGAAAAGGTTTTTTCTTGGTTGGAAAGAAAATCAAGCATCATCACAAAGGGAATCATGCCACAGTCGCAGAAATAATAATCACGGAAAAAATAATGAGCACTCATTTCTCCCCCAAGAATAGCCTTTTCCTTATACATCCGTTCTTTCATGAAAGAATGGCCAGCCTTGTTTGGCACATCAATTCCTCCTAATTGTTTGACGGTGTCTTCAATCGCCCAAGTGAGGCGAGTGTCATGCACAATTTTTTCACCTTTATTTTTTGCTAGAAAGATTCTTGCCAGTAAGGCGGTGATGAAATAGCCCTCAATAAATTGGCCTTTCTCAGTGAAGAAAAAACAACGGTCAGCGTCAGCGTCCCAAGCCACTCCAAAATCAGCGCCATGCTCCACAACAAGCTGGGAGATTTCCTTTTGATTTTCGTGGATGAGTGGATCTGGTCGGCCTTTGGGAAAATTTCCATCGGGCTCATAATTCAATTTGATAATTTCTAAATCCAATTTTTCAGTTATTTTATCAAGGGCAACTCCGCCGACACCAAAATTTGGGTTGGCGACAAATTTGAGCTTCTTTAAATTTGAAAAATCAGCAAAGCTGCGAACTTTTTGAGCATACTCCTCAAGAATAGCTTTTTTTTCAATAAAGTTTTGGTCAGCATCTTCATTTAAAACATCCGAATTGATTTCAATTTTTTCCACCATGTCTCGAATTTCAAACAAGCCGGTGTCGGAAGAAATTGGTTGTCCGCCACGGCGAACAATTTTCATTCCATTATACTCTTTGGGATTGTGAGAAGCGGTGATGGTGAAACCTCCAGTGTAGCCATATTCGGCCACGGCAAAATAGAGCATGTCGGTGGAAATGTTTCCGATGTCGATCACTTTGATTTTTTGGTCAGTAGCAGCCTTGAGGGCTGCACGTTTGAGTTGAGGAGATGAGAGGCGAACATCGCAACCAATAACCAAACTGAAATTTTCTTCAGAGGGATTTTCTTTTTTGAGAAACTGGCAAGTCGCAGTAGCAATTTTATAAACATCTAATTCATTTATGTCAGTCGGATAAATTCCGCGAATGTCATAGGCTTTGAAAATGCTTGGGTTCATTTTAGTTGTAATTGTTAATTAGTTAAATAATTTTTTATGTATAAAGATTAACAAACTAATAATTTTAAAGGCTAAATTTAAAATTTTAAACTCGCCTCGATTCGACAAAATGTCTTATTGAGTCGAAGCGGGTTAAGACTAATTTTCTAAATTTTAAAACATTTAATCATTTAATCATTTAAAATTCATTTTTAACTTAAAATTTAAAATTAAAAATTGACTTGCTTGCTTTACAAGAAAGCCTTTGTATTATAGCCCGTTTTGATAAGATTTTCAATTTGTGGCAAGACTGTTTATTCAAGGTGCACGTTGGTGGCAAACTTTGTCAGCTCTTTTTTGAGCAACGGATATTTTGCCAAGGTGGGACTGCTTTTCAAAAGCTGGGATGCTTTTTGGCGAGAAATTTCAATGAGTTTGACGTTGCCAAGATGCTGCATGGCAATGTCTGGCAGGCCAGATTGGCGCAGACCCAGAAATTCGCCAGGGCCGCGCATTTTCAAATCAGCCTCGGCGATTTCAAAACCACTGTTGGTTTTTTCCAAGGCGCCCAGGCGTGATTTTGATTTGACAGTGTTTGAAGATGTTAGCAGAAAGCAAAAAGATTGCAACTCACTGCGACCGACACGTCCGCGGAACTGATGCAATTGCGAGAGGCCAAATCTTTCAGCATCTTCGATAATGATGACCGTAGCATTGGGCACATCAATACCAACTTCCACCACTGAGGTTGCAACCAGGATGTCATATTTTTTATTTTTGTAATCTGCCATCACTTGCTCTTTTTCTTTGGCTTTGAGTTTGCCGTGCAGCAGTCCCAGGGAAAGTTCAGGAAAAATGTCACGTGAAAGTCTTTCGTGTTCTTGGGTGGCCGCTTTGAGTTCAGCCATTTTTTCAGATTCTTCGACCAAGGGGAAAATGATGAAAATTTGATGGCCCTTGGAAACTTCTTTTCTGACAAAATCATAAACTTGGTTTCTTTCGCGAGGTGGAACTATTTTGGTGATAATTGGTTTGCGATTTTTGGGCATTTCATCTAGCAGTGACAAATCAAGATTGCCAAAATAGGCCATGGTCAAAGTGCGGGGAATTGGGGTGGCGGTCATCGTGAGTAGGTGCGGCATGAACGCAGACTTTTGCGGACTTGAGGCGGACTTATGCTGACCCGTGTGGATGAACCTTTCAATCGTAATATCATTTCTTCCGAAATTAACCAAGAGGGCTAGTTTATATTCAGAGCCTTTTAAATAGTGCCAAACTTGCTGAGTCTCAAATTTTCCAATAGAGGGTAGGGCTTTTAATTCTAAAATAATTTTATTTTCTATAATAAAATCTGGTCTATAAGTTCCAATTTTTTTATCATCATATTTTATAGCAATGGAAAACTCTTTATTAAAAGATAATTCAATTTTTTTGAATTCTTCGGCCAGTGCTTTTTGATAAATTATTTCTTTGTGTCCAAGACCAAGTTGTTTTTTTACATTAAAAACTGCCCCCCGTATTTTATAAGTGATATCTTCATAGAGAAGGTCAGGTTCTGTATTAGTCGGCGTTAAGTCTGCATTAGTCAGTGCATTGCGTTGCAGATAAGCGCGCTGGCTGACACCGAAGCGATGTTGTTCGTCAATCACAACCAGGGCCAAATTTTTGAAGCGCACATCTTTTTGAATCAGGGCATGCGTGCCTATTAAAATATCTATTTGGCCTTCTTTGATTTCAGTTAACATCTCTGCTCTTTTTAATTTTGTGTTTTGATCCTTGGCTTTTAATTTTAAATTTGAAATTTTAAATTTAAAATTAGAGACTTCTTGATAGGCGCTTGTCAATAATCCAATACTTATATTATAGGCAGAAAAAAGCTTGCTAATATTATCGTAGTGTTGTCTGGCCAAAACTTCGGTTGGTGCCATGATAGCAGTTTGAAAACCTGCCTCAGCTGTTTGCAAAGCTGCCAGGGCGGCCATAATAGTTTTGCCAGAGCCAACATCGCCATTGAGCAGACGGTTCATGGGTCGGGTTTTTTCCAAATCTTTGAGAATTTCAAGCGACGCTTTGTTTTGCGCATTGGTCAGTGAAAATGGCAATTTTTCAGTAAAGTCTTGAATGGTTTTTTCCACAAAAGGAATTTTGACGCAGGCTTCTTTTTCCCAATTGGCTTTGACTTGCAAAGAAGCCAATTGAACGGTCAACATGTTTTGAAAAGCGAATCTTTTTTGGGCCAGCAGATATTGGTTTTCACTCTTGGGGAAATGAATATATTCCAAGGCGGTTTTGATTTCTGGCAGATGAAGTTCATGCAAAATATCCTCCGGAATTGGTTCTGGAATTTCAGGATTTAGTTTGAAAATGTTTTGCAATTGCCAGCGCAGCCATTTGGAAGTCAGTCCTTCGGTTTCAGGATAAATCGGAACCAAGCGGCCAGTGTTGGTTGGCTCGCGTGAAGAAAGTTCCCAGGCCGGGTTGGAAAAATAAAGGCCGTTTTTGTCTTCCAAAACTTTGCCAGCCAGCCGCACACCCCTGCCAACCGTCAGCGAATCACTGACATAGGGCTGGTTGAACCACACGGCGCGCACGCTGCCGGTTTCGTCTGAAACATAGCACTCTGTGATCAACATCTTTTTTTTCCAAGTCCTGACCAGCTTGCTTTTGGAAATCTCGCCCATGACCGTGGCGGTCTGGCCGACAATCAGCGCATCGATTTCAATTCGTTCGCTGTAGTCTTCATAGCGAAAAGGGAAATGAAAAAGCAAATCACCCACCGTGAAAACGTTGATTTTTTTCAGAATCTCGGCGTATTTTTGGTTGATTCTGGGAATTGTTTCGATTTTGGCTTTAAAGATGTCCATGGTTTGATTATACGGCAGAAAGGGGGAAGACGAAAGCCAACAAAATAAGAGCTAAAATTAATTTTTTTAGGTATGAATCAATTTAATTGCCGCGAGGGTTGCTATTTGCGGCTAACCGCAAATAGGCATGCCCTATGGATTGGCTTTACAACACAAAAAGAAAGACCTATAATTCAAAAGGTTAAGCTGGACTTAATTTATCTTTTTTATAGTTATTATGCAAACATCCATTGATCAAAAAAACAGCGCCATAATTTTTTTGGTAAACACAAAAATTTATTCAAAGGAAGTTGTTTATAAGGCCTGCTACGTTTTTATTGATAGGCTATACATTTTGCTGGATGTTTCAGCCAAAAAGGATAGTCTGCAGGTGACACTCAAAGGAAAAACAACCTTGCCCAAAAAAGAACTTGAAAAACTTGAAGGCGAGTTTATGAATGAACTGCTCAATTCTTTGGTGCGCGAAAATGTCTCAAAACGCAATCAAAAAGTGCTGGAACAAATTGTGGGGGGCGCCATGGGCGCAGCCTTGGGAATAAAGGGAATGGAAAGCGCAGAAGCTTTCGACGGTAAAGAAAAGATTGACGAGAGCAAGGAAATTGAGGCATCTATTGCAGCGCTGCGCAAAGAGTTGGAGATTATTGATGTTGAAGATAGCTATGAAAAAGACACGCTCGGAATCATGGAAATTGTGATAGCCAAAGAAATTGTTGGAAAAGATGCCGCCCCTGTAATTGTTGCTAAAAAAAATAAGAAAAAAAAGAATGTCTCCAAAAAATAACACTACCTTAAAATTGGCCAATTCCCTTTATGATTCGAAAAGCCTCGCTAGGGCAGTCGAAGAATTTAGCTCCTCGGTTGACATAGCGCTCACAAAAAAAGGGAATTATACGGAAGTTGCAATTTCGAATGAGGCAGACGTCAATGCCCTCTTTGAATTTGCAAATTATGCTTTATTTTTAACGATCCAAGCACGATGATTTCTGCTAAAAAAGTGAAATATTCAAATTTGGGAAATTTTCGTTTTGCTCAGCTTAAGGGAAAATATCTCTTGACCACCGACACCGGGGAATGGATTTTTTTGGAAAAGGCTGAATTTGAAAAATTTCTGGAAGGTAAACTTAAAAAAAATACTTTCTTGTATCAACAGTTGGTTGCGGCTGGGTTTATTAAAACAAAGAAAAACGAAGTAGCTCAATATGCTTCGCGTTATTTGAAGCTCAATTCTTCCCTTGCTCAAGGACCTTCTTTGTTTATTTTTGTGCTCACGCTCCAGTGCAATCACCGCTGTCTTTATTGTCAAGTGACGCCTGAGAAAAAGGGAGCAAAAGGTTTTGACATGAGTAGGGAGATTGCCAAAAAATCCGTTGACCTTGCTTTCAGAACTCCGTCTCCCTATGTCGGCATAGAATTTCAAGGCGGAGAGCCCTTGCTCAACTGGCCAGTTTTGGAATACATTGTCAAATATGCCAAGGCCTCAAACAAGACAGCAAAAAAAGAGTTGAAGATTTCGTTAGTGACCAATCTCACCTTGATGGATGAAAAAAAATTAGCATTTTTGCTTAAGGAAGATGTCAGCCTCAGCTGTTCTCTTGACGGGCCTGACTATGTGCACAACAAAAATAGAATTTATTTGGATAGTAAAGGCGGCAGTTATGCGCCGATGCTGAAGGGTTTGAAAAAAGTTCAGCAGGCTATTGCCAAAAAGAAACAAAAAAGCAAAGAGGCTTTCGTCGACAATCTGAACGCGGTGCTCACCACTACCAGATTTTCTTTGGCTCATCCCCAGGAAATTGTGGATGAATATCTGGCCAAAGGTTTTGATAATATTTTCATCCGGCCACTTAGTCCTTTCGGTTTGCAACGAAAAACCATTGATATTATTGGCTATAGCGCTGAGGAGTTTATTGAATTTTATGAAAAAGCCCTTGACTATATTTTGCAGTTAAATTTAAAGGGCACCCTTTTTGTGGAGCGAACCGCAGCGCTGGCTTTGAAGAAAATTTTAAACAACTCAGATGCTTCCTACTATGAAATGCGTTCTCCTTGCGGGGCTGGTATTGGCCAAATGGCTTTTGATTATGATGGAAGTGTTTACACTTGTGATGAAGGTCGCATGGCTCAGCGAATGGGACATGACAATTTCAAATTGGGCAATGTGCACGAGGACAAATATCAGGACATGGTTGACAATGAAGTGACCAGAACAATGTGTTTGGGTTCAGCGCTGGACAATCAGGCAGGCTGCAGCGATTGTGTTTATCGGCCTTATTGTGGAATTTGTCCGCTGGCTAATTTTATTGAACATGGCACGATTTTTCCTCAGATACTTAACACGGATAAACACAAAATAAACAAAGCTCTTTTCGAATATCTTTTTGAAAAAATCAGTGACGAAAAATATAGAACTGTTTTTGAAAGTTGGCTCTTATGAAAGAAAAATTAATTTCAACTCGAAAGTCATCAGTGGATGTGCCTCAGGTGCTTAATGTTTTTTTCCCAGGAAAATGCAATTTGCAGTGTCGCTATTGTTTTGTCCACAAAGAGGCAGAAAATTTTAAGGATGTTGATGAGCAAGCCATAAAGCGGGAAATTGAAATTTTTCTGGACTATCCAGGGAAAAAAAAAGTTTTGAGTTTCAACGGAGGAGAACCTTTGCTGGAGTGGCAGCTCATCAAGAGAATTTATGCTTATGCCCAAAAGCAAGCCCAAAAGAGAGGACTTTTTTTGGAAGGGGTGGTGGTCACTAATGGAACTTTGCTCAAACAAGTGCACGTAGATTTTTTCAGCAAAAACAAAATTTCAGTCAGGCTGAGCATTGACGGAGACAAAAAGACGCATGATGAGGCAAGACCCTTTAAAGCGAAAAATGGAAAATCAAGTTTCGAGGCGATCATGAAAAACCTCGATCAACTGACTCCGCAAACATTGGAATTTTCAGTTTCGCTGGTTTTTGGCCCAGCTACCGTGAGCGAGCTGCTGAATAATTTGAAATTTTTGCAACAAAAAGGTTTCAAATACATAGATTTTTACCCGGAAATATATGCGACTTGGAGCAAAGAGGAAATCAAAAAATTCGAAAAAGTGGCAGCGGAAATCGGCAAATATTACGTGAGTTTGTTTCACAACAAGGATGAGCAAAAAAAGCTGTTTCGGATTTCAATGCTGGACATGATCTTAAATGGCACTAATGTTGGCAAGCAAGAGGTTTGTGGAAAAATTCAGGTTGACACGCTTGGAAATTTTTTTGTTTGCGACAAGGTTTTTTCTTTACCCAAAAAAAGAAGAGCAGCCTATTCGATTGGCAATGTCGAAACTGGCGTTGCTGACAAAAAAAGACAAGCCTTGCTGAGCGTTTTGCGAAAAGAATTTCTAGTGGAAACAAAACTTGGCTGCGAGGGTTGCAATTTGAGAAAATATTGCTTTTGCCCAGTGGGTCAGTATCTTTATCGCAAAAACCTGAAAATGGAAAGCCCTCTTTTTTGGAAATCTTTTTGCGCAGTTTCAAGTATTCTCATTAAAATGAATCTTGACATTGTAAAAAAGCTTCAATACAGCGATTCTTTTATTGACCTTAATCGTTTTTAATTTTTTTTGGTCGAATATTTTTGCGCAATAGTTGTTATTGTGTTATTATTTTAAAAAAGGGAAGGTTTAGCTAGCTTAAAAAGTAAAGCAGAAAAGTTATGAGCATGAATCTAAAAAAAATGCCACTTATTAAAAAAAATTTGAAAACATTTCTTTTGAGTGAAGAAGGCAAAATGGCAAAAAAAGATATTGTGAGAATGACAGCTGTTGTGGTTGCAGTTGCCAGTGTTTTGGGTGTGGTAACAAAACCAAATGACAGCTTAGCTGCTGGGTATCATGTTTCGCATGGTTCCCATGGCTCGCATGGTTCCCATGGCTCGCACAGTTCTGGCGGTTGGTGCTGATATTTTTTTAAATAATAAAATGTTTAATATCACCAGGCTTGTCCTGGGGGATTAAATGCCTTTTTATTTTTATGGAACCTGAAAAAACAAAAAAAATTTATCTCAGCGTGCTGATTTTTTTGCTAGTTCTTTTAGCAGCGGTGGCTTCTTATTTTTATACTTATACTAAGTTTTTTCAAAAACAACCTGTTGGCACTGGCTCTACCAACCAAGCAGCGCAGTCTAAATCCTCAGGAGCTAGCACCAAGGGTGCTATTAACAATAAAACTGGAAATTCTTCAGCCGGTTCAGCTACCACTAACCTGGGGAATTGTCAGCAAGATCCAGAAAATGATTTCAGGAAAGAAGATGGCGCCAATCCTGGGCGGGTTTTTTATGCCAGTCTTTTGGCGCTTACAAAAAAGGACGCTACGGTATGTTCGCTGACTGGTTCCACCAAGGACAGTAGCGGAGTTACTTGTGAGGAAAAATATACACTCCTTACAATCATAGCCACAAATGGTGATTGCAGCAAAATTGGAAACAAAGATCTTTCAATTTCCTGTCTGGCCAATCAGCAGAAAAATGTTGCCGTTTGCGGTCAAATTTCAGACAGTGCCAAGAAAATAACTTGTGAGGCTATTGCAGGCGGCGACATGGCCAAATGCAGCGTGCTGCCTGCCGCTCAAAAGGACAGTTGCAACAGTAGTTTTCTTTTCGTGAAAGCTTTGAGCAATAAAGATGTGAGTTTGTGTGGTCAAATAAATCTTACTGTTGCTGGCGGAAGATTTGAGAATGCTACTTGTCGAGTGCTGCTGGGGCAAGATCGGCAGAAAGAATGGAATGATTTTTATGCAAGCAATGTTTGCCTTCAGAAATATACCAATCTGACGGCGAAAGAAAAAAACGATGTCGCGCTTTGTGAAAAAATTCCAGACAAGACTGCTGGCAACAAGGATTTGTATGCAAGTTGCCTGGCTCAATTTAAGTAGTCTTTAAATGAATGCATTGTCTTTAAAAAAAGAAACAACACTTTTGGGGTGTTGTTTCTTGTTTTACGGGGAGAGGGTGCCCTTAACTGAAAAATAGGATGGACAGAGAAATAAGAAAAATTAAACTTTTGGTGACCAGCAGCTGCAACTTAAATTGCAGATATTGCTTTGTGAAAAAGGGTGGTCAGGTGATGGACATATTGGTTGCAAAAGCGGCAGTTGGGTCGCTACTCAAAAGTCCTGGCTTGAGCAAGGAAATTCTTATCTATGGAGGTGAGCCGTTGCTTGAGTTTGCATTGGTCAAAAAAATAAGCCTATTTGCAAAAAAAGAGGCTCAAAAAAATAAGAAGGAATTGGTTGTTTCCGTTGCCACAAACGGAATTTTGCTTGATAGCGAAAAGCTGCTTTTTTTCAAAAAAAATGAGGTGAAAATTTCAATCAGTATTGACGGGGATAAAAAGACGCACGCTCCCAATCGTCTTCAGCATAATTCGATTGAATATGAAAAGATTTTGAAAAATCTCAAACTTGCCTTGTCAGTCATGTCGCCAGGACAGGTTTCTGCCTTGGTTGCGGTCATGCCAGCAAATGCCAAAAAACTTTATGCCAATTTGATTTATTTGCAAAAGATTGGAATTGAAAATTTCAATCTCGAACCGATTCAGGGTCAGGGCTATCATTGGTCAGCAAAAGCAAAAGCGGAATTTGAAAAAAACCTCAAAAATTTCATCCAGCATATCTTTAAATCGACACGTCAGGGCAAATTTATTTTCTTGGGTTCGGTCACAAGATTTTTAATTCAAAATAAATCAAAGCGAGAAACTTGTTTGTTTTGTGAAAATATGGAGGTGTCTCCAGCTGGCGATATTTTCCTTTCTCCTTTTTTGATTGATGCCGAAAGACCCGAGGATTTTGTGGTGGGCAACTTTCAAAAAGGTTTCAAAAAAGATTATGAAACTTGCGCATATGACAAGCATAGCTGGCAGTGTCGCCATTGTTGGAAAACATATAATGGGAAGGCGGTTTTTGCGGGAGCTGAAATTGTGCAGTTGAGAAATCGCATGTCAGAAATCTTTGCTGCCATTTTGCTGGATTTAGCAAAAAAGGAAAAACCCTTTGCGGCTTATGTGAATAAAGCGCAGGAAAGAATATTTGAATAACTATTTGGAAAACTATGGACAAAATTGAAGTAAAAAAAATAATCAAGAATCGAAACATTTCCGGGAAAATAAAAAAAACTGAAGAACTTTTTTTGCTGGAAATTATTGAAATGCTAGACGCTAATAGCTTCAGCAATGCGGAGTTTACTTTTCGGGGCTTCGAGAGCTCTTTTGTGGAAAGCAAGCCCAACGTAAGGTTGCTGCATTTGGAATTTCCCAAAATAGGACTGGGCAAAGCAAAGAAAATAAAGATAAGCAGAATGAGGGAGCAAAAGATTGTTAACGTCATGTCGGCCATGGAGGCTTATTTTGGCTGTAAATACAACCTCAATTTATGCCAAAAGATATTTAAATTCAACAAGAAAAACGGAACCTTCCCTATTCAGATAGGCTTGGAATTTGAGAGAAATCAGAAACCCAAAATTAAAATTTATTTAAGTGTAAATTCAGCAGCTTTTTCGTTGGGGCTTTTTCTTCGGGTGTCGGAGGTTGATAATCAGCTGGACATAACCCGTCGTTTTGAAAATTCAAAATTCGATACCGTGGCTGTTGATTTTTTGCCAGGCAGTGAATTTTCATTGAAACTCTATCCGCTGACAGCTGAAAATAGAGGCTTGTTAGTTAGGATTTCCAGGGAGGGAAAAATTTTTTCTAGGAAAGCCTGGGTTAGATTTCCAGGTGGCTTGAGTGCGGAAAATTTTGCTGGCAATGAATTTTTTAATTTTAATTTACTCTTGCACGATTATATCAAGCAGGCTAAGCTTAAGGTGTTTTATTTGTGTCTAGAGGGTAGTAGAAAAAGTCTTTATTTCCGTTAATTTTGAATTTTTATGCATAAGGCACCTTTTGAGTTAGCTAAAATAAAAAGCAAAGATATCTCGAAGGAAATATACGTGCTGTTTTTAGTGGTTACGACTGACTGCATGTTTAATTGCAAATATTGTTTCGTGAAAAAAAATCCTTCCTACATGGACTGGCATACCGCCAAGCGGGGTGTTGAGTTGTTGCTGAAAACGAAGGGAAAAAAGAAGCTTTTGAAAATTTATGGTGGAGAGCCCTTGCTGAATTTTCCTTTGATAAAAAAAATAGTTCCTCATGCTGAGAAACTTGCTTTGAAATATGGCAAGGAACTTACGGTGACCATTTGTTCAAACATGGTTTTATTCAATGCTGAAAATTTGAAATTTATCAAAAAACATGAGGTCAGTTTGGCGCTTAGCTCTGATGGCAAGCCCGAGTCTCATAATCTGAATAGAAGATTTAAGACTGGCAAGGAAAGTGCTGGGATTATTGAATCAAAACTGGAGCTGTTGCTTGAAAAGGTCAGCAAGGAAAAATTGGCAATAAATCTAACTGTTCCAAATGAGTTAGTTTCGGAGCTTTTTGAAAATTTCAAATATCTGACTGCGTTGGGGGCGAACACTTTTAACGTGGAACCTATCATGTCAGATGCTTGGAAAAAGCAGGAAATCGTTGTTTTCAGGCGGCAGTTTCAAAAAATTCTAGACTGGGTGATCGCCAGCGCTGAAAAGGGCAATTTTATTTTCATAACGCAAATAAATAGAGAGTTGCGGTATGGCGAAATTACTGAAATGATGCAAGGTAGCTGTATTTTGAAACGGAATTTAATTTTGTCCACAATTGGAGAGTTGCATTTGAATGTTTTTGCGGCTTATTCTGAAGAAGATAGGGCTGAAAAATGCGTGGGGAACGTGAATACTGGAATTTTTTCAAAACATTTTGGGTGCAAAAACAAGCAGGCCGAGGTATGCGAGAGGTGCCTTGCGGAATATGCGAAAAATTTGAAAAAGATAAATGCTCCAAGCGGAACCAGGAATGAGCTGACTTTGCAAGCAGTGCGTGAATTGAAGCGAAGAGCCAAGAGTCAGTTAATTTATCGGAAATATTTAAGCCAAGCCAAGAAACAAATTTGTTTTTAAAAATATGAAAAAAAAGGTTGTCATCGAATTTTAAAAGCGCGGGCTTGTCTGAATAATAATCTAAACATAGTTAAGAAATTATGAAAAAAGCTGATATTAAAACTGGTTTTTTGTGCAACAATAATTGCCTTTTTTGTGTGCAGGGTCCAGAGAAAAAGAAATTTGGCAACAAGAGCACGAAAGAGTTGAAAGAGATTATCAAAAAAGCCAAAAAGGGTTGTGACACTATCGTCTTTACTGGCGGAGAGCCAACCATTAGGAAAGATTTGATTGAACTAGTTACCTTGGCAAAAAAGCTCAAATTTAAAACAATTCAAATTCAATCAAACGGCAGAATGTTTGTGTATGAGCAATTCTGCAAAGACCTTGTGGCTGGCGGAGCCAATGAGTTTGCCCTGGCGCTGCATGGACACACGGAGGAACTGCACAACTATCTGACGGGGGTAAAAAGTTTTCGTCAGCTCGTGGGAGGCATTAAAAACTTGAAAAAAATGGGGCAAAAAGTGATCATGAACACGGTGATTACTAAATCAAATTACAGGCACTTGCCAGAAATAGCCAAAATTTTGATTAGCTTGGATGTTGATCAAATGCAATTTGCCTTTGTGCATCCTTTGGGGGCGGCTGGCAATAATTTTGAAGCAGTTGTGCCCAGAATGGAAATGGTAGCGCCCTATTTGAAAAAAGCTATTGAGCTTGGCAGAATTTTAAACAAAAAAGTGATGACTGAGGGCGTGCCCTTTTGCCTGCTTAAAGGCTGCGAAGAAAGCATTTCCGAAATGATGATGCCAGATATCAAAATTTTTGATCAAAAAAGTGTGATTGATGATTACAAAAAAATGCGGATCACCAAAGACAAGGCCAAGGGGCCCAAGTGCTCGAAATGTTTTTATCACAATCTTTGCGAGGGGCCCTGGAAAGAATATCCCCAAGCTTTTGGTTGGGATGAATTTAAACCAGTGATAAAGAAATAAATGATTGAGGATAAGAAAACAGCCAAAGAGGCCAGTGCTCAGCAAAAAAGACATTGGGTGCGCATCACTCGAGCCTGCAACAATAATTGCCTTTTTTGCCTTGATCGTGAAAATCAAAATGGTTCAATTTTTCGGGTGGCCGAGATTGTGGCCGATTTAAATGAGGGTCTCAAGGCAGGAGCCAGGCGAGTTGTCATTTCAGGTGGAGATCCAACCGTGCATCCCAAGCTGGCTATGATTATCAAAAAAGCGAAAAAAATGGGCTATATGCATGTGCAAATAATCACCAATGGCAGAATGCTGGCTTATGAAAAATTTGCAGCGGAGTTGAAAAAGGCTGGCTTGGATGAGGTGACATTGTCTTTGCACAGCCATCTGCGAGAAGATTTTGAAAAAATGACAGGCGTGATGGGCAGTTATAATCAAGCGCTAACGGGTTTGCTGAATGCCCAAAAGCAGGGCTTTATTGTGAGTGTGGATATTGTTATCAACAAAATAAACTATCAGAAGCTGAAAGAAACGCTTCAATTTTACATCAAACTTGGGGTTAGTGAGTTTGATCTCCTTTATCCGATTCCTTTTGGCAGCGCCTGGGAAAACAGGCAGCAGCTTTTCTTTGCGCCCGAAAAGGCAAGCAAAGCTTTGAGCGCTGCTTTTGCGTTTTCAAAAAACAAGAATTTATTTATTTGGACAAACAGGTTGCCAGCTCAATATCTGGAAGGCTTTGAAGATCTCATCCAAAATCCCATTAAAATTCACGATGAGGTGCGAGGAATGAGGCGAGAACTGGCGGGTTTCATTGAAAAGGGCAAGCCAATGACTTGTCAGGGAGAGCGCTGTCAACATTGCTTCATGCAAAATTTTTGCGCAGATCTGGTTGAATTGAGAAAAAAGAAAAAGCTAAGTGGGAAGAGTGCGCCAATTTGTTGGAAAAGCAAGACTGTCAAAAAGGAAAAAGGGGTTGTTTTTAAATTTGATGAAAATTTCACGCTCGAAAAATTCACAAATTTTTATATCAATAGTCGATATTTTGTGAAAAGTTTGCGTTGCCAGAAGTGCAAACATTTTAATGTTTGCGACGGAGCTTGGATAGAGGATGTGCGGAGTGGCGGTTTTTCCAGGTTAAAACCCAAGGCTTAGGGAATCAGGGGTCATGCGTGAATTAGGGCTTCAGGAAAATAAGCAGGTAGTTCTTTAGCTGGAACCATTTGTTACATATGACTCAGTTTAGGCGCAAAGATATTTTTAATCAGAAATTTTATGGCTAAGTTAGGCTACATTCAAGTGACGAGGCAGTGCAATCAAAAGTGCATCATTTGCTCCAATCCTCCAACGGAAAAAAAACTCACTTTGAAAAAAGCGAAGCAAAAAATCGATGAAATCAAAAAAGAAGGTGGCGAAGGCGTCATCATCACTGGCGGTGAACCTACGCTATATGAAAATCTTCCAGAATTAATTTCCTATGCGTCGGCGAAAGGCATTTTCCCCAGGATCATAACCAATGGTCAAAAAATAGCCGATTTTGATTATTTGAAATTGCTCAAAAATGCAGGCTTAAGGCATTTGCATCTTTCAATCTATTCTTTTAAAAATAGCGTCCAAGTTGCTATTTCAAAAAATGAGAATTCCTTGAAAAACATCAGCAAGTCATTGGACAACTTGAAAAAAATTGGCGGCCTAACGGTTGATGTGAATATCGCCATTAGCAAGCTTAATGCGGATCATTTGTCCCAAACCGTCAGCTGGCTGACTGAAAAATATCCTTTCATTCAGCATTTTGTTTTCAACAATTTGGATCCTTTCATGAACAGGGCTTCTGAAAATCCAGAGGTGATTCCTCGGATGCATGATTTTGAATTGGAATTGCATCGGGTTTTGAAAATTCTGGAAAAAAAACACAAAACTTTTCGAGTCGAACGTGTCCCGCTTTGTTTTCTGCCAGAATTTGAATTTTCTTCAACGGAAACCAGGAAAATAGTTAAACACGAAGCCAGGACAGTTTACTTTTTGGATCAAAAAGGGAAAAGCACGCAGCATGAATGGCAGAGCGAAAAAAATCAGGGCTGCTCAAGCTGCTCGCTTGATGCCATCTGCGCTGGGGTTTATGGCTGGGGACGATATTATTCAGTCAAAGAATTGAGTCCAGTTTTTGTGGACAAACAAGCTATTATTAAAAAAATCAAAGATGAAAAGTGAAATCTTGAATTTTAGTTTGCTGGGGTTGATTGGGGTGCTTTGTTTTTTTGTGCTTAAGGAAGATATTAGCCAGAAAAAAATAAAAAACAAAGTGCTGCTTTGGGGATTTTTTGCGGGGGTTGGTTTATTTTTAGGGGGATATTTGTTGGGCTTTTTTCAGCTTACTTATTTGCGTGATGTTTTTGTGAATTTCGTCCTGGCCCTGGCGGTTGGCTATTTTTTCTGGCTGATTTCTTTCTGGCCAGCAGGCGATGCGAAGTTCTTTGCGTTGCTGGCCTTTTTATTGCCGTTGCATTATTACTGGAAAAGCTATTTGTCGTTTTTCCCTTCTCTGATGCTGCTGGTTAATATCTTTGTTTGTGCCTACGGGGTTTTGTTTGGGCGAGCGGTCGTTCATTTGGGAAATCTCGTGCGCAAAAGGGATCCTTTTTTGTTTGATTTTTTTTCCAAAATCAAAAGGCTTTTTTCACTGAGCGGTTGGGCGAGCTTGCTGAAAGAGATAAATTTCCCAACTGTTGTCAAAAGTGTGGCCATGCTGGTTGGGATGTTTATCTTGATGAACTATATTTTGAAGCCAAAAAATGTCGGAACCTATACTTTGATGAAAAATTCTTTGCTTGGTGTGACTCTCTGGCTGGTCGCTTCGCTCTTGATTAAAAAATATATTGCAGACAAAGAGCTCCGGGTGGAAAAGTTCAGCGAGCTGAAAAGCGGAACCTTGCTTTTGATAACCTTGCATGATCAGGAAATTTTTTCAAAAGATTTTCTTGAAAAGTTGGGTCCCCTGAAGGCGGAAGGCCTTGATGAAAGGCAAGTTCAGCTAGTCAAAGAATTGGGCAAGGCCAAAGGAGTTGAAAACATCAACACGCAGCGGCACATGCCTTTTGCTCCCTGGATTGTGGTGGGACTATTGGTGACGATTCTCCTGAATGACAACCTCTGGCAATTTTTCATGAGAAGGTGGTTTTAGATTGAGAGTTTACAGACTGAGAGGGAGGTTGCATTGAATTAAAAAAAATAGTGTGGTATAATTCAAAAAAAGAGAAGGAAGCCCTTGCGAGTTTTTTCTGAAAACAAAAAAATATGGAAAGAGAAAAAATCAAAAATTTAAACTTAAGCTGGTTTAGTCTTTTGGTTTTTTCTTTTTTTCTTTTTCCTCTTGGAGCTAGGGCGCTGGATGTTTGCGGAGATTATTCTGCCACCACTGACATTCATGGAGATCCTCCCTCAATTGGAATCAACTATTCTTCTTCAGCTGACTCTATTACGGCTGGAGCTCCGGTGACAATTTCAGCATCTTGCGAAAACGGTTCGCTTTCTGGTTCAACTGGAACTTTTTATCCCGCCAGTTCCACGACCTATTATGCTACCTGCACTCAAGGTGATGTAATAGGGGGATCTTATTCAGCCACTGCCTGTGTTAATGTCTCAGTTGATAGTGTTAGTGACAACGGTTGCGCTGCTGGTACTTGCACCACTGCCTCTTGCTGGAATAGTTATCAATGGGTGACTGGCACTCAAATCTGCGCTGACAATTCTTGTGCGGCTCTCATCTGCGCCAACAAAACTTGCTGGAATAATCTGACTTGGATTCCTGGCATCAAAGACCAAACCTATAGCGCTTATCATTGTTATGAACTAGACACAGCTATCAACGCCTTTTGCGCTATCACCACCAATTGTGGGCTTAAAACCACCACCACCGTTGCTGACTTTGCTTGCACTGCCACCGATGATTGCACTGGCCTGGCTAATGGCAGTCGCCCAATTGCAGAATGCAGTGCCAACAGCGTTCCTTGTCCTTCCACCACCAAAACCATCCAATGCCCAGGTTGCCCACTGCGGGTCAACAAATTTATTGAAACTGCCCCTCAATAGAAAGGCAATTAAAAAGGTTAAACTTGAAATAACTTTGATTTTAATCCAATTTTCAAAAAAATGAAAAACAAAATAAAAGCAGTCGGTTATGTTTTGGGAATCGCCCTCAGTGCAGGAGTGCTGGGAATGTTTTTGCAATTTGCCAAAG
>CAIOVI010000061.1 GCA_903861715.1 uncultured bacterium
GACTTGCCTGTCCGCCTTTGGAGGAAACCGCATTTTTCTTAAACAGTAACCTAATATGTTAAATTCCGCATATGCCAGAATTAGCATATTTAAAAATAAGAACCATTTCGATTCAGGTCAGAGACACTGAACCGACACATGGATTTGAAAGGCCAACTTTGCAAAAAAAGTTTTTCAAATCCCTCCCAACCTCCCTTTTCTAAAGGGAGGAGAAAATGCAAGATGTAAAAATGCTTTTGTGTATTTGTAGATTTGCCTGCCTCGACGGTAGGCGGATAGCTAATTTGTAGATTTGTGGGGTTTTTAGCAATATAACAATATAACAATTATTTCTTCAAAACCTCTTTCAAATACTTCGCCGTATAACTTTCCTTGTGATATTTCACAACCTCTTCTGGCGCGCCAGTGACGATGATGCGGCCACCGCCTTCGCCGCCTTCAGGGCCCATGTCAATGATCCAGTCCGCGGTTTTGATCACATCCATGTTGTGTTCAATCACCACTACCGTGTTGCCACCATCCACCAAACGATTGAGCACATGCAAAAGTTTCTTGATGTCATCAAAATGCAAACCCGTGGTCGGTTCATCCAAGATATATAAAGTATCTCCCGTTGAACGACGAGACAGTTCTGAAGCCAATTTGATGCGCTGCGCTTCCCCGCCGGAAAGCGTGGTAGCACTTTGCCCAAGTTCAATGTAACCCAAGCCAACTTCTTCCAAGACAATCAAGGCACTGGCAATTTTGGGAAACGCTTCAAAAAACTCGGCGCCTTCCGAAACGGTCATCGCCAAAACTTCGGAAATGTTTTTGCCTTTGTATTTCACTTGCAAAGTTTCGCTATTGTAACGCTTGCCTTTGCAAACGTCGCAAGGCAAATAAACATCTGGCATAAATTGCATTTCAATTTTCAAATATCCTTCACCGGAGCAATTGTCGCAGCGCCCGCCATGAACATTGAAAGAAAAACGTCCCGGTCCATAGCCTCGCAATTTGGCATCTTTGGTTTGCGCAAAGAGTTCTCGAATGTGAGTGAAAAGGCCAGTGTAGGTGGCAGGATTTGAACGTGGCGTGCGCCCGATTGGCGATTGGTCAATCATGATGACTTTATCAATATTTTCAATGCCCACAATTTCTTGATGTTTGCCTGGCACGTCCAACGCTCGATGCAATTTGTTCGCCAAAGCTTTATAAAGTGTGTCCTCAACCAAAGTTGATTTCCCGCTGCCAGAAACTCCAGTCACACAGGTGAAAACTTTCAGCGGAAATTCCGCCGTCACGCTTTTGAGATTGTGCTCATTGGCGCCGCGCACCACAATTCTTTTTTTCTTGGCCGCAGAGCGACGCACCTTGGGAATTTCAATTTCCAGCTCGCCTCGCAAATATTGTCCCGTCAGTGACTTTGGATCATTGATCACTTCTTCCGGCGTGCCTTGCGCCACAATTTCGCCGCCATGCTTGCCAGCCCTGGGCCCAACATCCACCAACCAATCAGCGTGGCGCATCATTTCTTCGTCATGCTCAATCACAATCAAAGTGTTGCCAATTTTTTGCAAGTGCCGCAAAGCTTCAATCAGCTTGCTGTTGTCCCGCGCATGCAGACCGATCGATGGTTCATCCAGAATATACAGCACGCCAACCAATTGCGAACCGATTTGCGAAGCCAAACGAATGCGCTGTGACTCACCGCCAGAAAGCGAATAAGCCGCTCGCGCCAGGGTCAGATAATCCAAGCCCACATTATTGAGAAAAACCAAACGCGCAATAATTTCTTTCAAAATTCTTCCCGCAATCAATTCTTCGCGTGTGGAAAGTTTCAGATTTTCAAAAAAAGCCACGCTTTCTTTGATGCTCACCATTGAAGCTTGTGAAATGTTTTTGTCGCCCACGGTCACCAACAAAACCTCGCTTTTGTAGCGGGTGCCTTTGCAAGTTGAGCAGGACTTTTGCGACATATATTTTTCAATGTCTGTCCTAACGGCATCTGAAGTGGTGGTTTTGTATCTTTCTTGCAACCACTCGACCACACCTTTCCAGCGGATGTTGTAACTGCCGGTGCCGGAGCGAAAATGATATTTGACTTTGATGAGGTCATCATCTTCCGTGCCATAAAGCAAAATGTCCAACTTTTTTTTCGGCAAATCGCGCAGGCGCTTGTGATCATCAATGTTGTAATATTGGCAAACCGCTTTCAAAATCGTGCCTTGATAGTTATTGGATTTGTAACTCCAGGGCATGATGCCACCCTCAGCGATGGTTTTGTTTTCATCCGGCATGATCCGCTTGGGATCAATTTCTTTTTTCAGTCCCAACCCTTCGCAAGAGGGGCAGGCTCCAAAAGGAGAATTGAAAGAAAAGAGTCGCGGCTCCATGTCGGGAAAAGCAATGTCATGAATTGGACAAGCAAGTTTTTGATTGTAAATCTGCTCGATTGGGGCAGAATCTAGTCCGCCAGCTGGCGGATTGATTTTAGATTTTAGAATTTTTTCTTTTACATTTTTTGCTTTATGTTCTATGTTTTGTGCTCCATGTTCCATAACTCTCACTTTCACCAACCCTTCCGAAAGTCGCAGCGATTTTTCAACCGCCTCAAAAAGTCGACTCAAATTTTCATCGCTGATTTCAATTTTATCGACAATGATGTCGATACTGTGTTTTTTGTATTTTTCCAATTTAACAGCTTTGAAATCTTCCAAGCGCTGACGCTCACCATCCACAATCGCCTCGGAATATCCACGCTTATACATCTCATCCAGCATCGCCAAATATTCTCCTTTTCTGTCTCGCACCACGGGCGAGAGAATTTCAACCACGTTACTGCCCCTCTCCTTGAGGAGAGGATCGGGGTGAGGTGATTCCAAATTTAAAATCCGATCGACAATTTCATCCGTGGAAAGTTTGGAAATTTCCCGTCCGCAAACCGGACAATGCGGGATGCCAATTTTGGCATACAAAAGCCTCAGATAATCATGGATTTCCGTGACCGTGCCCACGGTTGAACGTGGATTGTGAGAAGTTGATTTCTGATCAATGGAGATGGCCGGCGAAAGACCTTCGATATAGTCCACGTCCGGCTTGTCCATTTGTCCCAAAAATTGCCTGGCGTAGCTGGAAAGGCTTTCCAAATAACGACGCTGCCCCTCAGCAAAAATGGTATCAAAAGCCAAAGTTGACTTTCCGCTCCCCGAAAGACCCGTGAAAACAATAAACTTGTTTCTCGGTAAATCAAGATTGATGTTCTTTAAATTGTGCTCGCGCGCTCCGCGAATTATGATTTTGTTGTTTTCCATGATGATATAAATCACTAATCAAGCTCAAATTAACTCACAAATATTCGCGAAAAAAAATTAATTCCAATTTAATACTATATTTTATTAGTACGTCTGAAATTATTTTTAATTTGGTTCCTAGGGACTAAGTCCCCAATTGGGGAATTAGTCCCTAGGAACACCCAATCTAGTTTACTATCATACCCTGAAATCAAATAAAAATCAATAGAAAAAGAGAAGCCCCGGAGCTTCTCTTTTTTGAAATAAGTTTTCTGTTTTCCTTAGTTGGTTGCGCAAGAAGCGGCAGTTGAACCTGCGGCCGCAGTTCCCTCACCAAAACCAGTTGAAGGCGAAGCGGTTGAAAGCGGTTGACTACATTCTTTTGGTGGGTTTGTAAAACCAGAACAGATAGTCTTGAGCAAGCTTTCACTGTCACGACTAGTGGCAGCAACAGTGGTGCCATTAATAACCAGAGTTGGAGAACCTTGCACGGCGTATTTAACATTGTCAGCTTGATTGATTTCAAATTTTGGAAATTGTCCTTGATAAGAACTTTCGTCATTAAAATCTTTGGTCACGTTAAACTGAGTGTCGGCTTGAGCTGCGCAACTTGCAACTTGCGCAGCATTGATGCCACTGGAAGCCAAGCAAGCTGCTTCGGTGCCCTGTCCTTTTTTGAGAAAACATCCCAAATAAGTGTTAAGCTGGGTTGGTTGATTTTTCGCAATGCAATATTGTCTCAAATTTTCATCCAATTCTTTGCGATCATTCGAGGCTTTGCTGTTGTGCATTGAATAGTTGACAAATTCCAAATTGAATTTAATTTTTGAGCCAAGCAAATTCAAAACTGGCAAAATACCTTTTTCAATTTGCGTGCCGAATGGACAATAACTCATCACAAAAAGTTTCACCTCTGGAACGTCTTGTTTTTTGTCAGCTACGGCTTTTTCGGGTGCAGCCTGAGTGTTGCTCGCAGCAGTTGCCTTGACATTCAAATCAATGACTTGCGGAAAAAACCTGCTTCCGTCTGGAGTGACATAAGTTATCATTGTTTGACCATTGGCGTTGATAGTCACTTTGTAAAGACCCAATTCTTTGACCACGTCCTTGACGGTGATGCCAGTACCTCCTTGAGGAGAATTGTCTTTGATGAATTGTTCAATTTTTCCCTTAATTCCAGGGACTCCAATATCATTTTTCTTGGCATAGTCAGTGTATTTCACATAGCCAAAACTGGCCGCTACCAACAAAATCAAAACTGCAGCCACGATGACTGTTGACTTGTTTTCTTTGCAAATTTTTCCCAATTTGCACTCCCATTTTTTGCCAGCTTTTTTGTGAGGAGCAGCCGCTTCTTCTTTTTTCACTTCTGCAGTGACTGAAACTATTGCTTCTTTTTTTTCTGGTTCTGTTTCCATTTACCCTGTTAAATAAGATTTGAATCTATTCTATTATAGAGTCAACTTATTTGTAGATTAAATTTTAGTTATCTCGCAGGTTCACCCCATAGATTTCAAATCTTAATTTTAAAAAAATTACTATTTTTTTAAAATTATTTAACAGGGTGAATTTTTTTACAATTTATAAATTAAATTTTAAAAACTAAACCCTCTTGGCACTTCCCACATTTTACACGGTCAGCGAAATTCACGCAAGAGTGCCAGACTCTTACCTTAAATGAAGCCAAATTTGAACTTATAACCCTTGCAGAAAAGTCTCCTACTTTTTGATCGCCCAACTGAAGATTTGATTGAATTGTTGCGTAATCAAATCAAAAACGGAAGCATTTTTCTTGCCAGTGTAAACACTGAAGTTTTCCGATTGCTTTTGATTGTTCCAGCGATCAGTGACCCCGATTGAAAAAGTGTATCGCTTGGATTGCTCCAAATCGGAAAGCACCAAAGCATGCGAATAGCCATAGCCACCTTCGGAAAGTTTTTTGGCAATGCCCCCATTTTCATAGTTGATGTCCGAAATGGCCATTTTGTTGGTTTTCCAACGAATCAACAAGTTTGTCTGAGAGCCATCCTTGGAAGAAAGCATCTCACTGCGAACATCTGAAATTTCAAGCGCCATCCCTTCTGTCTCGCTGGTCAAAAGTTGCGCACTGTTGCCAAAAGAAATTTCGCGGATTTGATATTTTTCACTTTTGGAAACAGCAACTTGATCTGGCGTCGCTTGCGGAGCGCCAGGAGAGTTGTCAATCGCTGGCGAAACACCACTGACGTCATTGGCAAAAGTGTTGGTAGTTGTGTCTTTCGGAATTTGAGCCGCCACATCCTGCTGAACAACGGTGTTTTTGACGCTTTGTCTTTTTTGCCAAAAATAAACACCCACTGCCAAAAGAGCGACCAGCAAAATTGCCAAAATTCTGATAGTTTTTTTTCTTTCTCGAAAAAAAAGCGCTAATCTGATTCGCCAATCCTCTTGAGGCGGAACATAAATTGAATCCTGCGAAAAATTATCTTTTTGTTTCATTTTTTTATTTTCTATTTTTTAACAACAAACTTTGCATTTTGCCATAAACACACTATATCATATTTTTTAATATTTTTGTATAGCTGGTTTTCTATTTTTTCACTAAACTAAACTAGCACTACTTCACGCAAAGGGACTAAGTCCCCAAGGGGGGGACTTAGTCCCTTACAAGGTGGAATGAATTAAATTAAATTAAATTAAATTAAATTAAATTAAGTTGGTATAATACTAAATTAACTAAACTACTACCAATTGCAAGGAGGCTAAGCCTCCAACGTCTGAATACCCCCATTAAGTTAATTTCATATAGGCTTATTTTTTCTCACTAAGTTCTTCTCGCAGTTTTTTCAAAATCAAAGCAGCTTCTTCACGTCCACCAAGTCCAAAAGCCAAACCAGTTGCCAAGGAAACCGCAGCCACCAAACCAATGAAGATGGTGTTGACCAAGGAAGTTGCAATTCCCAATTGAATGAGCGCGGCCAGAATTCCAAAAACAATAATGGCCAATTTCGAAATTTTGGCCAGCAATGTGGCGCTCATAACGCCCGCCACTCGCACGCTGCCTTTGACCACCACAAAAGCCATATTTCCCATCACAAAAGCAATGGTCAAGATGACAACTGCCACCACCACGTTCGGCAGATAAAGGATAATATTGTTGAGAAATTCAGTCACTTCCAACAAGCCCAACACGTCAGTGGCGGCCATCAAAAAAACCAACACCAGAAACCACTTGACCAATTCTCCGCAAAATTGTGAAATGGAAAAATCAAAACCTGCTTGTTTCAGCTGTTTGGAAACATCCAGGCGATCAATTTTCAAGGTATGCACGATTTTTTCCACGATTTTGCCAAGAATGGTGGCAACCGCCACGCCAATCAAAAAAATCAACAACGCCCCAATCAGGGCAGGCAAAAAGTTGAAAAATTTTTCCCACAGCTGCAGCAACGAGACACTGACAGCTTCTCCCCAAGTTTGAATGTGATTCATTTAACCTTTTAAATAAGATTAGAATCGCTTTAAGTCAAAAGCTAAACAATCTTAATGTGATAAGTTTTAAATTAATATTATACCCAGTTAATATAGAATTTAACAGGGTGAATGCTTTTACTTTTAAAAAAATTATTTTTACTTTTAAATTATAACACACGAGTTAATTTTTTTCTCGCACGATCCACCAATTGAATTCCAATTCGTCTAGCAATGGATCGTTCATTTCAACCACGAAGCTTTCACCAGGAATAATCAGGCCCGTTTTGATTGGCACCGCCTTGCTTGATTTGCTGACCGTCACAAAAATTTTACTATCAGCTCCCACCGCTTTTGTGCTGACAATAACGCTGCTTTCGCCAGCCTTGATAACTCCTGTGCCGATGGTCGGACTTGCCAGATCAACCACCTTGATGGTCAGCACCCCAGCTTCAATTTCACTGGCGGTGAGTTTACCACCGAGCAGATCAAGGTTCCCCAGCGAGTCTTTGAAAATCAAATTGTCGATGTTGGAGATGTTGGCGATAAGGGAATCGAAGGCTTCATACTTTTGGTTTTGCAATTTGAGCTCATCAATTTGAGCTTGAAGTTTAGTGGTGATGGTTTTGGAATCAGCCAGCTCGCTTGCCGATGAGGCAAGTTGAGTTTGCAAGTTTGCCAGCTCACTTGCCGATGAGGCAAGTTGAGTGTCGATGGTTGCAAATTTGTTGTTGATGGTCAAAAGATTTTCATCGACAGAAGTTTGCAGTTGTAGGAGGGTTGTGATGTTGGTGTCGGTTTTGAGCTTGAGAGAATCGAGGTTGGCA
>CAIOVI010000062.1 GCA_903861715.1 uncultured bacterium
TAGTTGCTGCCTTTCTTTTTGTCTATTTTTTCCAGCGTCCTCCGCAAAAATCTTGCCTGTAAAATCCAGCGCCTGTAAAATTTGACTTATTCTTTGGAATGTATTAAAAATAAAAGCAATTAGCTTCTTTAAAAAAATGTGCTTACTTTGCCAAATTTTTGTCCCTAAACCAGTAGTATTACCTCATTAATAAAACAAGAACTGCCATGAAACAGGATTTTAGCAAACTTTACGGAGATCCCCTCACCATCAAACCAACCCCAAGGGAACATTACTTTGCTGAAGATAAAAACGAAAAAATAATTATAAACAAAATAGTTATGGCTGGGTTTGTTTACTGGAGAACCGAGTGGAATCACTGGGTAGTACCACTTGGGAATCTTACCAAAAAAGAAGTAGCTAGGGAGCCAAACTTTAGCATGGCCCCATGTTACAAATATAGAGAAGAAGGGGAAGAGGAAGTGAAGAAAGCAGACAAGAAAGTGACAACAAAAGTTAAAAAGAAAAAGAAGGAAGCGGCAACAGCTGCTTAATGCTTCTTTTCTTTACGACGAGATTTATTAAAAAAAGACATTGAACTCCTTCAATGTCTTTTTTATATGCTTTCGTTTTTGTAATTCGCCAAAAATAAACTCACTTTTCCCCTCATCCTTTATACATTATCCAAAATACATTATACTATCCCTATATGGATCCAGTAGTGAAAATTCAAAAAATGATTAATTTTTACTACTGCAATAAAGAGCAAGAAAGCGATAAAAAATCAAACATGTAATTTTTTGAGCATAGCTCATTTGAATTTCTACCATTGAATGGACAGCCTGCGAAAAAAAACTTCAACAAACCCAAACGAAAACTCTGCTGAGAGACTGGCATTTGCTCAGCCCAAAAAACCAAAAGAGGATGTGCTTTTCATCTCCCAAGAGGAATCGCAGCAACTGGATGGAAAATATGCAAAAAAATTCAGTCGCCAAGAAAAAATTCGTCAAATCTCGCTAAGCATTTTCGCTTTACTGATTTTATTGGTCATTCTTTATGCCGGCTATTTTGGCTGGAAAACCATCAAAGTTGCCAACCAAATGAACAGTGCTAAAAATTCCAACTTGGCCCAAGACATGCGCGCCATCATTTCGCCGCTGATCCCAGCCGCTGCCAAACCCTTGCGCGGGCAGGAAAATGGGCGCATCAACATTTTGCTGTTGGGAGCCGCTGGCGAAAAAAATGCTGGCCGAGATTTGACCGACACGGTCATGGTGATGAGCATTGATCCCAAAAACAAAAAAGTGGCGCTGCTTTCCCTGCCCCGCGATCTTTATGTCAACATTCCCGACACCCAAACTTTCACCAAAATCAACAGCCTCTACAAAATAGGCCTCGGTCAAAATCTTGGACCAGCCCTGATCAAAAAAAGTGTCGAGAGCATCACTGGAATTTCACTCAACTACTATCTAATTGTGAATTTTGATGCCTTCCAAAAAATTATCGATGACATCGGCGGCATTAATGTGATTTCACCGCGTGACTTTTATGACCCCAGTTATCCCGGCCCAAATTACAGCTATGAAACATTTTCGCTCAGCAAGGGTTTGCACACTCTCGATGGCAAAGTGGCATTGCAATATGTCCGCGAACGCCACAGCGATCCTGAAGGCGACTTTGGCAGAGCCAAGCGTCAACAACAAGTCATCCAAGCTGTCAAAAGCAAACTCTTTTCCATGGAAACTTTTTTCAACGTCGGCAAACTCAACGACATTCTGAGCACGCTTGGTGATAACATCCAAACCGACATCCCCTTGGAAGATTTTGGCAGCTTCATCAGCTTGAGCAAAAACGTCGACACTCAAAACATCAACAATGTGGTGGCTGATGCTTGGAAGCCAGACAGCTTGCTCAAAGTTTCGCACGTCAACGTCGGCGACGTGGCGGCTTTCATCTTGGTGCCCCGCGTTGGCAACTATAGCGAGCTTCAAGACTTGGCCCAAAACATTTTCAATCAAACAGAATTAAAAAAAAGAGAGCAAGCAATTGCTGACGAAGATGCAAACATTGAAATCATCAATCGCAGCAGCGACAATCAACTGGCCAGCAAAGTCAGGAAATTGCTCACTGAAAATCTCAATCTGAAAAATGTGCGCATCGGACAAGAAACAAATTCGACTACGCTTTTCAGCAAAACCATCGTCACCGACAATTCCAATGGCTCAAAAATTTTCACCACTGACGAACTGCTCAAAAAATTGCCAGCCGTGCTTGCCACGCAAGCTAGCAACCCAACAAATTCCAAAGCTGACCTCGTGATCACCCTGGGCGAAGATTTGGTGAGCGCCTACAAATTTGAAACAGATTCAATTGAGGACTATAATAAAGCGCAGGACAGTCAGGCTAATTTTGATTTTCTGAAAGAAAATCAAAATTAAATTTTTAATTTGAAATTTGAAATTTTAAATCAGTTTTAAATTTCTTAATTTTAAAACTCAATTAAAAAATACTGGATTAAAAAAATTTATTCATTTTGTCATTAAGATTTGATTTCAAATTTAAAATTTCAAATTTCAAATTTCAAATTATTTCTCAAGTTAAGTTTCAGTTGTCTCCCAATAAATTAAAAACTATTTAGCAAAAAAATATGAAAATCATAATCGCCCTCGGTAATCCTGGCCAGCAATATGCCAACACTCGCCACAACGCAGGTTTTATCATTGCAGACGAATTGCAAAAAAGTTTGGGTTTTTCGGATTTTGAAAAAAATTCCAAGTTCGATGCGCTCGTTTGCGAAAAAAATTTGGGCGGTGAAAAAATTCTGTTGGCCAAACCCCAAAGCTTCATGAACAACAGTGGACAGGTCGTCAAAAAAATGTTGGACTTTTTCAAAATTCCCAAAGAAAATTTGATGGTGCTTCACGATGACCTTGACATCGAACTTGGCGCTTTCAAAATTTCCACCGACTCTTCCGCCGCTGGACACAACGGCGTGCAATCCATCATCGACAATCTCGGCAGCCAACAATTCAAAAGAATCCGCATTGGAATTGAAGGAAGTGAAAAGAAAAAAGACCGAATTATTCCTGGCGACGTTTTCGTGTTGCAGGATTTTTCGAAGGAAGAATTGGAGCTTATTAAAAAGTTGGCAAAGAAAATAGTTGGAGAGCTATAGAGAACACTCCCTTTCCCCTTCTCCCTCTGGGAGAAGGTGCCCGTAGGGCGGATGAGGGCGCAGGGAGCAATGCCTTGCAACGCGTGCCCTCACCTGTCAGGATTACCTGACATCCTCTCCCAAAGGGAGAGGAAGAAAAGAATTAATTCTTTTTGTAATTATGTAGAAAATTGAAGAAGCAGAAAATGGGTGGATAAAAAAACCTGACTTCTCATTTGTAGATTTGCCTGCCTCGACGGTAGGCGGGTAGCAGATTTGTATATTTGTGGGGGATAATTAGTATATTCGTAAGAGATTAGTATTTTAGTGGGGACTTAAGCTCTGCGCATTCGCAATTGATTCGCAAGTTCGTACATTCGTATAAATTCGTAATTCGTAGAGAAAAATAAAATGAAGTATCTTAATGCCCTCTTCACCATCGATGGCGTGGGCAATCAAAAAATTTCGCTGTTGCTCAATCATTTTGAAACTGCCCAACAAGCGTGGGAAGCCAGCGCGGCCGAATTGGTCGAGGCTGGCCTTTTGGAAAAATTGGCCAATTTGATTGTGGAAAAAAGAAAATCAATTGACCCGGCTGAACTTTGGCAGCAATTGAAAAAAGAAAATATTGAGATCATTACAATCAAAGATGAAAGCTATCCCGAGCTGCTGAAGCAAATTCCTGCCCCGCCCTATCTGCTGTATGCCAAGGGAAACTTGGACTGTCTCAAAATGCCGATGCTTTCCATGGTGGGCTCGCGAAAATTCACGCACTATGGCCAACAAATGACCGCCAGCTTTGCCAGGCAACTTGCGCAAGCTGGTTTTTGCATCGTCAGTGGCCTGGCGCTTGGCATTGACGCTATTGCTCATCGTGGCGCGTTGGATGGTGACGGAAAAACTATCGCCGTCCTGGGCAGTAGTCTGGACGAGCCCAACATCTATCCGCGCAACAATTTTGACTTGGCTCAAGAAATCATCAACAACAACGGCTTGCTTCTGAGCGAATTTCCAGTGCCCACCCATGCCAACGTCAACACTTTTCCAATCCGCAATCGCATTGTGGCTGGACTTTCCTATGGCACGCTCGTAACCGAAGCCGCCGAAGCGAGCGGCAGCCTCATCACCGCCAACTTCGCCATCGAATTTAATCGCGAAGTTTTTGCCATGCCGGGAAACATCTCTTCTCCTCAATCAACCGGCACCAATAATTTGATTAAAAGAGGCGCCAAGATGGCAACCAGCATCAGTGACATCCTGGAGGAAATTAAGTTTCAAGTTGAGGCTCAACCAGCTCCCAGGGCAAGCGCAATTGAACTGACCGAAGATGAAGCAAAAATCATGCATGTTTTGTCACCCGAGCCGACTCACATTGACAGAATACTCAAACTGACTAAACTAGAAACATCGACTCTTGCCGGAATTTTGATTATACTGGAGCTCAAAGGCGCCATCAAAAACATTGGTGGGCAGAACTACATTAAGTTATAAAGTCCCCACGAAAATACTAATCTCATACGAATATACTAATAAAATTCAGATTCGTATATTAGTAAAAGATTCGTAATTTAGTGGGGTTATCGATTAAATTAAACAATCTAAAAATACAATTACAATGAAGCTTATTATAGTAGAGTCTCCGACTAAGGCAAAAACAATTTCAAAGTTTCTGGGTAAAGGCTTTTCCGTGAAGTCTTCTTTTGGTCATGTGCGCGATTTGCCAAAAAGTGACATGGGCATTGATATTGAAAAGGATTTTGCCCCACATTACATCACCCCCTTGAAAGCTCGACCAAAAGTGGCAGAATTAAAATTAGCGGCCGAAAAAGCCACGGAGGTTATTCTCGCATCCGACGAAGACCGTGAAGGAGAAGCAATTTCCTGGCATCTGGTTGAAGCTCTCGGCTTGGACAAAAAAAACAAAAAACCCTACAGCCGCATCGTTTTTCACGAGATCACCAAGACGGCCATCGAAAAAGCCTTGGCCAATCCCCGCACGATTGATCTGAATTTGGTTGATGCGCAGCAAGCCAGGCGAGTGCTTGATCGCTTGGTTGGCTATGAACTTTCGCCATTTCTGTGGAAAAAAATTCGCCGAGGTCTGAGTGCCGGACGTGTGCAATCTGTGGCGCTGCGTTTGATTGTGGAAAGAGAAAGAGAAATTGAAAAATTTGCCAAAGAGGAATTTTGGACCATTGGCGCCAAGCTCAAAAAAGAAGGTGACAAAACTGAATTCGATTCAAGTCTGCTTGAAATTGGCGGCGAAAAAATTGATCAATCAATCACCTTGCAACTTTTTGCCGGAGAATACAAAACCAAGAAAACGAACATCTTGTCAAAAAAAGCTGCCGATGCCATCACCAGTGATTTGAAAAAAGCTGACTACGCCGTGATTGATCTGGTCAAGAAAGAAACTTTGCGCACCCCGCCAGCGCCTTTCACCACTTCTACTTTGCAACAAGCTGCCATTTCTTCTTTGGGCTGGAGCGCCAAACAGACCATGATGACTGCTCAAAAACTTTATGAGCTTGGACACATCACCTATATGCGAACGGACAGTTTGAATCTTTCTTTGGAATCTTTGATGGCTTGTCAAAAAACCATCACCAAGGAATTTGGCAAAGAGTATGCCCTGGAAAGTCCCCGCTATTTCAAAAATAAATCCAAGTCAGCCCAAGAAGCGCATGAAGCTATCCGACCAACTTTTCCAAACATTCTGCCAAAAGAATTGGAAGCCTCACTTGACCCAGGACAACACAGACTTTATCGCTTGATCTGGAATCGCACCTTGGCTTGCCAAATGCAAAACGCCCGTCTTGATTCAGTCAAAGTTGACATCACTGCCAAAACGGCCAAAGAAAATTATCTGCTCCGTGCCAATGGCTCGACCATTGTGTTTGATGGTTTCTTGAAAGTTTATGGCGAAAAATCAAAAAACACCGAAACCTTTTTGCCAGATTTGAAAGTTGGCGACCCACTCAAACTCGTTGAGGTGCTTGGCTTGCAAAAATTCACCCAATCCCCTCCTCGCTACAATGAAGCTACACTTGTGAAAGTGCTGGAAGAAAATGGCATTGGTCGACCATCCACCTATGCCCCAACTATTTCAACGGTCATCGAGAGAAAATATATTGATAAGAACGAAGAAAAAAGACTTTATCCGCTCGAAATTGGCACCATGGTCAATGATTTGCTGGTTGAGCATTTTCCAGAAATTGTTGGCATCCAGTTTACGGCCACGATTGAAAAAGATTTCGATGAAATAGCTGAAGGTCAAAAAGGTTGGGTGCCAGTCATCCGGGCTTTTTATGAACCTTTTCACAAGAATTTGGAATCCAAAACCAAGACCGTCAAAAAGGAAGAAGAAAAACTTGATCGCAAATGTCCGCTTTGTGAAGGTGAACTGATTTTGAAATTTGGGCGCTTCGGAAAATTCATCGCTTGCTCAAACTATCCAACCTGCAAATACACTGAAAAAACTGAGGCTGAACAAAAAGAAGATGCAGAAAATTCTGGCATCGTTTGCGACAAATGTGGCGCGCCCATGGTTGTCAAACGAGGACGCTTTGGCGCTTTCTTGGGTTGCAGCAAATATCCCGAATGCAAAAACATCATGAACATTGAGCAAAAAACTGGGGTCAAATGTCCCAAGTGCCAAGTCGGCGATGTGATTGCTCGCAAATCCAAAAAAGGCAAAATGTTTTATGGCTGCAACAAATATCCCGCTTGCGATTTCGTGATGTGGAACAAACCAACCGGCGAGGCCTGTCCCAAATGCTCTCAACCCCTGGCCTTTGCCGCCAAAGGCAAAATTACCTGTTCAAATAAAGAATGCAAATTCACAAAGGATGCAGAGGATGTTGCAAATTAATTGAATAAACTTTAAAATGTTTGGAAAAATATGCTAATTTTTTTAAGCTATATTTTTTATTTTATCGCCGCAACCGCTTCCCCACTTCAGCGACGATGGCTAGCCAAAAAGCAAAAAGATAATTCAGGGCAAATAAATTTTGCTTTTCGAGTATCCTTTATTGTAGTTATCTTGAGTTTACTGCTGCCACTTTTCCAGCCTTTCCGCCTTCAAGGAAATTTCTTCTCATTATTTTGGATATCATTGACTTGCGGGATTTTTGGTGCTGGCTATTTTATTAGCTATTTTGTTGCGCAAAAACACGTCGAAGCGGGCGTCAGCACACTAGTTAATAATATCTACACTCCCATAACTATCCTGCTTGCAACCTTGTTTCTAAATGAAAAACTCACCGCTCTCCAGATAGTTGGCACAATACTTTTGCTTGTAGGCATGGTGATTGTCTCCAAAAAACATCACTTAGGAAAATTCCGTTTTGATAAATATTTTTTGCTAGTTGTAGCGTCTGGAATCTTTCTTGGAATTTCACTAACTGCCGAAAGGGCCCTTCAAAAAATCACGGGCTTTACAGCCGGCACAATTTTAAGTTGGTGGATGCAATGCGCCTTTTTGGGAATCATCATGCTTGTTACTAGAAATAAAAATTCTCACACAAAAAAAGATATAGCCATTACTGGCGTGCTACGTTTTTTTCAATCACTTTCCTGGGTTATTTTGCTTTTCATGGTTGGAAATTTAAGTTTAGTGTCCTCAATTACAACTTTTAAAGTTGTGCTTGTTTTTATTGCAGCTGCAATTTTTCTGAAAGAACGAGAAGATTTACCAAGAAAAATTCTCGGCAGCCTAGTTGCACTAGTTGGATTATTGCTAATGAAATAGGGAAATCAAATCTGACATTTACTTTGATACTTTCGAGTATCAAAGTAAATGTCACCAAAGAAGTTTGGACAAAAAAATTACGTAATTTGTTACGTAATTTTTTTGTTATCACTTTTCCATTTTTATAGTTACTGGTTACTGGTTACTGATTACTATTTTTCATTCTTGCCTCATTTTCGCCACTAAACTATACTGAAAGTAGCAGCAAAAAACCTAAAACTTATATCAACGAGTATGAACAATTTAACTTTACAGGATATTTTCAATGCCTTTCGCAATCCGCCAGCCGATGACCGCAAAAAGGTGATCACCAGAGCCTATGAATTAGCTGTAAAGGCTCACGAAGGCCAAAAAAGACGTAGTGGCGAGGACTATGTCCAGCATCCCATTGCGGTAGCCATAATCTTAGCTAGCATTGGCATGGGTGGCAAAACCATTGCAGCTGGACTTTTGCACGACGTGCCCGAAGACACCCCAGTGCCCTTGGCTGAAATTGAAAAAGAATTCGGCCAAGAAATTGCCAGCTTGGTTGATGGAGTGACTAAATTGGGAAAAATAAAATTGCGCGGTTCCCATGAAGAATATTATTTGGAAAACTTGCGCAAAATGCTTTTGGCGATGGCCACCGACATCCGGGTGGTGATCATCAAATTGGCTGATCGCCTCCACAACATGCGCACGTTGGAATTTAATCCGCCTGACAAGCAACTTCGCATTGCCCATGAAACCATGGAAGTTTTTGCGCCAATTGCCAACCGTCTCGGAATGGGCGAAATGAAATCGCAGTTGCAAGATCTTTCCTTCAAATATCTCGACCCAGAAAACTATGAACTGGTCAAAGATTTGGAAGATAAAAACTACGCTGAAAAAGAAAAATATGTTTTGCAGGCCATTGCAGAACTTGAAGCTGAAATGAAAAAAGCTGGAGTCACCATCATTGAAACCAGCGGCCGCGCCAAAAGCGTGTACAGTCTTTTTTTGAAAATGAAAAAGCATGACATGGACATCAACCGAGTTTATGACTTGGCCGCCGTGCGCATCATTGTGCCGGAAGTGGCTGACTGTTATGAAACTCTCGGCATCGTGCACAAAAAATATCGCCCCATGATTGGGCGCATCAAGGATTATGTTTCCTTGCCAAAACCCAATGGCTATCAATCAATTCACACCACTGTTTTTGGACCGGATGGCAAAATTATCGAAGTCCAAATTCGCACCCAAAAAATGCACTCCGAAGCAGAATTCGGAATTGCCTCCCATTGGTTTTACAGCGAAAGCAAAAAGAAAAAATGGAAAGACTATATTTTCAGATCAGCCAAGAAAACCGAGCCTGTCAAGGAAATTGAATGGGTCAAACAATTGCGAGAATGGCAAAATGAAATCGGTCGCGATGACGAAGAATTTATCGAAAGTCTCAACATCGATTTTTTCAAAAATCACATCTTTGCCTTCACGCCTATGGGCGATATCATTGATTTGCCCGAGGAAGCCACGCCGATTGATTTTGCCTATGCCATTCACGGTGAAATTGGCAACCACACCGTGGGCGCCAAAATTGACAACAAAATGGTCTCGCTTGATCATCACATTCGCAATGGCGAAGTGATTGAAATCCTGACTTCCAAAGATCGCAAAGGACCGAACCAAGACTGGCTAAAGTTCGTCAAAACTTCCGCCGCCAAATCGCATATTAAAAAAGAGTTAAAAAATCAGAACCACTGATTGACGCTGATTTTACTGAATACACATGATTATAACAACTGATTTTAAAATGATTTTGTGTGTTTTTAAAAGTCAGAACCACTGATTTGCACTGGATTAAAATGATTTCACGTGAAATAATTTATTTGATAAACCTTTTTACTTCTAAACTTTTGGCACCAAAATTAATAAGCAGGCCAATTCGAACTTTATAGGCTTCGATATAGTTTATTGCTTGGGCGAAATTTACATCCTCAAATTTAGTAAGAGCCTTTAGTTCAACCATAACATCCCCATCGACTAAAAAATCTACTCGCCTGTGTCCTATGAGAATATCTTCATAAAAAATATCCATTTCTTTTTCTCTCTCAAAAGATAGTCCACTTTTTCCTAATTCTATTTCTAAAGCCCGCTGATAAATAACTTCCTGAAATCCATTACCTAAAAAACGATGCACCTTTTGAGCACATCCAATAATTCTACCTGTTACCAAGGACTTATAGTAGTTTTCATTTGTATGATCACTAATCATGTGAAATCAGAATAATCATTTTGAAATCAGTGGTTCTGAAACTTCTCAATCAACGATTCCAAATCTTCATGGGAATAATATTCAATCAGAATTTTGCCGCCGTCGCCAGATTTGGAAACTTTGACCTTGGTGCCAAGCAAATTGACCAATTCTTCTTCAACCCGCTTTAACTCAGGGTCGACGCTGGTTGAGCGATGATATGATTTGACGGAAACTTCTTTGGTTTTGTCTTCCGCTTGCCTGACTGTCAGGTTGCTTTTCAAAATCAGTTCATAAAGCGCCCGCTGCTTTTCAGGATTATCCAAAGACAAAATAGTTTTGGCGTGACCTTCGGTAATTTTGCCGTCAATCAGACCTTTTTGCACTTCAATCGGCAAATTCAGGAGCCTCATTTTGTTGGCCACCAAACTTCTGCTCTTGCCCATTTTGGCTGCAATTTCTTCTTGATTCATCTGGTGCTCTTCGGCCAAAGTTTGATAGGCCCTGCCCTCTTCAATTGGATTAAGGTCATGCCGCTGAATGTTTTCAATGATGGCCAATTCCAATTTTTCCAATTCATTGACATCTTTGACAATCACTGGAACTTTTTGCAGGCCCGCCAGTTTCGCTGCTTGAAAGCGGCGTTCGCCCGCAATCAACTCATATTGATTGCCATTTTTGCTCACAACCAAAGGTTGAATAATGCCATGATTCTTGATTGATTGCGATAGATTTTCCAATTTTTCCTCGTCAAAAAAATGTCGCGGTTGATGCGGATTGGCCACAATGTGATTAACATCAACTTCCACGACATATTTGTCACCGCGAATTGATTCCTCAGTGGAGCTGGCCACAATTTTTTGCGCAAAAGAATCCGAACTTTGAGTCGGCTCTGGCGCACCTTGCTTGTTTGGAATCAGCGAGGACAGTCCCCTGCCCAGTCCGAATTGTTGAGACATAAAATTTCATTCACCAATCTACACGAATAGTATCTCGAATATTCTCGAATAAAAATTCAGCAATTGGCGATTATTAGCGAGCTTATTAGCGTTGATTTGAGATTTATATCATCTCGGCGGCGTCTTTTTCGATGATTTCCCGAGCCAGGGCTTTGTAGGATCGAGCTCCCTTGGAAAGACCGTCGAAATTCAAGATTGATTTGCCATAACTAGGCGCTTCTGCCAAACGGACACTGCGCGGGATCACACTGTCAAAAACATGTCCCGGAAAATGATTGCGCATTTCTTTCACCACTTGGCGAGCAAGTCGATTGCGCCGGTCATACATAGTCAAAATTGCCCCCATAATCTTCAAATTTGGTTGCAAATGAGTCTGCACCAGTTCAATGGTCTGCAGCAGCTGACTGAGGCCTTCTAGGGCATAATACTCGGTCTGAACGGGGATGAGAACTTCATCGCTAGCCACCAACCCATTAATGGTCAGCAATCCCAAACTTGGCGGACTGTCGATGATGATGTAGTCATAGTCACTGCGAACTTGGCGCAAAACGTCATAAAGCTTGAACTCTCGATTGTCCAAATGCACCATTTCCACGCCCGCCCCAGCCAAATCTTGCGAAGACGGCATCAAATCATGCTTGGCGCTTTCAATTCTGAAAATCACCTTGCGTGGATGCAGACCCCCCACCAAGGTGTGATAAAGTCCCGTTTCCAAGGCGCGCACATCAACGCCCAAACCAGATGAGGCATTACCTTGCGGATCCAAATCAACCAAAAGCACCCGTTTGCCAGCGTCAGCCAAATAGGTTGCCAAATTGATGGCGGTCGTGGTTTTCCCAACTCCGCCCTTTTGATTTATCAGTGAAATTATTTTAGCCATAACGTCTTAAAAAAATACAATCGCAAAGATATCGCCTAAAGATACAAACATCAAGATACAATAACCAAACAAATTTCAAATCCCAATATTCAAAAAAATACACACTGTTTGAATATTTGAGTTTTGATTATTGACTTTTGTTTGGTGCTTGTTTCTTGTTTCTTGGTTATTTATAACAATTCTTGTATCTTGTATCTTGTTTATTACCTTGGGTTTATTGTATCACATTGACAAACGACTTTCAAATGGCTAGAATAGAGTAGTTACAAATAAGCCCGGGTGATGGAATTGGTATTCATGCGCGACTCAAAATCGTGTGGCAGTAATGTCGTGGGAGTTCGAGTCTCCCCCCGGGCACCCAGATGGACTATGTGCAAGTTCAAGCACTAAGTCAAAAGGATTTCTTAAGGTAAAATCAAGGTTTTTGCCCGACACGGTCGGGTTCTGAAGTAAGAACGCCAGCAATGAGCGTTTTTCTTCAACTTCAGAACTTTCAAAAATTATACGCATTCGTTTTGACAGGTTTAGCACCGTTGATACATGGATATGATATTCATGATCAGCCGTTGTGTGCTCTTCCATTTCTATATTCAGCCTGTGTTGAGTATCTTTTAATTCGTTCAGCTTTTCGTCATACAATTCAGGGGTAATTCTCTGATCCAACCTCATATCAAGAAGGTTGTTTATTCTTTGCTGTGTGCGATTGTATTCAGTTTGTATTCTTTCAATCTGTCTTTTGTGATATTCAACTTCGGTTTCGCTTGTTTTTCGAAGCTCTTCAAGTAAGTCATGATGAATATGTTCAGGAACACTTTCAAGAGCCTTGAAAACGTCGTACACGGGCGCTAAGAGCTCTTTTTCGGGTATATATACCCTTTTGCACAATCCCTTATAATTCGTGCAACTATAATATATAAATTTGCCTTTTTTGATTTCAGGGGTGAGCAGGCAACCGCATTTTTCACATCTCAACAACCCTTTGAAAATATAGGGCTTCGAGGCTTGCTTGGATGGATTTTTACGCCTTCCATGAAGCATATCTTGGCATTTATCAAAAAGGGGCTTATCTATCAAATGCGCATATCTGTGCGGATAGTATAAATTATTTGCTTTTGAATAAGCCATGCCATAATAAAAAGTATCTTTGAGTATTTTTTCTACATGGCTTTTATTGAGCTCATTTCCACCCTTACTTCGCAAGCCCATTTCAGTCACTTTTTCACAAAGCGTAAACAAGGAATAATTGCCCGTACTGTATAGCTCAAATATTTTCCGAACAAGATCAGCGCGTTCCATATCAAGCACAATATCTTTTTTGCCATTCTCAAGAAGAATATTTATATATCCGATATGCGCCTTGCCATTCCAATCACCATTTCGTCTTCTTTGCTCTTGAGCTCTTTTTGTATTGTCACTAATCGCATTTGAATAATATTGAGCCAAGCTCACGGCAATGTTGAAATGAAACAAATCTGTTGCTGGCGAATCTTTGTGCAAAACCAAATTATCAGACGGAAAATGAAGTTCAATTTTTCCAGCACGTCTTCTTTTTTCAAGTTCAGGAAGCCCAACAAGAAAATCCCTTGAAACACGATCAACCTTGTCGCAACACAAAGCCACAACCTCTTTGAATGAATCCAAATATTCAAGCACTTTGAAAAATTCAGATCTTTTTTCCTTGTATGCCGATTCATCAAAAATAAACTCGCGATCAAGTTCAAGTTTTTGATTGCGATCAATATATCCCACAAGGCGTGCTTGCTGTGCGGGCAAAGAATTGCCAGCCTCTTTTTGCTCTTCAGTTGAAACACGCGCAAGGATTATTGCTTTCATAAATTATTTGTATAATTTATCGTACTCGTCCGTAAATTCCTGTTTTAGCTTTTCGTTATACAAAGGAAGCCCAATCAAGACATAGTCCTTGTTTTCCTTTTTTAAAATACCTTTTGGGTACTTTTTCGTAATCGCTTTCAAAAAATCATCTTTCCATTTATCCTTTTCAAGTAAGTTGTCACCCTTTGGTTCAATAAATACTTGAAAATATTGCTTCTTTGTGTCCCCTAAAAAAAGAAGGAAATCGGGCTGAAAACCCTGTCCTGTTCCGAAGTCAAAGATCTTATATTGTTCTTCATTCCTCAAAAGGTACACTTCTTTATATTTTTTTTGCAAGTTCCCAATTGTATCTTTCACAAACTTTATCAAACTCTTTTCCTCGCTCGTACCATAAAACTGATCCAGCGCGTACCAATCTTCGTATTTTAATTCATCTTCTATTTGCTGACTTTCTGTGTCTTTCATAACACTCTTTTCTTTTGCCTCATCAAAAAGCTCACTAAATTTATACGCGGTAAAATCTGACCCATTAAATGGATTGATATTTTTTTGCAGTTCAATCAAAAAACGGTCAAAGAATTTTGAAAGTATTGTGAGTTTTTCTTTATTTGATATATCCTCAAATTCTTTATCTTTTGTAACAATTCGTATTTCAAAACAGCCAATAAAGTCCGCTCTAAATTGCTCAATACTGTCAATTTCAATTTCCTCTTTTAGAAGTTCAAATCTGAACAAGGAATTATCTGCTTTTGCCTTATCGTTCAATGCTTTATAAAAAATATTCTTTTCAAAATCTTTTACCTTTTTGGCAATGGTTTTAAATCCTGTTTCCGTCATGTTTAATCTTTCAATATCAGTATCTTCACTTTCAAAATCTATTTCTTGCTCCTTTATCCCAAGTCCTCTAAGGTCATAATCAAAAACAAATTTCACATCACTCAAGCTTTTTTTTCGTCTTTCAGGATTTACTATCTGCTCATTTTTCCAAACTTTCACATCCTTATAAAATCCACTTTTCATAAACGCATCTTTCAATTTGAAAGTTTTTCGTATTTTACCATCATCAATAAAACCCCGCTCCTTAAGCTCGCGTTTCAATTCACTGATATATCGGTGATCAGATTCAGCGTGATAAAATAGTTCTTCCAAAACACGCAATTCGTGTTTTAAATTCTCGTCAAACCTTCTTTTATTTTTTTGTGTATCCATGTATGAAAACGGGCAATACCGCACACCTCGCCCAATAAGCTGTATTTCCGAAACAGTGGCGCTTCCCGCCTTTCTGTTACCCTTGCTTGCCTTTCCTTCATCTCGTCCTGCATACAAGCGTACAATGTCATACAGATTAAGCACATCCCAACCTTCTGTAAGCCGATTCACGGTAAAAATAGCTCGTATGTTATTATATTTATCTTCCAAGCTATTCAACAGCTTTTCTTGATTAGCGTCCGTCTTTTCTGTCGTCTTTGCTGTATTAGTCTTTGAGTTCGTTATAATACAATTTCGTTCTGCAAAATGATACTTTATGAACTCAATAATTTCTGTCTTTTTTATACCCTCTTTCTTCATAAACGCCATCACGTCCAGTACGCGGGATTTCCCCTGCTCATAAATCTCCTCACCTTCATTAAATTTACTTTCAATGTCTTTCAAAAAATCAAAATCGCTCGCTTTCAAATTCTTGACCAATTTCAAAAATTCTACAAAATCAGTTTTTGATGCCTCAATTGTCTTACTCCGAAAAAGAATAACTGGCTTGAAATTCGCGATACCATTTTTTAATGCTATTACGTGCCTATACCAATTAAAAATAAGCACTTGCAAAATACGATCTTTCTTTTCAAGCGTAGAGGAAAGTAAATTTATTTCCTTTGTATATCCTGCGGAAAGAAATTGTTTCAAATCAAATTTATACACCGTTTTCGAGGCATACTTATCAATTACCTTTTGATTTTCAGGGATAGTTGCAGTAAATTCCAAGAGCACGTTTTTATTTCCTTCGCTCTCACCATTCCTATTTAATAAAAGCTCAATAACCATGTGTTCCCACCCTTTCTTTTCAATTTCCAGAGGGTTTTCTCTCAATTCCGTTTTTAGGTCAATTTCAATCTGTCCGATTTTCTTCGTGTCGGCATTCAAATGGTGTCCTTCGTCCGCCAACATCACAATATCTTTTTTTATCAAGTCGCCAAGAAAAACTTGATTTTCTCTTTCAATGTGAACATCATTATATAGCTTTTGGACTGTGGTAAATTTAATCTCTATACCGTCAAGATTATTTGAAAAAGTATTTACTTTCTTAATCTCAACTGTCTTTCCATCAATTATAATTTTTTCCTTGAAGACAAACTTGCTATGTGTCGTATCAATAAAATTATTTTCCGTCTTATCAACAATATTATTTTGATTCACAAAGAAAATAAAATTTCTATATCCTTGCTTGTAATAATATAAAATTGCCCCCGCCATTAAGAGTGTTTTCCCTGTACCCGTCGCCATGTTAAACATTAGGTGTGTCGGGTATTCCTTGTGATCTTTTTCACTCAACAAAAGATTTTCGAACGCTTCTCTTTGCCAATCAAAAAATTCATACCGCAAATTATCCAAGATATATTTTGGTATAGCGACAACCTCAGGGGCATATTTTTTTATCGCGTTTTTTTCCGTATTAAGCTGTTCGTAAAGGTATTCCATATCTTTTATTTATTGTAAAATTCTTTTGTAAACTTTTGATCTTCTTTGCTTATACCAAATCGTTTGTCGCCCATTTCACTTTCTTGCACGTACATTTGATTCAAATCAAGCATAGTTAAAAACATCCTCTTTTGCTCATCTAGCGTAAGTTTTTTGAAATTTTCTTCTTTTAAGAGCTTTTCTTTAAACTCTTTTGTTTTTATATTGTAATTTAAAAAATACTTTTCATACAATGTATCCAGCATCTTTTCTAGAGCTTTGTAATCCTTAGCCTTATTTATTTCGTCTTTTGCTTGTTCATTCCATTTTGCCAACTCGCAATAAATAAAACTTCCGCCTCCTTGCCAATTTACACTTCCTGATATTCCAAATTGTTCCCCATTCAACACTGCCCTTAATCTTGCTTCAGGCAAATCATGAATGTAATCCATTTGCTCTATACCAATCCATTGTCTTCCTGTTTTGTGTGATACGGCAAGAGTTGTACCAGTGCCAGCATGATAATCTAAAACTAGCTCTCCCTTTTCGGTTGTGATCTCTACGATCCTCTTAAGTAAACCTTCTGGTTTTTGCCCATCAAATTCAAATCTCTCTTTATCGTTCGCAGAAATTATTTTAACTTCGCTATCATTCCATAGATCAGAAAGTGGGTTACCTTCTTTTTCATCTAAATACCTTTTAACTCTTGGTAAACCGTTTTTTGTAAAGATTATCCTATTATTTTTTATTCCATTATTAATTCCTTCTTGATCCCAAATCCAATGCTTTCCCACTGGTGGTGCTAGCAACTTTCCACAAAACAGTTTTGCTTCACCCTTTCCTTTCTGAGTAAAATCAAATGAACCGTATCGTCTTTTTGTTTTTTCCTCAATATATGGATAATTTTTAAGATCATCTTCCTCTTGTGCTTTTAAGAACAATTTATTTAATTTAAAATTGTTACTTTTTGTATACACAAGAATGTGTTCCGTTATGTTTGAAAGATATGAGCTTTGTTTTTTTGCACTCTGCAACTTTCGCCAAATGATATTATTGCGAAAATTTTCCCTACAAAAAATTTCGTCCATTAAGATCTTCAAATACGCCTGCTCATTATTATCACATTGAACAAAGATTACACCATCATCCTTTAGCAAATTTTTTGCGACCTCTAGTCTATTCTTCATAAACGTGAGCCACGTAGAGTGATTGAAATTATCGTTATACTTAAAAGTATCATTTTCAGTGTTATAGGGTGGGTCAATATAAATAAGTTTTACCTTACCTGAAAATTCAGATTTTAAGCTATGTAAAGCAAGAAGATTATTACCCTTTATTATTAGATTTTCTTTAATTGTTCCGCTTTCATCGCGTTCAAGTTCCTTTACAGCTTCACCATCCTTCCCGCTGTCTTTTGTGTGCCGTTTCCAATTAACCAAAGCCTTTTTATCGAACAAGCGATCAATTTCATCGCGAGCAAGTACCTGATTGAAAAATACCTCGCCTCGCTTAGCGGTCATTTCTTTATATTCTTTGCTTTTGTCAGAATATTCAAAAAACATGTCCACTCCTTCTTCGGTACTTTGTCCACCTTCTAATATGCAATCTTTATATGGAAAACCAAGTACAACCTCGCCTCGGTCTTTCAAAAAATCTACACTGTCGGAAAGTCCTATTTGATTTGCAAACTGTGTGTATGAATTATTGATCTTGTTTTCATCCAAGAAAAATTTAAAATCATTGCTATTGAAGACGTACACATCTTTTATTTTCGTAAAGAACTTATCTTTCGTTTCGACATGTTCCGCCAAGAGGGCAATAAGCTTCGCATCTATCTTATCCGCAGAATCCTTAATTTTCACATAGTTTAATTCTTTTGTTTCATTATCAAGAAAGGATTCTTCTTGCTTTAAGATTTTTTCAACTACTTGTTTGAAATTATGCATAATTTTTTTGCTAATTTGCTTTAGCTTTTTCTAAAAATTTATCAAACTCTTTTTTCTCAATGCGAAAATCTTTACCTGTCTTATAAGCATTCAATTTTCCAGCCTTTATATATCGGTAAATTGTCATTATATTTACCCTCAATTTATCGGCTAATTCTTGGGCTGTGTAAAATTCTTCTTGTTGCATATTTTTTATTGTTATATTTATATTATACTTGACTTTCCTACACATAACAACACTCTCTCGTTCCAACCCACCCGCCGAAAAGGCAACAGCCAGCCAGCCCTTTTTGCTTCCTTTTTGGCCCCCCTTGCCAAGAAAGGCAAAGCGTGTTATCAATAATATATCAAAATTGTTCTTTCTATTTTTTTCCAAAGAATAAACTGCTTTGAATTATGAGTAACACAGTAAACCCAGAGACGGTAGCATTGGCTGCAGTTCACAAAATGGCGAAAGAACAGGGCTGGGCAAATTTTACAGTGACAGCCGCAGAGAATGGTTTTGATATTAAACAAGGTACCAGACTCCTGGCCTCAGTGGTCTATACTCAAAAAACTGGGACTTTGCGAATGAGATCGGCAAATAGTAAAAATGTTCTTGCCACTGAAAGCATTGCTGCCTGACTTTCTCACCGAACGGAGTTTCATCCCAATTCACACCACGTTGTGAAAAAGGATGGACTCTGTTTTTTATTTTCCAAACTTTTTCGCAATGCAATAATACCGAATTAACTAAATCAGTGTTATATTGTGACGGAGCTAAGCTCCGAATCGGAGCTTAGCTCCGGGATAGCAAACTACAACTAATTAAGTTAAGTTGGTATAATACTGCTGAACTAATTTTAAATCACCGCCAGTTGCAAGGAGGCTCAACCTCCACAATGGAGGTTGAGCCTCCAACGTCTGTTGCCATAAATTAAATTGATTCCGCATTTTTTCATCCTAATCAACAAAAAAGCACCCTTGCGGGTGCTTTTTGAGACGTCAGAAAAACTCGTGGATTTATTAAATACGTTTAATCTTTGATTTCCAAATGGCTTTCAAGATATTTATCCCTCAGATATATTGCACATGCAGTTATGACTTTAAAATCATCAAACTTGGCATTTTCATATAAAAATCTCTTTACGGGCGTGTAAGGATTATCCTCACTTTTCCCCGCAAGTTCCGTTAGCAGAACAATGGAATATTTTTCAACGTCATATTTTGTCTGCAGCTTAAATTTGTCCAACGCCTCAAACAGATTTTTTTTGTTGTCTTCATTTTCCAGCGATGTTTTCCAGCCAACCTCCTCAACAAAAGTAATCCCCGCTGGCGTAAGATTGATGGGGCTATTCGTGGAAAAAAGATCTGGGTTATCAAGAGTGTTCTTTTCAGCCAAAGCAACGATGAGCGTGTTAAATTTTTCAAGCAATTTAGTGTGCTTTCCGTTTAATGATTTTATGTCCTTTTTCACGTCCTCAAACAAACACAACGTGTTATTCGCTTTATCAACAAAGCTAAAAATGCGAATAGTTACGCCCACGATTATATAAACAACCCAAATAATCAAGGCAACACTAACCAGCCAGGCTGGCATTGGAAAATTAGCTGCGATTGTTGATAAAAATGCTTCCATAGTAAAAGTAAACTTATTTCTTTTTTATTTTCACTGCAGCTTTTCGGCTTTTTGAAAGCTGGCGAGTGATGGTGGGTTTTGGTCTGCGAGCAAGTTTGATGGACTTGATAATCAAAAGCAGCAACAAGGCAATTAGCAGCACCAAGAAAACAGCCTTCAGCAACAAGCCAAGCCAAACAATTTTTCCAGTTCCCTGCCCAAGTCCGAAAATGTTTTTGTTGGTATTTTTGGGAGTGACATTTTTCAAATTGTCATTACTATCCAGAAAAGTCACTTTGATATAGCCTTTGTCTTGAACTGTTTGCGGATAATAAATTGGATTGATGGCAATTGCAGAAACACTATCAGTTTGTGCTGGAGTTGATTTTTCCAATTGAGTTGCTGGCTCGCTGCCAACTGCCACGCCGGAAGCATCTGAACTTTGAACCACACCTTCGTCAACATTTTTGAACTCAGCTGAAGAACCAGCCCCTTGTGACATTGGCATTGGATAATTCAAATTTCTTGGACTTATTTTTTGGGTTGATTCGCGATAGACCTGCGAAGCAATTGATTTGAGAGCCTCAAAAGTTTTCGCAAATTGTCCAACTGGAACTTGCAAAACAAGCACTCCTTTTTTGATACTATTAGAAGCATAGGTGATGTTGGTGAAATAAACATTGCCACCACTACCCTGGGCGATAATTGCCATTTTCTTTCGTGCTTCATCCAAATTTAAAACCCCAATTGAAAGCTCACCATTTTCCGCTGCATCCTCAGGCAAAACAAACTGATTTTGTCCGTTGTAGCCAGGCATGGCTGGATTTGGATAAATTTCGCTTCTCACCTCACCTGCAGCAGGAGCAGAGCCCGCCCCAACACTAGAAACTCCAATCGTCGTCGTTGGACTGTTTTCAATTCCACTCACAACTCGAGGAGAAAATTTGGCAATCACAATCAAACCCGCAAAAAGCACTGTCGCCAAAATCAACAAAATCAAAATTGATTTTTTTCTTTTCAAATGAAGCAAGTCACTTTTTGTCGCAACTGTTTTTTCGCCCCTGGCGAGATTTTCTTTTGTGTTCATTTTATTTTTTTTAAAAAAGTTTTTTACCTATAAGCATTATACCACTTTTTTCAGAAAAGAAAAAAGCACCGCCGTTAAATTACGCAGCAGTGCTTTATTAAAAAAATATAATCAATACTTTAAAACATTTTGAATTTTTGAGTTTCAGTGTTCAATAAGATTTTCATAGGATACATAAATTCAAGGAGTTCTGGATGATATTGTTTAACAAGCTCTTGCCCCAAGCGACTATAATATTTAGCCTCGGCAAGTGCAAAAGCTTCTGGGTTATGTTTTCCATAACTAGCCCCAGACAACAAAATAAAACCTTCTTTTTTTGCGTTTGGTTTAATAACCTCTAATGCACTCTTTATTGGCCTTTCGACATTTGGATTATGTTGACCAACCAAAATTGCTATATTTGGTATATGAAACCAATCAAAGGCAAGTGAACCACCAATCCCAACAACAAATTCGTTATGATCAAGCTCCGTTATTGGTCTTTTTGTTTTCCTCACCTTGGCAATGTGTTTTATGTTATTGTGGATAAGTGGCAGAAAGTCAACACACATCGTAGTTGACATGCTTGGAAATAAAACACGAATTTTTTGAAGCAACTCTTTTTCAGATACAGTAGGACTCGAGTCTCCTAAATTAACTGGTTGATGATCTCCATTTTCACCGTGCAGTATTAAAGCATCTTCATCAGTTTCCACACCGACAACCACAACGTCAACACTGGCAGGATAACCTATATCCTTATAGGCGGTTCTGATTTGCCTAGCAAACCTTTCAGCACCCCTAATTGATATTACCTTATCGAAATTATTTGCCTTGCATCCTCTTTTAGCATCTCCTTCCGAATAATGATATGTGACAATTGCTAAACATCCGCTATTATCGTTGCTCGCCTCCTTTACGTGATAGTTAAAAGCACTCTGCAATCCCTTCCAGCCGAAATTAAACTGCCCTCCGAGATTACGGAAATTGTGCAAATAACCTAAAGGAGTTCCAGTAAAATGAGCAAACAACATGCGACCGTCTGAACATTTAAATACAACTACCCTTGTTGGATGTTTTTTTTTATAAGCTTCAAGAAGTAACAGCTGATCAAAATACTGAATTGCATAAGCCTCATTGATTTCAATTAATCTTTCAACTTTTTTTCTGAAAATTTCCGGTACACCATCAGTGTTATTTTGCATTGAGCACCTCTTTACTATGTTTATTTTTTTAAAAAACCACTTCTAAAAAATTTTATTGTATGGTTATACAACTATAAATGCTACTCTCACTTTGCATCTTTGTCAATACATTTTTTGCCAAATATCAAAAATTGATAAAATGTCTTTTTTGGCTATTTTGAGCCATTTTTAGGCAAAAAAAGACCCGCCTGGTGGCGGGTCGGGAGAGTGGATAACTCTTAATGTTCTACGAATTACCTGCCTACCGGCAGACAGGCGAATTTTTACGAATGTACGAACGAGTTTGCCCCTCTCTTTAGAAAAGAGAGTGAATGCGAGCGAGTGCAGCATTCACGAGAGATTTGAAAAACTTTCTTTGCAAATATAATTTTCAAATCCCCCTCAATCCCCCTTTTCCAAAGGGGGAAGCTTAAATTCGTAATTCGTAGAGAAAATCAAAGGTCTGTTCCCGAATAACTCAGGTTCAAAGATTTGTTGATGAGGGGAAAATCGGGCACGATGTTGCCGGGACCCATGATGCCAAAAAGAGCCCAGTTGCAAAAAGAAGGGTCGCGTGGAAAGCATCTTTCAATGACTCCGTTTTTGATTTCCAGGGCGCACAAAATTTCTCCGCGCCAAGACTCTGTGGCGCCAAGTGCAAAACCATTTTTAACCTCAAAAGCAGTTTTGATTTCTCCCTCGGGAATATTTTTGACAATTTTTTCAATCAAAGCCAGGGATGTTTCCAATTCCTTGATTCTCACCAAATATCTCGCGTGCACGTCACCCTTCTTTTCTTTAGCAATTTCAAGAGGATACTGCGCATAAACGCCGTGTGGATGATCTCGACGCACATCGCGATCAAGTCCGGAGCCGCGAGCCGCAATGCCGAGAGCGCCGAAAGCTTTCGCTGCCTCCAAGGGAAGCACGCCAGTGGTTTGCAGGCGATCCAAGAAGCCATCGGAAGCCAAAGCTTGCGCCACAATTTTTTGCATCTCCTGGCAAGCATCTTTGGAAATGAGCAGAATTTTTTCCAGTTTGTGATTGTCAATATCAACTGAAACTCCGCCGGGGATAATGAAGCCTCGCCAAAAACGATTGCCAAAAATGATATTGGAAAGTCGCATCATTCTTTCTTTGACACGAAAACCATTGGCCGCAATGAAAGAATAGCCAGTGCCCATTCCCCCAATATTGGACAGGTCGTGAATGTGCATGGTGATTCTTTCCAATTCGCAAACAAGGGTGCGCAAATGCTCAGCGCGAGCTGAAATTTGGCAAGCGGAAATTTTTTCAGTTGCTTGCACAAAAGCCAATGCGTGCCCGGCAGCCATGTCCCCCGAAAGTCTTTCAATGAATGGGAGCGCCTGATTGACATTTTTTCCTTCCAACAATTTTTCCACTCCCTTGTGAGTGAAAAAAAGCTTTCCTTCCAAAGTCAAAATTCTTTCTCCGGCCACATTGAAACGGAAATGTCCCGGTTCAATGATGCCAGCATGAATTGGACCAACTGGAATTTCAAAAATTCCTTCCCCAGCCACGTGATGCATTGGATAGGCCACATTGGCTTTTTCAAGTTCCGCGTTCCAGGCAAAATCTTTGCGCAACGGAAAAATTCCCTCAGGCATATTCTCATGATTGACCAAGCGCCTTGGATCTGGATGACCTTTGGGCTCAACCCCAAACATATCTTGCAAATATCGTTCATACCAATGCGCAGCCATCACAGTCTTTGTGATTGAAGGATAATGCGGATCATTGGCTGGAACCTTGGTTGAAAGTTTGAGCCACTCTTGAGCTTGGTCATTGCCAAAAATCACATGCACGCCAAAAGTTTGATCTTCCTGGCGATTGTCCGTGCCAAAGAGCGATGAGAGCGCCAAGCCATATTCACTGACCAAAATCGTTGTCGCATAGGCCAAATTTTCCCGCTCGACTGAAGCGAAAACTGTGTCCCCTTTTTGATCAATCACTTGAATCTGCGAAAAATTTTTGAGAATCTCTTGGATGTTCATA
>CAIOVI010000063.1 GCA_903861715.1 uncultured bacterium
GCAATTGAATCTAGGAAAGCCAAACCATTGCCAGAGGAAAAAAAGAAAGTCAGACTCACAATCAAAATCAGCTGCAAAGTCATCACCCAGTGCGTGACATTCCATTTTTCTTTTTTTGGCGCTGGCTCATCTTCACTGCCAATTGCTGGGAAAAACATGCTAATGGTTGAATGCAACATGGCATAGGCAATCACGCTCAAAGCCAAGAAAATCAACAACGCCAAAATTGGATGCATTGCAAAAGCTGCCGTGAAGATGGTGTATTCACTGACAAACAAAATAGAAGGTGGCAAAGCCACAATAGCCAAAATGCCCAACAAAAAGAGCACGGCAGTGTAAGGCGCTCTTTTCAAAAGATTTTTCACTTGCTCAGTTTGAGTGGTTTTATAGTTGGTCAAAATTTCGCCAGCTCCAAAAAACAACATCGATTTCGTCAGCGTGTGTCCAATCATGTGCATGACTGCTGCCAAAGCTCCCAAGGGAGAAAGCGCCAGAGCAAAATTGATCAAGCCCATGTGCTCCACACTCGAATAAGCCAACATGCGTTTGTAGTTTTTCTGAACTAACATCATGAATGCTGGAACCAAAATAGAAATAAAACCGAAAAACAGAAACAAACGCCCGCTCCAATCACTGCTGCCAAGAGCCAAGTCCGTGATAAAACGAAAACGAATAATTCCGTAAAGGGCGATATTCAAAAGTATCCCAGAAAACAAACCCGAAATCGGTGACGGTGCATTGCTGTGGGCATCAGCCAACCAAATGTGCATCGGCACAATTCCAAGTTTGGCCCCAAAGCCAATGAACAAAAACACAAAAGCCCATTTCACAATTTCAGGCGAAATCAAATGAGCGTTTTGAAAAAGCGCAGTCAAGGTGAAAATCCCCTCCTCTTTCAAACCGCCAACCACCAAGCCATAACCAAACAACAAAATCCCCAACAAGCCCAAACTGATGCCGGTTGAACAAATGATGATATATTTCCAAGCCGCTTCAGCGGAAGTTTTTTTGCGATAAAGTCCCACCAAAAAAGTCGAAGAAAGCGTGGTGCCCTCCAAAGCCATCCATAAAAGCAAGGTGTTGTTAGCAATGACAGTCAAAACCATGCACAGGGCGAACACATGAAACAGCGCAAAATATAGTTTCAAATCAGCCAAGGTGATGATTTTTTCTTCATATTCATGACCAATATAGCGCACACTGACCAGGGCCGCCATCAAATAGACGAAGGTTACCAAAGTGGCCATCAAGGCTGAAAAGCCGTCCAAAAGCCAAATCTGATCATGCCAATTTTCCGCCAAATGCAAAAGCACTGGCAAGGAAATTGAAAACATTGAAAGGCTGCCTAGCAAAGCAAAGACCCAAGTCGAAAGCAAAATTTCTTTTTCTTTTTTCAAAAAAATTGCCCCAGCCGAACCCGCCAACATAAAAATGATTGTGATAATTGGAGTCATATGAATTATTTCTTGATTTATTATTAGGACTTGTGCGCCTGCTCTCAAATTCCTAGAGCATGAAAAACCTGCTAAGAAAATTCTTCCTGGTCTACTTCAAGTCTCTCTCGCTAAAAAAGCCACTTGTAAATAATTTTTCGATCAAACGCACAAGTCCTAACAATTTGAATTATTTTTAAAATTATCCTCCTCATTTTTCTATTCGAGTCATTCGAGTGCTCATTCGAGTCATTCGAGTCGCTTTGTTATTCCGTCAAACTACGCAACTTTTCTGTGTCAGTCGAACCGTGAAATTCTCTAATTCTGGCACCCAAAATTGACAAGATGAAGGCGCTCGCCACGATAATCGCAAAAACTCCAAGCTCAACAACTAGCGGCAAAGATTTGACCGTCACCAAAGTAAAGACCGTCACTCCATTTTCCATCGTAAGCAGACCCAGCACTTGAGACAAAATGTTGCGATGCACAATCATCGTTGCCAAACCAATGCCAATCAGCGCAATTGAAACATAAAGCAACGTGTCAAATTCCACAATCCCCACAATTGGCGTGTGCTGCATAACAAAGAAGGTTACACCCAAAATTGCCACAATCACAAAATAACTCGAAGCAGGCTTGAGAAATGACGGTGCGCTAATCAAATCTTTGTGTTTTCGCTGAGCATATCTGATCACCATCGGAACCATGATAGTTTTGATCAAAATAGTCACCACTGCAAAAATCCACAAATGAATTTTTTCGGCTTCAAAAAGAAAAGACAAACCAAAGGCAATGCCTGCAATCGAAAGTGAGGAAAGTGCGTAGTATCGAACCATAGCATAACTCCTAGCTCGACCAAAAAGCAGCACTACAAAGAAAACCGCCAATGCTCCAAAAATTGTGTGCCAACCGATGCTCACATTGAGGAAAGCTGAAAACAATGCCACCAACATCCCAGCCAAGGCGGTGAAAAAAGCAATCGACATAAATTCTTGCATGCGATAAAATCTCATTTTTACCACAGTTGATTCCAAGAGTGCCAGCAGTCCCATAGCTACCACCACTTTCACAATTCCCAAACCGATTGCCAAAAGTGCGCTGAGAAAACTGAAACTAGCCACTGCCAAAACCGTGGCTGGAAAAATAAAATTGGAAAGCAAAATCACGAAAACGGTCAATTTGATAGCACTGGCATATTCCAGCATTGCCAAAAAGGGACCAGAATATTCCAAAATCATTGCTTCATGCACCATTGTCAGCTCCAAATGCGTAGCTGGATTATCGACTGGATAGCGAGCGTTCTCTGCCAAAGTAACCAAGAAAAAGGCAAAAACTGAAAGCAGCAAATAAGGATGATTCCAAATCAGAGGCTGCCCAACCATTCCATCAATAGCAAACGTGCCAGCCACAAAGCTCATGGCCGCGAAAACCATAATGATAGTTGGTTCAATCAAGGAAGCAATTGTCATTTCTCGACTGGATCCCATGCCCCCAAAAGCACTGCCGGTGTCGAGTCCACCTAAAACCAAAAAGATTGAACCCAGCATCAGAATGCCCGCCACGAAGAGAAAATCACTGAGACTCGCCAACTTGCCGCCCACAAAAAGCAATGGCAAAACGCAGGCCAGCACCACTGAAGTTGAAAGCACCACAAAAGGCACTGCCCGAAAAACCCAAGAAGTGACATCTGAAATCACCATCTCTTTTTTCAACAGCGTTGCAAAAGTCCAATAAGGTAGCAGTGGCGAGGCTCCACGACGACCCTGCAGGCGAGCTTTGAAAAATTTGACCAACCCGGCAGTTAAAGGTGCCACCGCCAGAACAAAAATGGCTTGCAATAAAGTTGCTAAAATTGGATTCATAAAAATATAATTAAAGTGACAATTAGCGTTCCCAACACAAAAAGCAAATAATATTGAATGCGACCACCCTGCAGAACTTTCACTCTTTCGGCAATAAATTTCAAAATAAAAATGATCGGTTGATAGAGTGCGTCCTTCCAAATTGAATTAAAAGACAAAGCAAAGGTGTAATTGCGAATCCAAGGATTGGTTTCGACAACTGGCTTGGACTGCATTTTTTTGCTGCGCTTAATCAATTGCAAAAAGAAAAAACGAATTGGCGCCGAAAAAGCCGTAGCGCTATATTCCATGGTTTCATTAATCGGTTGACCGCAATCCCACGTCTGATAGGATCTCTCCGCAATCTCTTTTTTGAAAAAGACATACAGCAAATAAATGCCTGCCAACAAAAAGGCTGGCACCAGAAAAACCACCATTGAGGAAAGTTGATTGCCAGACACATAGCTTCTAACGATGACACCACTGGTCAAAAGGTTGGCCTTGAAATTCAAAAATTCAATGAGCGGTTTGGCAAAAAATCCCAGCGTCGCCACTGTCAAAGCCAACCCCATGATTGGCAAACTGAGTAACCAGTCTTTTTTCTCGTCACTGGCATCCACGTGTTTGTTGCGAGCCAAGCCCAACATAGAAATGCCAAAAACTTTAACCATTGCAAAAGTTGCCAGGCCGCCAATCAGCCCTAGCAGTGCAAGCACTGCCACCAACACAATGGCCACTTCAGTTCCAAGCTTGGCATCATGGAGCAACGTGATCACACTTTGGATAAATCCCCATTCTCCAAAAAAAGTTCCAAACGGCGGCATCGGCAAGGAGCCCAAAATAGCTAGCAAAAAAGCCAAGGAAAAAAATGGCATAATTTTGGCCAAACCTCCCATCACTTCCAAACTACGAGAGTGAAAACGATTGATCGCCACTCCGCTGGCGAGGAAAAGCGCCGTCTTGAAAAATGCATGATTGATTGCGTGGAAAATTGCAAAAACCAAAATGAGGTTGGAAATTGCAATCACACTGCTGCCAGCATTTTGCGCCAACAGATAAAGACAGGTTCCCAACATAGTGAAAATGATGCCCAAATTTTCGATACTGCTGAAAGCAAACGCCCGTTTTAAATCCCTTTCAACAGCAGCGTGCAAGCCGCCCACAATTCCAGACAGCAACCCCAGCGCAATCACCGTCAGCCCTGCCCAACTTGGCAATCCTGCAAAAGCAAAGACCACTCGAATAAAGCCATACACGGCCACCTTGAGCATCAGACCAGACATCAAAGCTGAAACATTGCTTGGCGCTTCCGGATGAGCCTCTGGCAACCAAACATGAAATGGAACCAGCCCAGCCTTGCTGCCGAAACCAAACAAAAATAACAGGAAGGTTGTGGCTTGCAACGCTGGCGCCAAATTTTGCCACGCCGCAGTCAGATTTGCAAAATCAAAAAGAATTGAGCCATTTCCCAAAATCAAAAAGCCGCCCAAAATTGCGGAAGCTCCAAGATGCGTCATCACAAAATAAAAGAAAGCTGCTTTCAAAGATTGCTCTTTTCCATCGGCAAAAACCAAAAAGAAAGATGAGATCGACATCACTTCCCACAAAAGCAAAAATGAAAAAGAATTGCTGGCAAAAAGCACACCCTGCATCCCAAAAACAAAAACCACAATCAAAAATTGAGTCAGTGCGGGATTGTAAGTTTCTTTATACAGCTCCAAATATCGGAAACTATAAATTCCAACCAAAGCAGAGACCAGGCTTATGAAAGTGAAAAAGATGGCTGAAAGCAAATTCAGGGTTGGCAAAAAATGGAAAAACCAATCAACTCTGGCCAAGATAATTTGTCTTGAAGAAAAATTAAGCAGAAAAGAAACGCCTGCCACAAAGCCAACCAGATTTGAAAGCACGAAAAGTTGAATTGATTTTTTCCACTGCTTGCCAAGCAAAGCAAAACCAGCCGAGAAAATCAATCCCAGGAAATAGGCAAATACTGCGTAGGCTATGAAATTTATCGTCATATAATTTAATTTTCAGAGATTTAGGTTCACAAACATTAAGGGGTTCTAGCCAGAAATTACCTCAAAATTTTTACGAGCTTGTTTGCTTTTTAGACCACTGCGACCGACAGCAAATTCTGAGCGATTGGTTATAGTTCCTAACCAAGGTGCGCGCCAGAAAAAGTAAACAAGGGAAGTAAAAATTTCTAACTTAATTTCTGAAAGCCATAATTTGCGTATAACTCGAGATTTAAATCCTAGTTTTGAGTGCACGCAAAACCCCACGCAAAATTTCCGTCGGAGTTGGCGGATCGCCAGGAATTTTGAGATCAACCGGAATCACTTTTTCAACGCCGCCCACCACCGCATAGGAATCCTTCCAAATGCCCCCATCGCAAGCGCCATCCCCAACCGCCACCACCAGGCAAGGCCTTGGAGCAGCTTCATGGGTCGTCCGCACCGCCGTTTCCAAATTACGCGTCACTGGACCAGTCACAAAAAGCATGTCCGCATGCCGCGGAGATGCCACAAAAGAGAGACCAAAACGGTCAATGTCATAATAAGCGTTATTTAGCGCTGTCAGTTCAATTTCTTCGGCGTTGGTTGAGCCTCCATCAACGGCCCGAATGCGCAGAGATCTGCCTCCGTAGAGCCTTTTTACGACTTCGGCGACTTGTTTGCCAACTTCCTCAAAGGCAGCATCCTGGGGCAAGTCTTTCAATTTTTTTTCATCTTCGGTCACTTTTGGCCCAAAAAACAAGATTTTCAACAATTGGAGAGATTTCATAAAAGTAGTTAGGGATTGAGGTTTATAACAGCTTAACTTCTAACGCTATCTATTTTGCTCGATATTTCGATTTTTGGCAAGAGCCTGACTGCCAATTGTAAATTTTTAATTTGAAATTTTAAATCAAATTTAAATGTCAGAATTTTAAAAAATTTAATAATTTTAACATTCATTTCAAATTGTAAATTTCAAATTTAAAATTACTGTCAAAAAAAATATAACTAGGTACAATCAAAAAGTTAATCTTTTTTAAAATCAATCTATCTTAATATTGTGCTTATTGTGATGTTTCTTGGCCACGCGAATGCGGACAGCTTCTCTTTCGATGGCGGCGGCCACGCGAGCATATTCTTGCTCACTCAGGGAAACTTTTTCATTCTTCAAATCTTGCGCTCTTTTGACTGCTTCCTCAGCTCTTTGCAAATCAATTTCACTAGCCACTTCTGCCGTGTCAGCCAACACCACCAATTCATTGTTGTTAAATTCGATAAAGCCTCCCGAAGTTGCCATCGCAATTTCTTTGTCATCAGCTTTAAACATGATTTCGCCAGGTTTCAGCGAAGCGATATAGCTGCGATGTCCAGGCAGAATGGTCACTTGCCCATCCGAAACCGGCAAAGTCACCTGATCGATTTCCTGTTCAAACAAGGTTTTTTCCGGAGTAACGATCTTGAATTTTATTTTTTGCATAAACAGATAAACACAGAAATTAACAGAACGACACAGAAACACAGAAAAATACTGTTAATTTTTGGCGCTTAATAATAAATTTTTTTTATCGTTAGTGTAAATAATTCTTTTAAAATAAAGCGGCATCACACCAAAATTAATCAAATAACCAACTTCGTATTGCGTAGTCTTTATATATTCAGAAAGTTGAATCTCGTCACATTTGAAAACCACTGGCTTAGCTTTTAACTCAACCATGATTTTATTTTCAACAAGAAAATCAGGCACATAATAACCTAGCTTATTACCAGTTTCCTTGGAAAAAACTTTTACCATAGGCTTTGACAGGTGAGTAATACTTTCTTTTTCGAGCTTTTCTTTTAGCACATTATGGTAAATACTTTCCCGATGAAAACTTCCATATTCTTTTTGAATTTCCATACAAAGACCAACTATCTTATAACTCAATTCTTTATACAAAAATTCTTTCCCTGCGCTTTCCATAAATCAATTTTATTTTTATTTTTTTATTACTCAAAACTTTTTCCACATTCTTATTGCATCATCCGTGTGGTTCTGTGTATCTGCGTCTATTCTTTTATTTTCTGCATAATTCTGTACATTTGTGTCTATTCTGTCTTGTTCTGTGTTATTTCTGTAATGGACCCTTTCATATAAAAGTCTTGTTCTGCCACTTCATCCAATTGCCCGTCGAGAATCATTTTGAAGCCGCGGATTGTGTCTTCAAGTTTTACATATTTTCCAGGCGCACCGGTGAATTGCTCAGCCACGAAAAATGGTTGGGAAAGATATTTCTGAATTTTGCGAGCGCGGGCCACAGTGACCTTATCTTCATCGGAAAGCTCTTCCATGCCCAAGATGGCGATGATGTCCTGCAAGTCTTTGTATTTCTGCAAAACCCGCTGCACATTGCGAGCCACGTTGTAGTGCTCCTCTCCCACAATATTTGGATCAAGAATGGTCGAGCTTGAATCCAAGGGATCAACCGCTGGATAAATTCCCAATTCTGAAAGTCCGCGCGAAAGCACCACGGTTGAATCTAAATGTCCGAAAGTGGTGGCTGGCGCTGGGTCAGTGAGGTCATCAGCTGGCACATAAACCGCTTGCACAGAAGTGATCGAGCCATTTTTGGTTGAAGTAATTCTTTCCTGCAATTTTCCCATTTCTTCCGCCAGCGTTGGTTGATAACCCACTGCTGATGGAATGCGTCCCAAAAGCGCTGAAACTTCTGAGCCAGCTTGTGTGAAACGGAAAATGTTGTCCACGAAAAGCAGCACGTCTTTGTTTTCTTGGTCGCGGAAATATTCTGCCATAGTCAAAGCTGAAAGCGCCACCCGTTGGCGAGCTCCTGGCGGCTCATTCATTTGTCCGAACACCAAGGTTGTTTTGTCGAGCACGCCCGATTCTTTCATTTCATGGAAAAGATCATTGCCTTCACGGGTGCGTTCGCCCACCCCAGCAAAAACGGAAAAGCCACCGTGCTCCTGCGCAATGTTGCGAATAAGTTCCTGAATCACCACGGTCTTGCCCACACCAGCGCCACCAAAAAGTCCAACCTTTCCACCTTTCACGAAAGGACAAATCAAATCGATAACTTTGATCCCAGTTTCAAAAATTTCGGCTTCGGTTGCCAACTGTGAAAATTTTGGCGCATCTCTGTGAATAGGCAAGAATTTAATTTTACCTTCTGTTTTATCTGTGTTTTTTCCGTCATTAATCTGTGTTTTATCCGTTGCGGGAAATGGTTTGCCATCAATCGCCTCACCCAAAAGATTAAACATGCGTCCCAAGGTTTCCTGTCCCACCGGCACTTGAATCGGGGCGCCCGTGTCCACCACTTCCATCCCGCGACGCAAGCCGTCAGTTGTTCCCATGGCCACCGCTCGCACTTTCCCAGAGCCTGTGTGTTGATGAGCCTCCAAAACTAATTTGCCGCCATCCGCCAGCTGGATTTCCAGCGCGTTATAAATTTCCGGCAAGTTTCCTTCCCCGTCTGCCGATGAGGCAGAAAATTGCACGTCGACGACCGGGCCAATGATTTGAATTATCTTACCAATGTTTTTACTCATAATGTTTTATTAATTTCTAATTAAAATTTTAGTTAAAAAATATTATTTACGCAAAGATACAAACACCCTGCCTACCGGCAGGCAGGCAAGAAACAAACATCAAACAAAATTCAAATTCCAATATCCAAAAATCCAAAAGGTTTGAATGTTTGAGTTTTGATTATTGAGTTTTGTTTGGTTATTGTATCTTGTATCTTGGTTATTTAAAAACTACTCTTGTATCTTGATTATTCGTTTCAAACTTCATCCTCTATCAGTGGCTTCCCTGAGCCATAAACAGAGCAAGAATTTCGAGGGACTGTGGCACGTGGTCGTACTCGACTTTACGTGCTTGACAAAATGTGGATTTGGGAGTATAATTAAAAGTTAGTGAAAATCAACGAATTTTTATTTTAACCAGTCCTTTCAACTTTCCGGAGAAAAATACCATGCAGCAATTAAGATTATTAGAAAAACCGACAGGTGAGCCAATTGGCAAACCTCTTTGTTTTATTTTGAAATTTGTGTCAGGCACTTACAATGAGGAAAAATTGACTGACGCAATTTTTATCGAAGCTGATAGGGTAGCTAAGGAATACCCGACAGAGGCCAATGCCATACTACTGGGATTTCCTCAAATAGTAACGACAGCAAATACCCCCCGTGATTTTATAAAAATTTGTATAGCTGTCCAGCGATACAAAGCTTAAATTCTCTCCAAATAAAAACTCAACTGCCTTATTTCTTTGACAAAAATCATTGAGATAAGGCATTTTTATTTTCTCATTTTTTCAAATCTACTATCAGCATTTAATTTTTGAAAATTGAAGGCTGAATTGTGTATTTGAATTCCGCTTCTTCTTGCCCCCCCCTTTGGCAAAGTGGCAAATGCGAGCAAGTGCAGCATTTGCGGAGGGATTCGAAAAACTTTCTTTGTTCAAGCTAACCTTTCGAATCCCCCTCAATCCCCCTTTTCCAAAGGGGGAAGAAAATGCATTTATTTTTCCGTATTTCCTAAAAAGCTAAGGAGCTAACGCCTAACAAGCTATTCGAGCGCTGCCCTCCCCGCACTGATCTCAGCAATTTCCTGGGTGATCTTTCCTTGTCTGATTTGATTGTAAGCCAACGTCAAATCTTCGGACATTTCGCCGGCAGCATCCGTAGCGCTTTTCATGGCCACCATGCGGGCGCTGTGTTCGGAGGCAGCTGATTCCAAAATGCCATGGAAAAGTTGCATCTCAATCAGACGCGGAAAAATGAACTCCAAGACTTCCTGCGGACTTGGCTCAATCTTATATTCAACTTTCGGTTCGACCAATCCATATTCTTTGGCCACCACATCCATCTCGGCAATTTGTTTTTCAATGTCAATTTTTGAAATTGGCAAAATTTGACGAATCCGAGTTTGCTGATTGACGGCACTGACATAGTCAGTATAAATCACCACCACTTTGTCATACCTTTTTTCCAAATACGCTTCCATCACAATTTTTGAAAGCGGCTTGATGTCACCCGCCACAGAAAAAGCAGCTCCGTCCGGAAAAGTAGCAATGATATCTTTACTTAGTTTCCTCACCATCGCTTCGCCTTTTTTCCCAATCGTAATAAAATCGATTCCCAATTCTTGATCCGCCACAGCTGATTGAATTTTTTTGTTTCCGATTCTATTGATTTTCAATTTCTCTGGATTGGCAATTTCTTCTCTGATTTTCTTGGCAATCTGCGTGTTGAATGATCCGCAAAGTCCGCGATTGGAAGTCACCACAATCATCAGCACATTTTTCACGGGCCGAATTTCCAAAAAACCATGACCTGAAAATTCTTCGAAGGCTTTGGACAAATTTGTCAGCACGCTCCAGGCTGCATGGGCATAAGGCCTAATTGCCAACACGCTCGCCACCGCTCGACGCATTTTGGCAGCCGAAACCATCTCCATCGCTTTGGTGATTTTTTTGGTGGAATTGATAGATCTGATTCTACGTTTTATGTCTAGAGAGGATGCCATAATTATGTCTAACAGAGAAACACGGAAGTCAACAGAACGACACAGAAAAACAGATATCGATTCAGTTTTACTTCAATAGTTCTCTATAATTTTTAAATATTCTGTGTCTTTGTGTTCTTCTATCTTATTCTGTGTGTTTCCGTATAACTTATTTCTGATACACTTCTTTATAATCACGAATCGCTTTCTCCAGCGCTGTCACCACCTCGTCTGACAATTCTTTCTTTTCGGCAATCAGAGTGACAACTTCTTTGGCGGATGAATCGAGATATTTGTGAAAATCTTTTTCCCAATTGCGAACCTCGGAAACTTCCACGTCGTCCACATAGCCATTAGTCAAGGCATACAAAATTGCAACTTGATGCTCGACGGCCATTGGTTCGTATTGCCCTTGTTTAAGGATCTCCACCGATCTTCTTCCACGTTCGATTTGAGCGCGAGTTTTTTCATCGAGGTCTGAGCCGAATTGGGCAAAGGCTTCAAGTTCACGGAACTGCGCCAATTCCAAACGGATTTTGCCAGCCACTTTTTTCATGGCTTTAATTTGCGCACTTCCTCCCACGCGAGAAACGGAAAGTCCCACGTTCACCGCTGGACGAATGCCCTTGTAGAACAAATCTGATTCCAAAAAGATTTGACCATCAGTGATGGAAATCACGTTGGTTGGAATGTAGGCTGAAACGTCGCCCGCTTGAGTTTCAATGATTGGCAAGGCTGTCATTGAGCCGCCGCCAAAATCTTCATTGAGTTTGGCACTTCTTTCAAGCAAGCGAGAATGTAAATAAAAAACATCTCCAGGATAAGCTTCACGTCCTGGTGGTCGTTTTAAAATCAAAGAAACTTGGCGATAAGCCCAAGCGTGGCGAGAAAGGTCATCAAAAACCACCAGCACGTCCTCGCCTTTGTCCATGAAATATTCTCCCAAAGCGCAACCTGAATATGGCGCAATAAAAGAAAGTGCGGCACTGTCAGAGGCTCCAGCCACAATGATAGTGGTGTATTCCATGGCACCCTTCTTTTCAAGTTCGCCCACGATGCGAGCAATCTTGCTTTCCTTTTGACCAATGGCGACATAGATGCATTTCATGTTCTGTCCTTTTTGGTTGATGATAGTGTCCACGGCAATGGCAGTCTTGCCAGTTTGGCGGTCACCAATAATCAGTTCACGCTGTCCGCGTCCAATCGGAATCATCGCGTCAATCGCTTTAATGCCAGTTTGCACTGGTTGATGCACTGATTTTCGTGTGATCACACCTGGCGCAATTTTTTCGACAGGATAAAATTTCTCAGCCAAAATGTCACCTTTGCCATCGACTGGAATTCCCAAGGGATTGATCACACGTCCAATCATTTTGTCAGAAACCGGAATCGACAAAACTTTGCCAGTGGCTTTCACTTCATCGCCTTCTTTGATTCCTGTATAGTCGCCAAGGATCATCGCACCAATTCTGTCCTCCTCTAAATTAAGTGCAACCCCAAAAACGCTTTCTGTATTAGTCTGCGTCCCGTCCGCATTAGTCTGCGTGATGAATTCGACCATTTCGCTGGCCATCAAATCTGAAAGACCTGAAATTCTGGCAATGCCATCTCCCACCTCAATCACCTTGCCAACTTTTTCAGTTGACACTTCATTCTTGAAACCTTCAATTTGTTTTTTCAATTGCTCGACGATAAAATCTTTATTCATAATGTTTATTTAAGTTTAGTTAAATTTATTTCTTTTATTTCCCACTAAATTACTAATCTCTTACGAATATACTAATTACCCCCACAAATATACAAATCTGCTACTCGCCTACCGTCGAGGCAGGCAAATCTACAAACGAATTCTGCTCCTCCCTTTGGAAAAGTGGCGAATGCGAGCGAGTGCAGCATTTGCGGAGGGATTCGAAAAACTTTCTTTGTCTGAGCTAGCCTTTCAAATCCACCTCAATCCTCCTTTTCTAAAGGAGGAAGAAAATGCATTTATATTTCTGCATTTCCTAAAAAGCTAAAGTCTAGGAAGTTAAAAGCTTTCTAAGCTTCTCCAACTGCCCTCCCACGCTGGCATCCAAAACTTCATCTCCAACCCTAATCACAATGCCGCCTTTAATGTTTTCATCAAGCACAATTTTCAGCTCAACTTTTTTGGCGCCATATTTTCTTTGCACAAAATCTTCGATTTCTTTCAAAACATCTTGTGACACATCTCTGCGAACGCAGACTTGGGTCACAACTATTCCATTTTTACTATTATACAAATCAGAAAATTTTTCCATAATCTTGTCAGCGTTTTTGAGTTGCCCATCTTTTTTGAGCTGCTCGGCAAATTTTGCAAGCACGGTCAAAACTTCCTGTTCGGATTTTCCGTCAGTCAGATCTAACAAAGTTTGGGCGTATTGTTGAGTTGATATTTTCATTTTTTTAACTTCTAAATAGAAACTATGTCTTTGCGAGGAGGTAATCCTCCGAAGCAATCCAGGGCGTTGCTAAGCTCTGGATCGCCACGAATTTTTGAGTACAAAAATTCTCGCGATGACGAAATTTAAAAACGTATTGCTATGCTCCTCAGGATGACATATAAAATTAATTTTCAATGACACTTTTTATGAGTTGCACATCTTTTTCACTATCCATCTTTTCACCAATCACCTTCCCCGTGGCGGCAATCACCAGTTCGGCGATTTGACCTTTGACCTCTTGCATCATCTGATTTTTTTCTTGCTCGATTTTTTTGACTGAATCTGACAAAATCTTTTCGGATTGATTTTTGGCTTCGGTGATAATTTCCTCTTTGTTTTTCTTGGCAATCTCTTCAGCCTTGGTCACAATTTCTTGTGCTTGTTTTCTCGCCTCAACCAAAACTTCTTTTTCTTTTTCAGCAATTTCCAAAATTTTCTTGCCAGCGCTTTCCGCATCCGCCATGCCTTTTTCAATCTTGTCCGTGCGCTCCTGCATCATTTTCAGCACCGGCCCATAAGCATAGCGTTTGAGCACAAACAGCACAATGCCGAAGTTGACCAGCTGCGCCAAAATTAGTTTGATGTCGATGTGAAATGTTTTGATAAGTTCTTCCATAAAATTTTGTCTAGTTATCTCACCCACTAATTTACTAATCTTTTACTAATATACGAATTTTTTCTTCATTAGTATATTCGTATGAGATTAGTATTTTCGTGGGGATACAATCTTAATTTATCAATAAATACTTATTCTTGGCTCCATCAAAAATGACAGAGCCAATCGAAACATTTACTTGATTGAAAATGCAATCACCAAGGCGTAGATAGCTACGGCTTCGGCAAAGGCAGCCATCAGAAGCATCGGCACAAAGATTTTCTCTGTAGCTTCCGGATTGCGTCCGATTGATTCCATCGCTTTTGAACCAATCATCCCGATGGCAAACGCAGGTGCGATTGAACCAATCCCGATGGTTAGCGCTTTTGCAAGCATTGTTAGATCCATACTTTTATTTACACATTTACCATTCTTTCTCTCTTTTTGGGAGAATAATAAGTGTGTTATTAAAAAAATTAATTAATACTCCCCGCTAATTTACTAATCTCATACTAATATACGAATCTGGATTTTATTAGTATATTCGTAAAAGATTAGTATTTTCGTTGGGCCTAGTGTTCTTCCGCAATCGTCGCAATGCTCATAAACGCCAACGTCAAAATCGCAAACACCAAGGCTTGCACAATGCCCACAATCAATTCCAAAAACATAAACGGCAGTGGCAAGATGAAAGCGGACAGTGCCATCATTGAAGCAATCAAAACTTCGCCAGCGAAAATATTGCCAAAA